>CAYOXS010000275.1:1395-8003 GCA_964407935.1 uncultured Caldilineaceae bacterium
ACCGCCATTGTGGTGGTCAGCGTTTCCTGCAAATTGAGGGTGCGGTCAATGGCCCGGCCGGCTTCGTACAGCGCCTCAATTTCGTCCACGCGCTGCGCTTCGGCGTACAGCAGCGCGTTTTGCAGGGCGATGGCGGCCTGATTGGCCAGCATGGTCAAAATCTGGTGCAGGTCTTCGTTGAAGGCATTGGACTTTTGGCCGATGAGCGCCAGCGCGCCCATTGGCACGGCGCTCACCGCCAGCGGTTCAATCATCAGCGACCGGGCCGGTTGATCGGGGTGCGGCTGCCAGGTGGGTTGGTAAATTGGCTGCCGGTCAACCAATGCCTGCGCAATGAGGCTCTGATCGATGGGTGAAGTTGTAAGGCGCTCATTTTTGGCGGTGAGCGCCACTACTTCCAGATCGTTTTCAACGTTGGTTCTAAAATAGAGCGCGGCCAGTTCAACGTGGGGAATCACGCGCAGGGTGGCCTCCAGCACGGTGTTGACCACCTCGGCGCGGTCCAGCATAGTGGCAATGCGCTGGCCGGCGCTCACCAGCGTGTTACGCGCCCGCAACTGGTTGATTTGCTGCGAGAACAGACGCGAATTTTCCAGCGCGCCGACAATCTGGTTGGCAAATATTTCCAGCCGCAGAATTGTTTCAATTGAGGCGGGCAGTTCTACATCAATGATCCACAAAATACCGGCCAGTTTGCCGCCGCGGGTATCCAGCGGAATGGCCAGCAGCGGCGTGAGCGAATCTGGCGGGTCTGGCAGGGTGTCAAACGGAAACGGAAAAGGCTGTTTCAGGGGATCAAACAAAAACGATTGGCTGATCCGTTTACCGGCAGCCAACAGATTACGCAAAGTCGCTTCGGTGAGTTGATGGTGCACCAACTGCTGGCCCCACCAATGCTCAACAAACTGGTCAGGGGCAACGGTTTCCAACTGGGAGTCGCTGGGCATAAAGGCGCTGATGGCCACTTTCAGATCAAGCTGGTGGTGGGCGATTTCCGGAATTTCATTGAGCACCAAATGGGGCAGCGGGCTGAGATGGGCCAGCCGGTTGCTGGCCTCGAGCATTTTGGTGAGATTTTTGTTGCTTTCCTGAAGCGTGTTGATCAGTTTTTGGTGTTCGGAGCGGCTGCGCTGGTAGCCAAGGGCGCGATGAACGCTGTGCGCCAACTCGGCGTTGTTGATGGGTTTGGTCAGGTAATCGTGAGCGCCCAGCCGCAGCGCTTCCACCGCTGATTCGATAGTGCCGTAGCCGGTTACTAAAATAAATTCAATCTCCGGAAAATTGGATTTAGCCCAGGTGAGCAAATCCAGGCCGGTAAATTCTGGCATAACCAGGTCAGACACAACCAGATCAATGGGCTGTTGTTGTAACAGGGTTTTGGCTTCTGCTCCGCTGGTGGCGGTGGTTACGTGGTAGCCTTCGGCGTCAAGGATTCGTTTTAAAACGCGGCAAACGCTTGCTTCGTCATCGACAACCAGAATGTGATTTTGTAGGTCCATGTTGAAACTCATTTGAAAAGGCCTGGCAGGGTGTTGATCTGTCAGGCCCGGGAATACGGGTTGATTGGGTTAGTCGGTGGCAATGGTGTAGCCGTGTCTGGGTACGGTGAGCAAAAAACGCGGATTGCGGCTGTCGGGTTCAATTTTTAGCCGGAGGTTGCGCACGTGCATTCGCACCAAATCCGGGCTGCCGGTATCGCTGGGATAATCCCACAGTTCACGGAGCAGCCGCTCGCCGCTAAAAACCTGCCCGGGATGGCTCATCAGGTGGTACATCAGGTCAAACTCTACCGGGGTCAGGAGGATGGTTTTTTCGCCGGTGGTGAGCTGGTAATTTTGGCAATTGAGTTTGAGCAGCCCCACGGTAATGGTATCGGCGGGCGGTTTTTCATCCTGAGGGTGAGCAACGCGGCTCAAAATGGCTTTGACCCGGAGCAGTAGTTCACGCACATCAAACGGCTTGGTCAAATAATCATCGGCGCCGGCTTCAAACCCCTCTATCCGGTCCTCAACCCGGCCGCGAGCCGTTAAAAACAGGATCGGGGCCGATTTCAAAATGGGATCGGAGCGGATTTCGCGGCAAACCTGTAGCCCGTCCATGCCGGGCATCATAATATCCAGAATAATCAGGTTGGGGTTGACTCGCCGGGCAATTTTGAGAGCGTCTGTACCGTTATAGGCTACCCGCACCTGGTAGTAAGGCTGCAAACTGCGTTCTATACTGAGCGCAACGCGTTCTTCGTCGTCAACAACTAGGATGCTGGCCATGGCGTCTCCTCCATAAACTGTATTTGATTTTTTGTCCCTGGCTGAGTATTTCCCTAATTCCTGACTCCTGACTCTTGAATTGTATCTTCAGAGGAGCCTGACAGAACCGGGGGTTCGACACCAAAGAATGAAAATGGTTATTGGGGGGAGCTACCCCCCAAGCCCCCCGGCCTGCGGCGCTATTTTAACAGGAGTTGGCTGATAAAAGGGAGTCCAGATTGTCACTTGCCGTTACCCAACTAATCTATCATCAGCCTGCTAAAAAAGCAAGGATAGGCGGACTCATGTCCTGCGGACGGGGTCGAGTTGAGGTTGCCAACCGGTTACGAGGTGATGATGGCGCTCAGTTTTTTGAGAGCCAGTTCATTGGCCCACATTAATTCGCTGGATTGAGTTTGCATGTACGGCACCCGGGCAATGGGCGAGCGGGCCAGAACAATGCTGTTGCCCACCGGCCCGTAGAGCTGGTTTACCACGGGCAGCAGCCGGGCCAGATCAAACCCCAGTTTGCGGGCCAAAATGAGAAAGTTATCGAGCGACTCGTTAGCTGAAGGTTGGCCGGAGGTGAGCACAAACACTTTGTCGCAGCGCTGAATGGCGGCCAGACTCAATTCAGTGAGCGCAGAACCGAGGTCAAAAATGGAGATGTAGCTGGCTTCGGTGAGCACTTCCAGCAGGCGAACCAGGTTGTCTGTAGTGGGGCCAACCTCGGCAGTCAGGTTGCTGGCCGGGGCCGGAATAACCTGGTAATCGCTGCTGGAGGCCTGCATAAAACGATTGACCGTTTTGATTGTAATTTGCGTGGTGGGCAGCGACAGCAGTTTGGCCGTGTTTTCGGCCGGGTTGAGCTGCAACAGCGGCGCGATATTGCCAACAGGCAGAGCCAGATCAACCAGAACAACCGGATGTTTTTTTTGCTTGCAAACGGCCTCGCTGAGCTTGAGGGCCAGGGTGGTGGTACCCATTTTTCGCTGCGGGCTAAACACACCAATCACCTGTCCGGGAGCCAGTACGGGTTCCGGGATAATATCGGCGTCGACTTTGGCCAGAAATTCTTCAATTCTGCTGTTGAGTTCTTGCAGGTTAATGGGCTTGGTCAGGTAATCATCGGCGCCGGCCTTAAAGGCAAACTTTTTGTCGCCCAGACCCGCCCGCGCGGTTAAGACAATGATACTTGTTTCGGCAATCTGGGGATTGGCTCTGATGCGTTTGATAACTTCAAACCCGTTCTCACCGGGCATCATAATATCCAGTAAAACCAGGTCGGGTTTTTCGGCCAAAACAAGTTGCAGGGCGGTTGTGCCGTCTTCGGCCTCAACGACATCATATCCCTGTTGTTTGAGATTAAATGACAGCATCCGGCGCGTTGTGTGTTCGTCTTCAACCACCAGAATTTTTTTGCGGATCATAGGCGTTTCCACCAAAGAATTGATTGCTGACCTCAATTTTAACCCCATTTTGGCTTAAATTCAACCTGATCAATACTGGCGCTGAAAGGTGAGCCGGTAATTAACCGGCCGCCCAGCCGGTAATCCAAGACCGTTGACCACATCGCTGCGGGCGCCGGTAACGTAAACAGTGTAATTATCCGGGCCTTGGGCGCCATACATGGGAAAATTGAGGGCGTATTCTGGCCAGGGCTTGTTTTCGGTGTGGCCGACCGCCTGCCCGGTGTTCCAGGCCTGGATGACCGGCTGGCCCAAAATGCGCTGGCCGCTTTCATCGAGCACTTCAACGTAAATGTGATGCAGCCCGTTCGATTGCGTCTCGTCCTCGTACTCAAGCTTGATCAACCGAAAAACCGGCTGGCCGGTTGCCGGCTGGCTCCGGCTGACCCACACCCCCAACCCGTCCAGGCGAGAATCCCAATCCTGCGACTGCGCCGTTGGCGGCGCGGGTGGCGGTGGTGGAGGCGGCGGCAGCGTGGCGTAGGGCAGAGTGTATTCAACGCCGTCAACCAAAACCAGCGCGGTTTCTGTATCATTGTATTTGATAATTGAAACATCTTTGGCGCCCGTGATGGAGGGGGGTGCCGGCGGTGCGGGGACCGCGGCCGGTACCACCGTATAATCCGCGGTGGGCACCGGCGTGGCGGTTGGTTCCGGGGTAGGGGGTGGCCAAGGCGTGGGCGTAGCGGCAACAACCGGTTCCGGACCGGTAAAAAATTGAATTTCGCCGGGGGCAAACTGCACCCCGCATGCGGCGGTAGTCAGCGTGATTAAAAATAATAAAATAAGCAGGTTGAACCGATTCATGGGCTGCAAATTTGTTGGTAGTCAGTCTCACATACATTTTCGACCTCTCACCGGCAAACTTGAGTCTTGCCCTGTCTTTTACGTGAATTTTATGACAATATTACAGAGAGTTTACATACAATTAGTTAGAGACGTGTTACAATCATAATCAACAGGGCGGTATTTTGAACCCACGGAGGCAGGCAAATGTTTACAGTTTTAGATAAATCTCAATCCGCATCCCGTAATTGCAGCCGAAAACGCTCCGCTGCGCCACTGGAGAACAATCTGGTTGTTGTCTGCGCCTGGTGCAACAGCGCCAAAGATGGCAATGGTCGCTGGGTTAAGATAGAAAATATTAGTCTGCTGGTCACGGAAAACAACGTAACTCACACCATCTGCGGTTCCTGCAAAAGCGAATTTACCCACCAGCTTGGCGGCGTGTTGGCGCCGGCGCTGGGATAGCTTTATCTCTTCTTTTTGATGTTGCTAACCGGTTTCATTTTTTCTCCTCTCACCTGTGCGGCGGTTGAATTTTCAACCGCCGCATTGTTTTTGTCCGGTCTTTACCTGTTTTTTATGCAGAAACAGGCTATTTGTGCCGATAATTAATTTAGCAACGGAAAAAATGTGCGGTGTTGACCGCTGGGTGGGCTGCCGGAAGCCGAAGGTTCGACTCCCTCGGTGGCGGTCAACAGCGCATATTTCAACCCCATTCCTGATTGTTAACGCTCTGATATTGATGCGACGGATCATAAAAAAATTTACGGCATGTTTATGGCCGCAGACGACAATGCGGCCGATAACATATAGAATTTGTGCGCGCCTGTACAACTCAACAGGAGAAAATTATGTTGAGTCAAACTACTTTAAAAAATAACGGACAACAGCGGGTAGCGAAAAGAGCAAGCTGGAAAATTCTGCTGGTTGATGACGATCAGCACAACCACAGAATGATCATGCTTTTTCTCAAGAAATTTACGTTTGAAGGACTCCCGCTCGAGTTTGTGTCCGCCTACTCCGGGGCCGAAGCCAAAACCCTTATCCAACAGCACCCCGACACGGCCCTGATTTTTTTGGATATGGTAATGGAAGAGCTTGACTCTGGCCTGAGGGTAGCGGATTTTATTAGAAACAACCTTGGCAATTCGCTGGTGCGTATTATTATGCTCACCGGCCAATCGCAATACCGAAGCGAAGAGGATATTATTACCGGGTACGATATCAACGATTACCGGCTCAAAACCGAATTTTCCCGGCAGAAGCTCACCACCACCGTACTTACCTCGCTGCGTTCCTACCGCGATCTGATCACCATCGAAGCCAGCCGTTATGAGCTGGCCGAGCTGTCAACTCACCTGGCAGCCCGTTCCGCAGAACTTGAACTGCTAAACCGTCAGCTTGAAATTGAAATTGCCCGCCGCGAACAAGCGGAACAGGCTTTATCCCACAAATCCGCCAATGATGACCTCGAGTTGAATGCAGCTACCATTTTGGTGATTGAGGATGACGCCAGCAGCCGCGAAACCCTGCGGTTTGCTCTGTCACACAACGGCTACCGGGTAAGCTGCGCCGCCAACGGCGAAGTTGGCCTGAAACAGGCCATTAATTTACGGCCAAACCTGATTCTGCTAGATATTATGATGCCACAAATGGATGGCTTTACCATGTGCGAGCGCCTGAAGGCCAGGCCGGATACCAGAGACATCCCCATAATTTTTACCAGCGCCTACGACTCGGTGCAGAACAAAATCAGAGCATTTGCCGTGGGCGGGGTGGATTTTGTAACCAAACCCATCTCGCTGGAAGAATTGTTGGTGCGGGTTAATACTCACCTGATTTTGGGGGCAATGCAAAAACATTTGCAGCAAAAAAATGAAATCCTGCAAGCCGAAATTGCCCGCCGCGAACAGACCCAACAGGAATTGGAAGAACAGCGCAACCTGCTGCGCGGCGTCATCGACTCAATCCCGGATGCGATTTTTGTGAAAGATACCGAGAGCCGGTTTGTTATTAACAATGCCGCCCATTTGCACTATCTGGGTGTCACCTCGCAGCCAGAAGTGACCGGCAAAACGGATTTTGATATTTTTCCGCCCGAACTGGC
>CAYOXS010000276.1:0-4049 GCA_964407935.1 uncultured Caldilineaceae bacterium
AGTTGGGCATCACCGCGATGGGCGTTACCCCCGACATCGCGCTGGATTTTGACGTGGCCAAAATGGAGTACCTCATTCCGGTGGGCCACAATTTTGGTGATGAATCGGGAGCGTTTTTGCGCATTTGCGATGAATTTATGCTGCTGGGCGGCGGCAACCAGTCGCGCCGGGAAATTATTACCGCTGCCAATATGGGCAAACCCATCACCGTAATTCAGGGTTTTGGCGGAGCCGCCGACGATTTTTCGCCGGAACGGCTGCCCCGAGCCAGATTTGTCTCCGGCTGGTTTTCCACGGATTAAACAAAACTGAAACCATGTTGACAAAGCGATGGGCAAACTCTATAATCGGCCCGACATCACCGCCATTTTCTGCGAGGAACAATTGTGACAAGCCAACTGTCTTTTACCGAAAAACTGACCGCCGCCGTTGAACGCAACAATTCGCTGCTGTGTGTGGGGCTGGACCCCGACCCGTTCAAATTCCCGGCCTTCTTTCCAAAAACCATCACCACCGCGGCCCTCGTTGACTGGGGCCGGCGCATCATCGAGCAAACCGCCGACCTGGTGTGCTGCTACAAGCCCAACGGCGCATTTTACGAGCAGTTTGGCGGCGACGGCATGGAGGCGCTGCGCCAAACCATCGCTGCCGTGCCCGATAACATCCCGGTGCTGCTCGACATCAAACGCGGCGATATTGGCAGCACCGCCACGGCCTACGCCCGCGCCGCCATCGAAGTGCTCGGCGCGGACGCCGTCACCCTGAATCCCTATATGGGGCAAGACAGCGTGGCTCCGTTTCTGGCCTATTCCGGCGTTGCGGCATTTATCCTGTGCTACACCTCAAACCCGTCCGCGCCGGAAGTGCAGCACTACGGCCACGAGCAGCACCTGTTTGAGTACATTGCCCAGCGCGCCCAGCAGTGGGGCAATCACAGCCAGATTGGTTTTGTGGTGGGCGCGACCCGGCCCAATTCGCTGCGGCAGGTGCGGACAATTGCCCCCAACAACTGGATTCTGGCGCCGGGAGTGGGCGCGCAGGGCGGCAATCTGGAAGACGCCCTGACCGCCGGGCTGAACGCCGCCGGCAGCGGGCTGATTGTGCCGGTGTCTCGGGCTGTGCTGTACGTGGATGATCCCCGCCAGGCGGCGCTGGAGCTGCGTAAGCAGATAAATGAGGCCCGCCGGACAATCCCCTCGGCGGCGGTCCACCAGCAGCTTATTCTGGAACTGCACGATGCCGGCTGCATTCAGTTTGGCAATTTTACCCTGACCAGCGGTCAGCAGTCGCCCATTTATATTGACCTGCGCCGGATCAGCGCCAGCGCCTCGCTGCTGCGCCGGGCGGCGCACGCCTACGCCGGCCTGCTCAATCAGCTTCAGTACCAGCATTTGGCCGCTGTGCCGTATGCCGCGCTGACCCTCGGCACGGCAGTGGCCCTGGAAACCGGCAGCTCGCTGATTTATCCGCGCAAAGAAGTCAAAGAGCACGGCACCGGCAAAACCGTCGAAGGGGTTTTTACGGCGGGCGATACGGCGGTGATGATTGAGGATTTGGTCACCAGCGGCGGCAGCGTGCTCAAAGCCATCCGGCAATTAGAAGGCGTTGGCCTGCGCGTAACCGATGTGGCCGTGCTGATTGACCGGGAGCAGGGCGGGCCGGAAAATCTGGCCGCAGCCGGCTATCAACTGCGCGCCGCCCTGAAAATGTCGGGGATACTGGAAGTGCTGTATCGAGCCGGGCGCATCAACGCCGAAGATTTTGAGACGGTCAAAAAGTATCTGGCCGAAAATTGACAAAGCGCCCGCGCCAGATATGCCTCTGGCCTGCGAGCGCTTTCAATTGGTTTGAGTGTATTCGGAGACTCGACAATTGTCACTCTGGCGACCAACGGGAGCGAAGAGTCCCCAGCAACGTTTCCATGCGAGCGCAATTTCAGAGATTCTTCACTCCGCTGCGCTCCGTTCAGAATGACAAAATGAGTTTCCTAACGCTTACGATCGATCAATAAATTTGCCCGGCGGTTAAGCCGGCGCGAGTCCGGTTTCTCTCATTTTATTCAACTGGCCAAAGGTGATCAACTTTTGGCCTTCTTCGTCCCACAAGCTCAAATTGAGGGTAGAAAAGCTGGAAGCCAGCGTTAGTGTGGGCGGGTCTTGAAACAGCGGGTTTTCAGCGTGGCACTTTTCCAGCAGGTAGTTGGGGATTTTGGGGCTGAGATGGTGAATGTGATGAAAGCCGATGCTGCCGGTAAACCATTGCAAAACTTTGGGCAATTTGTAGTAGCTGCTGCCGTGCAGCGCGGCCACCGTGTAATCCCAGGTTGGTTTTTCATCCCAATAGGCGTCTTCAAAATTGTGTTGCACAAAAAAGAACCACGCCCCCAGCCCGGTGGCAATGTAGGTGATGGGCAGTTGAATCAACAGGTATTCCTGCCAGCCAACCAGCAGCATCAGCAACAATGCCAGCGCCAGCAGCGCCAGGTTGGTCCATAGCAGCCCCTGTCGCTCTTTTTTCCAGTTTTTGCGCCGCAAAAAATCAAAGCGGTAACCAATAATAAACACAAACAGCGGCGCGACAAAAAACATGGTCACAGGGTTGCGGTACAGCCGGTATTTAATTCGGCCCCATTTTGACGCGGCCAGATATTCGTTAACGGTCATGGTGAAAAAGTCGCCAACGCCGCGATGCTCCAGATCGCCGGTGGCGGAGTGATGAATGGCGTGAGTTCGTCGCCAGTAGTGGTAGGGCACAAACGTAAACAGGCTGAACAGCATGCCCAGCCGGTCGTTTATTTTTTGGGATTTAAAGAACGAGCCGTGACCGCAATCGTGCTGGAGCACAAAAATTCGCACCACAAACAGCGCCGCCGGAACAGACAGGAGCAGGGTAAGCCAGTAACCAACGTTCAGGCTCAGCGCCATCAAATACCACAACAGCAGGTAGGGGATCACCGTGCTGGCTACCTGCCACCAGCTTTTGGCCGCGCTGGGTGTTTGATATTGGGTCACAATTTTCACCCACTCCGGCTTCGCTGATCGATTTTTATTTTGGGGGACAACTTGAGTTTTGGGGCTGGTCTGCACGCGCTTCTCCTGATTTGATAGTTGGGTCGGTTACAAGGTGGCAGAGACCATACCATAACCCGGCGTTTTTTAAAAATGTTTCTACCCGGCCACACCGATGAATCTGCCCGGAATAACCCGTTTTTTGAGGAATTTGCCCATGCTCAGTAAAACTGCCAGATTGACCTGCGATTTTTTGGATTTTCAGTTGAACACGCCCTTTGTGCTGGCTTCCGGCATTATTGGCACCAGCGCCACGCTGATGGAGCGAGCTGCGCGCAGCGGCGCGGGCATGGTCACCGCCAAAAGTTGCGGGCCAACGCCGCGCCCCGGCCACCCCAACCCGGTGGCGCTCGATTTTGGCGGCGGCTTGCTCAACGCCATTGGCCTCACCAACCCCGGCGCGGCGCACGAAGCCGAACTGCTGGCTCAAACCCGCGCCCGGCTGCAGCCGCTCGGCGTGCCGCTGATTGCCAGTATTTTTGCCGGCACGGTGGCCGAATTTGCCGAGGTGGCCCAAACCATTGCCCAGGCCCAACCCGATCTACTTGAAGTGAATATTTCCTGCCCCAACGTGGGCGATGAATTTGGCACGCCTTTTGCCGGTACGGTTGAGAGCGCCGCTGCTGTCACCGCGGCGGTGCGGCGGGTGGTCAATATTCCGATTGCCGTCAAACTCGCGCCCAACGTGCCGGACATCGCCCGGATTGCGGCGGCAGTGGTGCGGGCCGGCGCAGACGCCATTACGGCGGTCAACACCGTGCCGGGCATGGTCATCGACGCCGACTCCGGGCGGCCGGTGCTGCACAACAAAGTTGGCGGCGTGTCCGGGCCGGCGCTCAAACCCATCGCCCTGCGCTGCGTGTACGAAATCCGGCAGGCGGTCAGCGTGCCGATTATTGGCACCGGCGGCGTCACCACCGGCCGCGACGCGGTGGAAATGCTGGCGGCGGGCGCAACGGTGGTCGGCGTGGGGTCGGCGGT
>CAYOXS010000276.1:4149-6317 GCA_964407935.1 uncultured Caldilineaceae bacterium
ATGAAACTCAATACCCCCCAACCGTTAAAAATTGTCGAAATTCGGCAGGAAAACGCAACCAATAAAACCTTTGTGCTGGGCGGCGCGCTCGATGCGCAACCGGGGCAGTTTGTGATGGCCTGGC
Source organism: uncultured Caldilineaceae bacterium (assembly GCA_964407935.1). GTDB lineage: Bacteria > Chloroflexota > Anaerolineae > 4572-78 > J111 > J095. The sequence goes on from CAYOXS010000276.1 coordinate 4,274, forward strand.
TGCCGGGCTGGCCGGACAAACCGTTCAGCCTGGCCCACGCCAACCCGCTCAGTTTGACGGTGGCGGCGGTCGGGCCGCTGAGCCAGGCGCTGCACGGGCTGGCCATTGGCGACAGCATTTGGGTGCGCGGGCCGCTGGGCCGCGGCTACCGGCTCACCGGCCGCCCCGGCGATCACCTGCTGCTGATCGGCGGCGGTTACGGCGTGGCCCCGCTGCGCTACCTGGCCGAGGTGGCGCTGGCGCAGGACTACCGGGTGTCGGTTATTGTGGGGGCGCGGCGGGCGCAGGATTTACTGCTGGTGGCGGCCTTTGAGGCGCTGGGAGTGGCCACGTGGGTTACGACCGAAGACGGCTCGGCGGGGCTAAAGGGGCTGGTCACGGACGCCATCGCCCCGGCGCTGGCCGGTTCGGCGGGCAGGCCGGCGCTCATTTGCACTTGCGGGCCAACCGGCATGCTGCGGGCCGTGGCGGCTGCCGGCGCGGCGGAGAACATCCCCGTGCAGGTGAGTTGGGAGGCGCATATGCGCTGCGGCATCGGCCTGTGCGGCAGTTGCGAGGTGGGCGAGGGTTGGCTCACCTGCCTTGACGGGCCGGTGTTTGAGTTTGACCCGGAGCAGGTAGCGCCAGCCGCCAGCGTCATTTGAAAGAAAAAGAGCGATGGATTGCGAATTGTGACGGGCAGGGGCGCTTCGTGAAGCGCCCCTACGTTACATTTTCACCCGTACCGGGTGCAGGCATTCCTTGTTGTAATTTTTTGGAGTCCGAAAGCAGAGCTTTCGGAACAAAAAGCTACACTTTTTGACTCCTGCGTCAAACTCCAAAATCAGTTTCCAGCACGCCCTGCCAGCAGCTCAAAATAGCGGATTGACGTTTCGATGCCGCGGTAAAAATTGGGCAGGTGGAACTTTTCGTTGGGCGAGTGCAGGCCATCGTCCGGCAGGCCAAAGCCCATCATCACCACCGGCGCGTGCAGCAGGTGAGTAAACATGCCCACCACCGGAATGCTGCCCCCCTCGCGGACAAGCAGCGGCCGCCGGCCAAACACCTGCTCGTAAGCCTGAGCCGCGGCCTCAATAGCCGGCGCCGACATATCAACCATCGCGCCCGGTTTGGCCGAAAGCGTCTCAACAGTGATGGTCATTGTTTTGGGGCAAATGGCGGTCACGTGCCGGGTGAACAGCTCCACAACTTCGGCCGCGTCCTGGTCCGCCACCAGCCGCATGCTCACTTTGGCCGTAATGGCCGCCGGGATCACCGTTTTTTGGCCCTGGCCCACAAACCCGCCCCGAATGCCGTGAATATCCAGTGTGGGCCGCGCGCCCACCCGCTCGGCCAGAGTGTAGCCGGCTTCGCCGAACAGCGCCGGCGCGCCGGTTTCGGCCAGCACGTTGGCTTCGGTGAAGCGGCCGTTGTTGATGGCTTCACGCTCGGCCGGGGTCAGTTCGCGCACTTTGTCGTAAAAACCGGGGATAGTTACCCGCCCGGTCGCATCGCGCAGCGAGCCAAGCAGTTGAGTCATCGCGTTGAGCGGATTTTCTACCGCGCCGCCATAAATGCCGGAGTGCAAATCCCGGCTGGAGCCGCGCAGAGTCACTTCCATGTAAACCAGGCCGCGCACGCTGGTGATCAGCGCCGGCGTGTCGGGATCAAGAATGCCGGTATCGGAAATCAGAGCGACATCGGCCCGGAGCAAATCCAGATGCTCCTGCACAAACTCTTCCAGATGAGTGCTGCCCAGTTCTTCTTCGCCTTCCAGCATAAATTTTACATTGACCGGCAGCCGGCCTGCAGTTTTAAGATACGACTCCACCGCCGCCACGTGGGCAAAAAACTGGCCTTTGTCATCGGCGGTGCCGCGGCCGTAGATTTTGTCGCCTTTGATGGTTGGTTCAAAGGGCGGGGTCAGCCATTCGTCCAGCGGATCTGGCGGCTGCACATCGTAATGGCCGTAAATAATCACCGTTGGCGCATCACTGCCGGCGTGGAGCCAATCGGCATAGACGACCGGATGGCCGGGCGTCGGCAAAATTTTGATGTTTTCCAG
>CAYOXS010000276.1:6417-7960 GCA_964407935.1 uncultured Caldilineaceae bacterium
ATTTTGCCCCATCAATTTGGACAAAGTCGAGTTTTACGGTATACTGTTCGTTTGTGTGTGCCCTGCGCCAACACCCTGATGAAAATGAAAAAGAGACCGGAGAAGATATCAGATGCGAGTTTTATTGATCAAAGACGTTGATAACCTGGGATACGCTGGCGACGTAAAACAAGTAGCCGACGGCTTTGGCCGCAACTATTTAATCCCCCAGGAATTGGCGGTGCTGGCCACGCCCGGGGCCATGAAACAAGCCGAAACCATTCGCAAGGCCGCTGAAAAGCAGCGCGCCCGTGAAAAAGAAGATGCCCAGGCTATCGCCAACCAGCTCAAAGGCCTGGAATTGCTGTTTGAACGACGTGCCGGTGAAACCGGCAAGCTGTACGGCTCGGTCACCTCGGCCGACATTGCCGAAGTCATTCTGGGAAAAACGGGCATCGACCTGGACAAACGCAAAGTGGCCCTGCCCGAACCCATCCGCAACCTGGGCAAAGAGTCCGTCCCGGTTAAATTGATGATGGATGTTGTGGCCAATATTACCGTGGAAGTGCTGCCGTTGGGCGGTATTCTGGAACGGGAACGCCTGAGCGAAGCTGAAGTGCAGGTCATCGAAGAAGCCGCCGAAGAAGCGGACGAATAAACCGTACCCCCGCACAACTTATTTTTGTCGACTTAAAACCGGAGCAGCCTGCTGGCCGCTCCGGTTTTTGTTGTTGGCCCGATCACAAGGCCCGGGCAATCCAGCCGGCCAAATGAGGCAGCACCTGCTCAAAAACCCGCCGGGTGCCCTGCACAAAAACATGCAGATTGCCGTCGTAGGCCTCACCGCCGCCACTGCCCACCAGATCGGTGACGCCGCGCAAAATCAGGCAGCGCACCCCGTTGCGGGCCGCCACCCAGGCAATGGCCCCGCTCTCCCAATCGCCGGCGACCGCGCCGTACTGCCCAATCAGACGCGGCACATCCGCCGCCAGCAGATCGCGGTCCGCCGAAACCAGCAACGTGCGCCGCACCGGCTGCGGGTACGGTTCGGCCAGCCACGACAGGTCGATACTGGTGGCAAAGTGGGCAATCGCTGCGGCCGGGTCGGTCATTTGCTCGATGATGTCGTACACCACAGTGCGCTCCACCAGCACAATGGTTTCGCGGGCAATCTGGCCAGCAAAACCGCCGCACGTGCCCAGGTTGAGCAGCAGCCGCGGCGACCAGCGGCCGATGGCGTACTGCGCCGAGGCCGCGGCCGCGATTTTGCCCCAGCCGCCGTGCATAAAAATCACCGGCTCGCGTTGGCCGGCAATTTCGATGGGTTGCTCAAACCACTGCCCCAGCGGCGACGACTGAATGGCAGCCTGCGGGTAAAAATCGCGGATCACCTGCCACTCGATGTTGGCCGAAATAATAATCACAACACTGGGTTGAGTAGTGGCGCGCATAAATCCCTCTGCAAATTAAGTGTTTGGAGTCCAAACTGAAGTTTTGGACTCCGTCTGTGTCGGTGTTACTGCATCAACTTACCCGCCCAGTAAATACTCAAAAAAAACGCCCG
>CAYOXS010000277.1:0-7957 GCA_964407935.1 uncultured Caldilineaceae bacterium
TCGGAGCTGGCCCGGGTGGCCCGCAACCTGCCGGAGCTATCTACCTATTTTGTGCCGGTGCTGATTTCGCTGCCGCTGCTGCTGATTGTTGCCTATTGGGTAACGCGGCCGGTGTCGCTGGTGGTTTCGGCGGACAGCAGCAGTTTTCAGCCGGGGCTGCCGGAAGAGGGCCGATTTATGCGGCTGGCCATCGACCTGTCAAAAGCGGCCCGCACCACGGTGGAAATAAAAGACCGGCGCGGCAACACGGTGGCCACGCTGCTGCACCGACGGCATCGCAGCGGCGGGCAGCACATTTTGCATTGGGATGGCTACGATGATTTTGGCCGGGTGGTCGCTCCCGGCGAATACAGTGTTGAAGCCAGCGCCAGCACCACCGGCGGCAATGTGAAAGGTACACTCAATATAGCCGTGCAGGAAGATCGGGCCGTACACCGCCACTACCTGCGCAACACCCCCTACCAGGACGAAGGCACAATCCGCTACACCGGCCGGTCAACCCGCACCGGCACGTCGCGCTCCTCGCGGCGGCGCTAACGGTCAGTCGCCCCACATTTCTCTGGCCGCGTTGGCGTGAATTTGATACGCCGGCTGGCCAAAGCAAACCAAAATCACTTTTTCCAATACAGCGTTATTTTGCAGAAACTTATCGATATCCGCCAGAGCGATGCGCGCGGCCCGTTCCATCGGAAAGCCGTACACGCCGGTACTGATCGAGGGGAAGGCGATGGTTTTGAGCTGGTGCGCTGCGGCCAGTTGCAGGCTGTGGCGGTAGCATTGGGCCAGCAGTTCGTCTTCGTGGGCCTGCCCGCCCCGCCACACCGGGCCAACTGTGTGGATGACGTGCCGGGCCGGCAAATTGTAGCCGTCGGTAATTTTGGCCTGTCCGGTGGGGCAGCCGTTCAGCGTGCGGCATTCGGCCAGCAGTTGCGGCCCGGCGGCCCGGTGAATGGCACCGTCTACCCCGCCGCCGCCCAGCAGCGAACTGTTGGCCGCGTTGACAATGGCGTCCACCGCCAGCCGGGTAATATCGCCCTCTGTAATTTCAATGCGCCGGGTTACGTTCATTGGGGGTGTCCTCCCTTTGAAAATAAACGAATCTACGAATCAGCGAGTCAGCGAATGTAGGGCGGTTCGCGAACCGCCCCTACGCTAAATTTTCACCGGTGCCGGGTACAGGCATTCTACATTGCGCTGCCGGAGGCTGAGTCCGTCTCTTCTGCTAACGTGTGTTGAATTGTTTCGGCCAGTGTGGTGAGGCGGAGCGGCTTTTGCAGCCATGTCACAAATCCTTCTGACAACAGCCGTTTGGCCTCGTTGTCCAGCGGGTAGCCGGTAAGCGCGATGACCTTTATCGACGGGTTGTGCGCGCGTAAGGCGGCGGTCAACTCTGCGCCGCCCATAACGGGCATGGTCATATCGGTGAGCACCAGATCGATGTCTAGTTGGTGCTGCCGGAATAAATCCAGCGCTTCGTGCCCGTTGGTGGCGCTAATAACCCGGTAGCCCAAATGTTTCAGCATGGATTGGCCAATTTCCAGTACGGTGTCATCATCTTCTACCAGTAAAATCAACTGGTTTTGCCCCTGCGGCAAATTGAGCGACCGCGCCAGTATTGGCGGAGCTTCGGTTGAGGTGTGAGGCGGCAAATAAATTGAAAAGGTGGTGCCGGCATTGAGCTGGCTTTCTACCTCAATAAAACCATCGTGCTGTTTGACAATGCCGTATACCTGAGCCAACCCCAGGCCGGTGCCCTGGCCAACTTCTTTGGTGGTAAAGAAGGGTTCAAAAATTTGCACCTGGTTTTCCTGCGGGATGCCGATGCCGGTATCCTGCACTTTTAACACCACCCACGGCCCCGGCGGCATGTCTGAATACGGCGGCGGCTTGCTGGCTGAAAACACCGCGTGCCGCAAACAGATGGTCAGCGTGCCGCCGGCTGGCATGGCATCGCGGGCGTTAACCGCCAGATTGGTTACTACCTGCTGCAACTGACTTAAATCGGCGGTAACCAGGTACAGATCAGACGGGGCGTCAAAAACAAAGTTGATGTTTTCCGGCAGGGTACGTTCAAGTAGTTTGATGGTTTCTTTAACAAAGGGCACCAAATCCAGCGGGTGTTTTTCTGTAATGGTTTGGCGGCTAAAATCCAGAATTTGCCGTACCAGGTGCGCCGCGCGATGTCCCTGCCGGGTAATCCGTTCCACATCCTCGTGGATATCCGGCAGCAGCCGCTGGTCTGCCAGCAACAGTTCGGCGTAGCCAATGATACTGGTCAGAATATTGTTAAAGTCGTGGGCAATTCCGGCGGCCAATTGGCCAACCGCCGCCAGCCGCTCCTGGCGCTGCGCCCGTTTTTGCATCAGGCGTTCTTCGGTAACATCTCTGATCACCAGGGTGTAGCCGCCCGTTTCCGGCCCGGCGGTGACCGGGTTGGCGTCAATTTCAACGGCCTGGCCGGGGCTGTCGGCCAGTTCAATCAGATAGGGCACGTCGGCCAGGGCCGAGGCCAGAATATCGGGCATGGCGTGCTCGCCAATGCGGGTTAATTTACTGCCAATGGCCAGTTGGGGCAGCAGGGCGGCAGCCAGGCGGTTGGTGAGCACAATACGGTAGTCGGCATCCAGCAGCACAATGCCATTGGGTAAATCCGCAATCAAACTGCCCAGCCGCTGATATTCGGCGGCCAAAAGCAGTTGCAGCCGCCGGACGGCCTCGGCGGCCTGGTCGGTAATTGTTTGCAGCAGCCGTTCCTGTTCCGGGCTAAATGGGACATCGGCTTGGTTGGAGACCAGCAGTACGCCCACAATCTCTCTGTTGACAACAATGGGGGCGTTCATCATCGATCCCAGCGTGGCGAGGCAGGGGGCATCTGCCGCCGGCTCCGGGTAATGAACGTCTATTCTTTCCGGGATAACGGTTAGTTGATCAGGCAGAGTTTGCTGCACCTGTGTCCTTATTTCGTCTGACAAGACGTAGTCGGATTGAATTTGCAGCAGTCCGGCGGTATCTGTTACCAGTAACCCCGCCGCAAACTGGTGCGGCACCGCCCGGCGCAGGTGGGTGAGCGCCAACCGCAAAACATCGTCAAACTGGTTGGCCTGGCTCAGCGCCCGGGTTAACTGGTACACGGTTTGCAGCGCAAATGTGCGTTCGGCCACGCGGCGTTCCAGCTCGACCGCGTGCTGGTGTACCTGCCGGTACAGCCGGGCGTTTTCAATGGCAATGGCGGCCTGGTCGGCCAATAATTCCAGCGTTCTGAGTTCTGGCGGCGACCATGAGCGGCTTTGATAGCTGGATACGGTCATAGCTCCCACAATTTGCGCCCCAATTTTCAGGGGGATGCCCACAATTGAGCCGTCCCAGGCAGGTGGGGCATCGGCAAAAATGGGGTGGGTTTTCATATCTGGCACCACGATTGTTTTTCCCTGCCGCACTACCGTGTAGGTTAGCCCGTTGCGCCGGGGCGGGGCAAAAGGCACGTGGCGGGTGCCATCTTCCAGAATTGATGCGCCAAAGGTTAGTTGCCCGTTTTCAAACAGAAATACGTGGGCATTTTTGGCATTGCGGATAAATTGAAAGGTGGTTTCCAGAATGCTGTACAAAACATCCTGCAATTCCAATTTTGAGGTTAGCCCCAGCGAGGCCTGGCGCACGGCTTCCAGTTCGGCGACGCGCTGGTTGACGGCATCAAACAACGATGCATTTTCCAGAGCGATGGCGGCCTGCTGGGCAAAGGTGGTGGCGATGGCCAGTTGTCGTTCGGTGTAAAAATCAGGAATGTGGTGGTCCAGAGTCAGCACACCAATTACATCATCTTCAACCACCAGCGGTACGCCGAGCCAGCTTCTGATGTAATCATCACCTTTAATTTTTATCCAGCGCGGGTCTTTCTGGACATCTGGCATAACAATTGGCTGTTTTTGCTCAAACAAAAAGTGATCTTTGCCCTGGCCGGTAATTTTAAATGTCATTGACCAGGCCGGGCTGTCTGCGGGGAGACCCCGCGCCGCTTTTATCCTGATTGTCCCATCTTCCACCAGCATCACCGAGGCGCTGTCAAAAGGAACAACTTTGCCTAAATAATCCAGAATGCGGTTGAGCAGATCGGGCGTACTTCTGGCTTCAACCAGCGACGCGCCAAAGGCTCGCAGGGCTTCAGAAATTTGGCGCTCTTCTTCTGTTTGGCGGAAAAGTTGGGCATTCACCAGCGCCACGGCCGCCTGATTGGCAAAGGCTTTGGCCAGCGGGACAAAATCCGGGCTGTAAGCCCCTGCCTGCCGGCTGTCTATAGTTAAATGGCCAATGACACAGGTGCGGCTGATGAGGGGGACTCCAATCCAGCCGCGAGTGGTAGTGGTGCCTCCCCAACCGCAAAAGTAAGGGTTAGTTTGGGCATCATCCAGAACAATCGGTTGGCCGGTTTGAAAAAGCTGCTGCGTCAGCGGGTCATCGGCCGGATAGACGCAGTCTATAACTTCTTCTGGCCGTTCAAATCCGCTCCCGGCCACGCTTTTCATGGTTTTGCCGTTTTCTTCGAGCAAAAAAATGCAGGCGCTGTCGTAGGGGATAACCTGTTTCAACTGGGTCAGGATGTTGTCCAACACTTCGGGCAGTTCCAGCGCCGAAGTTAACGCCGTGGCCGTGTTGACCAGAATTTCGGCCTGATGCCGTTGGCGGGCTTCGGCCTGAAACAGGCGTACGTTTTCCATGGCCAGTGCGGCCTGGCTGGCAAATATTTCCAGCCGGCCCAAATGCTCGGCCCGGTAAAACCCCGGCTCAATTTTGTTCAGTGAAAAACAGGCAATAACCTTATCCTGGGTAGCAATGGGCGCGCCCGCCCAGGAACGCAAATACCGGCTGGCGCTGGTGTTAATCCAGCCCGGATAGGTTAGCACATCGGGGATAACGACGGGTTGCCGGGTGTTAACCAGTTGGCACAGATTTTCGGTGGTTGAAATATCAAACTTTAACCCGGCTACATCTTCACTCATTTGCGGGTCAAATTTGTTGTAGCCGCGCAACCTGGTAACTGTGGCTATTGTGCCGTCAATCAACATAATGTTGGCGGTATCGTAGGGTACAACCCGGCCAATGTGATCGAGCAGCCGGTCTAACAGGGTGTCCAGGTTGAGCGTGCTGGTGAGGGCCAGCCCGGCCTCACGCAGCGATTCGGCAAATTGGCGCTGTTCCCGTTCGGCCAGCAGCAGGCGTTCCCGCTCTCTTTGAGCCTGTTTTTGGGGCGTAACATCATTGCCCAGAGCCACCAGGTGATCATTGGCATCGGCAATCTGGAGCGGCGAAATCAGCCACGAAATTGTTATCTCGTGGCCGTTACCGGTGGGCGCTCGCAGCTCTTGCCGGAGTGGAGTATGGGTTTGCAGGATTTGCCTGATTTTGGCTTTAATCTCGGTTTGCCCGGGCGGCAGCACAAAGACATCGGTAAAAAATTTACCATGAACTTCCGGGGCAGCAATGCCAAAAATTTTGGCGCAGGTTCGGTTTAACCGGATAATTTGCCCGGTGGGGGTTAACAACACCACCATCGTGCCGGCCATATCCAGCACATCGGAAACAAAACTGTAATCGGCCTGCTGAGCGTGCAGTTTGCCTTCCAGGTGCTGCACCAGATAGCTGATCGAAATAATGATAATGGTGCTGATCAGGGTAAATACAATTCCCACGCGAACCCAGGCCACCGGGCTGGAGGCGTTGTAGAGAGACAGTAGCGGAAATGTGTGCTGCTGGGCAATGGCCAGCCAGGCGAAACCGGCAACTGTTGCCAGTGATAAAATTGTAGCGGCAATTCCACAACGCAAGTTATACAGGATGTGCGCTAATACAACCAGGGCGATGAGAAACAGCGGGCCGTTGCTCCAAAGGCCGCCGGAAGCCATATCGATGACGCCGATGATGTAGAGGGCCAGCAACAGAGCGCCGGCCCGAATTTTGAATTTCGCCCGCCGGCTGAAAGCAATAATACAGAGTAATCCGTAGGCAACGCCGTACAGCACCAGCAGGATATACCTGCCTTCGCTGATGGTGCGAACCGCGGTATAAATTATGGCCAGTGCGCCAACACCAACCAGGCCATAAAGGACTTTATTTAACAGGTGAGTTTTCCACTGCGGCGAACTTGTTGGCTCGCTGGTTATCCCTGGGTAGGTCACAACTATTCCTTGTAAGGTAAGTGCCAATGCCAAAACTGAGGCCAGGCTGTGGTAAACCATAGCACCAATGAGTCACTTATATTATAGCTTAAGTTGGCGGTTTTGCAGGGGCAGGAACTCCTGAATCTGTGTAACCTGTGTTAATCTGTGTCCCAAAATTTGAAACTGTCAGGTGGCTGGACTCAATCACAAAGGCCAGCTCCTGATGGTGGCTGGCCCTGTTTTAAAGTTGTTCTGCTGGAGATTCGAAAGCGTTAGTCTGGTTACGCTATTACCTCTTCTACGTGAATGATCTTTTCCAAATCCAGCAGAATAATCAACCGGTCTGGCACTTTGGCAATCCCGTTAACAAACGCTGAATCGATGGTCATCACCAGCGGCGATGGCGGTTCGATGAGCGACTCTGACACGTTCATCACTTCAGTTACGGCGTCAACCACCATGCCAACGCGCAGTTGGTTAACCTCAATCACAATAATGCGGGTGTCTTTGGTTTCTTCGTTTCTGGGCAGCCCAAAACGGCTGCTCAAATCGATGACCGGCAGGACTTCACCGCGCATATTAATTACCCCATTAATAAAATGAGGCGCATGCGGCACCACAGTTACCCGTTCGGTGCGGATAATGCTTTCTACCAGAGTAATATCCACCCCGTAAAATTCATTAGCCAAAGAGAAAACAACCAACTGCCGGTCGGCGGCGCTGGCGGTTTCGGCGACAGATTTTTTGGCCTTTGCTGCTGCGCCGCTGCGGGGAGGTTCATGGGGCGCAGCTTTGGCGGGCAGCGCGGCTGAATCTGCCGCCGGGAGCTGTTCGGCGGTGGGGTCTGGCTGTGGCGCAGATTTGGAAAATAAGTCGTCCAGGCTGGCGTTCAGTTTTTTCTTGGCAGACATAGTTTACTCCGGTTTAATTTTTTGGTGGATTTCCCGGGCCAGATCAAAATACTGGCGGCTGGCCCGGGTGCGGGGCGCATACATCGTAATCGGTTCGCCCACGGCCGGGCTTTCGCGTAATCGGGTGTCAATCCCAATGACCGTATTCAGCAGTTGGTCGGGAAAGGCCTGTTTGAGCTGGTCCAATATGCCGCAACTGATGCGGTTGCGTTGATCGTACATTGTGGCCAGCAAATACCAGGCCAGGCCGGGATTGGTGCGCCGTTTGATGGCGGAAATCACCTCAAGCAGAATACTCAGCCGGCGGGCTGCAAAATATTCGGTTTGAACCGGGATGATGACATGCTGCGCCGCCGTTAAGCTGGCCAACGTGATGGCCCCCAACGATGGCGGGCAATCGAGCAAAATGTAACTGTAGTTTGTTTGCAACGGCTGTAACAGCCCGGCCAGCATTGTTTCGTAGTGGGCTGTGTCGTACAGGTGGCGCTCGGCGCTGGCCAGACGCGAGTCTGCGGGCACAAGATCAAGCCCGGCAGCCGCCGTGGGGTATACCGGCAGCGGCCGGGTATGGCCATTTCTAAACGGCGGCAGCCAGTCGGCCAGGGTTTCGCCCGGCTCGGCCAGGTTGATGGTGGCCGCTGCTGTTAAGTCGGCCTGCGGGTCCAGATCAACAATGAGCGTGCGCTGCCCCAGGCTGGCCAGGCAGGCTCCCAGCGAGAAACAGGTGGTTGTTTTGGCCACGCCGCCTTTGTGGTTACTTATAGCAATGATCAGGCTCATATTGATCTGCACCTAAATTTGAAGATCTCCGGTGAATTGCGTACTAACTTTATCGGACGGCAGACCACAGCTCTTAAACAAAATTGAGTAAAACTAGCGTAAAGGTTTGCAGCC
>CAYOXS010000278.1:0-7933 GCA_964407935.1 uncultured Caldilineaceae bacterium
CAGCCGAAAATAGCAACAGCCAGAAACCGAGGTTGTGATGCCCATCGACAGCATTCCTTCAGTCACTGAAAAACCCGCGCCCGAATACTCTCCGATGCCGCTGCCCCAAAAACAGGCCGGGGCAAAATCCGCCGGCACCCTCACCGCGGAAGAACAGCAGGAAGTTGAGGCGCTGAAAAAACGCGATACCGAGGTTCGCCAGCACGAACGGGCGCATCTGGCCGCGGCCGGGCCGTTTGCCACAGGCGGGGCCGCCTACAAATTCAAAACCGGGCCAGACGGCCAGCGCTACGCCGTGGGCGGCGAGGTGGAAATCGATGTGACTCCGGTGGCCGATGACCCAGCCGCGACGATCAAAAAAGCGCAAACCATCAAAAAAGCGGCGCTGGCTCCGGCCAATCCCTCGTCGCAGGATTTTGGCGTGGCCGCGCGCGCCCAGCAAATGGAAATGAAAGCCAAACAGGAATTGGCCGCCGAGCAGCAGGAACAACTCCAAAGCTACGGCCGCAACGGCCAGCCGGCCAAATCGCAGCCGCAGCCAAATTTGCTGAACGTGATGGCCTGAGCCACGCTCCCCCATCCCCAACACATGTCATTTTCTAACACTCGTCAAGTATAATTCTAATACTCATGCGGTATGTTGAGTTAGTCAACGTGTCGCCGGGCGACACGGCCAGATTTTTTGTTGGAGGATACAGCGATGAACCTGAACAAATACACCCAAAAAGCTCAGGAAGCTATCATTGAGGCGCAGCGGCTGGCCGAAGAATACAGCCACAGCGAAATTCAACCGAGCCACCTGCTGCTGGCGCTGCTGCGCCAGGACGGCGGCGTGGTGCCGCAGATTGCCCATCACCTGGGGGTAAACCCGGACACGCTCAGTAACACCCTGCAAACCGAGCTGAACAGCGCGGCCAAAGTGTACGGCGGTTCGCAGCCGGGGCTGGCGGCGGTGCTGCGTCACACTCTGCGCTCGGCGGAGCAGACCGCCGAAAAAATGAAAGATGACTACGTGAGCACCGAGCACCTGCTGCTGGCGCTCACCGACTCCGGCGGCAAAGCGGCCGACCTGCTCAACCGCTACGGCCTCACCCGCGACGCGGTGCTGTCCGCGCTCACCCGCATCCGCGGCAACCAGCGCGTGACCAGCCAGAACCCGGAAACTACTTACGAGGCCCTGCTCAAATACGGCCGCGACCTGACCGACCTGGCCCGCAAAGGCAAGCTCGACCCGGTGATTGGCCGCGACGACGAAATCCGGCGGGTGACGCAGGTGCTCAGCCGCCGCACCAAAAACAACCCGGTGCTCATTGGCGACCCCGGCGTCGGCAAAACAGCGATCGTCGAAGGACTGGCCCAGCGCATTGTCAACGGCGACGTACCGGAAGGGCTGAAAAACAAGCAGATTGTCGCGCTTGATATGGGGTCGCTCATTGCCGGGGCCAAGTTCCGCGGCGAATTTGAGGAGCGGCTCAAAGCCGTGCTGCAGGAAGTGACCAGTAGCGATGGCCAGGTCATCCTGTTTATTGATGAGTTGCACACCGTGGTTGGCGCGGGCGCGGCCGAAGGCGCGATGGACGCCGGCAATATGCTCAAGCCGATGCTGGCCCGCGGCGAACTGCACACCATCGGCGCGACGACGCTGGACGAATACCGCAAGCACGTGGAAAAAGACGCCGCGCTGGAACGCCGTTTTCAGCCGGTACTGGTCGATCAGCCCGGCGTGGAGGACACCATCAGCATTTTGCGCGGCCTCAAAGAGCGGTACGAGGTCCATCACGGCGTGCGCATTCAGGACGGCGCGGTTATTGCCGCGGCCACGTTGAGTCACCGCTACATCAGCGACCGCTTTTTGCCGGACAAGGCCATCGACCTGATTGACGAAGCCGCCGCCCGCCTGCGCACCGAAATCGACAGCAAACCGACCGAACTGGACACGGTTGACCGGCAAGTGATGCAGCTTGAAATTGAACGCGAGGCGCTCAAAAAGGAAAAAGACCGGGCCAGCAAGGAACGGCTGGAAACGCTGGAAGAGGAGCTGGGCAACCTGCACGAGCAGAGCCGGGCGCTGACCGTCCAGTGGGAAAACGAGAAAAAGCTCATTCAGGATATGCGGGCCACGATGGAGCAGATTGAGCGCACCCGCCTTGAAATTGAGCAGGCCGAGCGCCGCGCCGATCTGGAAGCCGCGGCCCGGCTGCGCTACGGCACGCTGCGCGAGCTGGAAAGCCGGCTCAGCCGCGAGCAGCGGGAGCTGGCCGAATACCAGCAAAAAGGCTCGCTGCTGAATGAAGAAGTGGACGCCGAGCAGATTGCCGAGGTGGTCTCGCGCTGGACGGGCGTGCCGGTGAGCAAACTGCTGGAAGGCGAGGTTGAAAAGCTGGTTAAAATGGAAGAGCGGCTGCATCGCCGGGTGGTGGGGCAGGACGAAGCCATCCGGGTGGTGGCCAACGCGGTGCGCCGCAGCCGGGCCGGGCTGCAGGACCCCAACCGGCCCATCGGCAGTTTCATCTTTTTGGGGCCAACGGGCGTGGGCAAAACCGAGCTGGCCCGGGCGCTGGCCGAGTTTCTGTTTGATGACGAAAGCAACATGATTCGCATCGATATGAGCGAATACCAGGAACGCCACACCATCAGCCGGCTCATCGGCGCGCCGCCCGGCTACGTGGGCTACGACGAAGGCGGCCAACTGACCGAAGCCGTGCGGCGGCGGCCCTACAGCGTGGTGCTGTTTGATGAAATTGAAAAAGCGCACCCGGAAGTGTTCAACACGCTGCTGCAACTGCTGGATGACGGCCGGCTGACCGACGGTCACGGCCGCACGGTCAACTTTAAAAACACGGTGGTCATTATGACCAGCAACATTGGCAGCCACCACATTATGGAGTTGGGCGTTGAGGCCGGGCAGGAAAAGGTGCTGCAAGCGATGCGCCAGCATTTTCGGCCGGAGTTTCTCAACCGGATTGACGACATTGTTGTCTTCCACAACCTGAGCCGGGAAGATTTGCTGCAAATTGTCGATATTCAGTTGGGCCACCTGCGCAAGCTGCTGGCCGGTCGCAAGCTGAGTCTGGAATTGACCGACGCCGCCCGGCTACATCTGGCCGAAGTGGGCTACGATCCCGCCTTTGGAGCGCGGCCCATCAAGCGGGCCATTCAGCGCGAATTGCAGGATTCGCTGGCGCTGGCTTTGCTCAATGGCGAATTCAGCGAGGGCGACACCATTCGCGTCAACTTCAGTGAAGGCTCGATTGTGTTTGAAAGCGTGATTGTGCCGGAAGTGGAGATTGTTGAGTAGCAAAAAAAGGTGCGGGGCGACTCGCTGCCCGGCAGCCCGTCAAAACCATTTTGCCGTGCCCAGCAGGATTCAGAAGCGGACAAATATTAAAAACAGCACTTTGTTTGCCCCTCCCCCAACCCCCTCCCCAAAATTTGGGGAGGGGGTTGAGGGGCAAAAAGGCCGGTTACGCCGCCATCATCGTAACAATTACCCCGTATTTTTCAACCCGGCGGCCACGCCGTTGATGGTTAAAAAGATGGCTCGCCGGATGGCTTCAGCTTCGGGCGTGTCAGGATTGGGCAGCGAGCGCAACTGCCGCAGCAAACTGACCTGCACAAAATTGAGCGGGTCAACGTAGGGGTTGCGCAGCCGGATCGAGCGCTGGAGCACCGGATCGTTATCCAGAATCTCCTGCTGCCCGGTAATCTGCAAAATAGCGGCGCGGGTGCGGTTGTATTCGGCCTCAACCTGGCCAAAAATCAGCTCGCGCACGCGCTCGTCCGTAACCAGCCCGGCGTACAACCGGGCAATTCCCAAATCGGTTTTCCCCAGCGACATTTGCACGTTATCCAGCGCGTTCTGAAAAAATGTCCAGTGGCGATACATCTCCTGCAGCAACTGCACCCGTTCCGGCGTAGTGGCATAACCGGCGAGCGCCGTTCCCAGGCCGTACCAGCCGGGCAGCACGTGTCGCGATTGCATCCAGCTAAATACCCACGGTATCGCCCGCAGCGAGGCCACATCGGCGCTGCCGCCGGCCCGCCGCGATGGGCGCGAGCCAATCCGCATCTGGCTGATTTCGTTGATGGGCGTGGCCTGCTGCCAATACACCAGCAGTTCCGGGGTTTCGTACACCAGTTGGCGGTAGGCCCGGTAGCCGGCCGCCGAAAGCTCGTCCATTGCGGCGCGCCATTCCTGGCGTGGGGTGGTGCTGGCCTTGTTGCCGGGCAGGGCGCGCAGCAGCACCGCATTAACCACCTGTTCCAGATGGCGGCGGGCAATCACCGGGTGGCCGTACCTTTCGTTGATCACCTCGCCCTGTTCTGTGAGCCGCACCTGGCCATCCACCGCGCCATCGGGCAGAGACAGAATAGCCCGGTTGGCCGGGCCGCCGCCGCGGGCAATGGTGCCGCCCTGCCCGTGAAAAATTGTCAGCTCGATGCCGTGCTGCCGGCAGCAGGCCACCAGCGCTTCCTGCGCCTGGAATAATTCCCATTTGGCGGTAATGTAGCCGGCGTCTTTGTTACTGTCAGAATAACCAATCATCACCATCTGGCGCTGGCCCAGCCGCCGCAAATGGCGGCTGTAAGCCGGATGGGTAAACAGTTCGGCCATAATTTGGGGAGCGGCCTGCAAATCGGCGCGGGTTTCAAACAGCGGCACCAGAGCGATGCCCGCCCCCGGGCGGCCATCGGCCGGCAGGCACAAACCCGCCCAGCGAGCCAGCAGCAGCACCGTCAGCAGATCGTCCGGGCCGTTGGTCATGCTGACAATGTACGCCCCCAGCGATTCGGAGCCGTAGCCATCCACCACCCGCCGCAGCAGCCGGAACAGGGCCAGCGTTTCGGTGGCCTCCGCCGAAAGGCCGGTCAGTTGCTCCAGATCGGGCGGCCACTGCTCCAGCAGTTGGGTTAACAAAGCCGTTCGGTCGGGGGGAGCCAGTTTGTTGTAATTTTCATTAATCCCAAGCTGGCGCAACAGTTCGGTGAGTACGGCCCGGTTGTAACTGCTGTACTGGCGGATATCGAGCCGGGCCGCGTGCAGGCCAAACGATTGGGCCAGATAAATGGCATCGCGCAGGTGGGTTTCGGCGATGGCCTCCAGCCCGGCGGCGCGCAGGCTGGTATTGAGCCGTTGCAGGGGGCGCAGTAAATCAGCGCGAGTCCGCAGGCGGTTCAGCCTGTCACTGGCCGCGCCGGCCGGTTTGGTTAACCGGTCATCTTCGGCGGCGGCGGTCAGGTCGGCGGCCAGAGTGGCGGCCAGCAAGCGGTACGGCTCAAACGGATAACGCTCCTTGAGATAAGCCAGATGATCGGAGCGGGCCGGCGAGTCGTCGCTGGCCAGCGTGTCCAGTTCCGGCAAAACCGCCGTCAACCGGCTGGACACACTCAGCGTGCGGTCGAGCAGTTGGACCAGCCGGTGATGCCGTTCGGCGGCCATGCGGCGGTGAAAATAGAGCGTGGTGGCGGTAACATCGCTGGTGACAAAGGGATTGCCGTCGCGGTCGCCGCCCATCCACGAGCCAAATGTGAGAAAACCCGGCGGCAGCGACAGACCGGGGTAGTAGCGGGCCAGCGCGCTCTCCAACTCCCGGTAAAGCTGGGGGATGACTTCCCACAGGGTGGTATTAAAATAAAACAGCCCCATGCGCACTTCGTCTTCAACCGTGGGGCGGGTGGTGCGGCTTTGCTCGGTGACCCACAGGGTTGTCACTTCGCCGCGAATTTCCGTCATTAGCCGCTCAAACTCAACCGGCAGCAGATCGCGCACTTCGCGGTCGTACAGGGCGCGGCTGATGCGGCGTAATTTGGAGACAACCGTTCGGCGTTTGGCCTCGGTGGGATGGGCGGTAAAGACCAGCTCAATGTGCAGCCGGGCCAGGAGTTGGGCCACCGTCGCTTCGGCGACGCCAGCCTGGTGCAGCGCCGCCACCGCCGCCAAAATCGACTCGGCCAGCGGTTCGGGGTGGGCCAGCCGCTCGCGCTCGCGCAGCACCCGGGCGCGGTGATGTTCCTCGGCCAGATTGATCAGCTCAAAATAGGCGGCAAAAGCGCGGGTAATCAGCTCCTGCTCCGGCAGGCTCATCTGGCCAACCAGAGCAATCAACTGCGCCTGGGCCGTGGCATCGCTGCCGCGCCGGCGAATTTTGGCCAGTTCGCGGGTTTGCTCCTCCAGCTTAAAAATATGTGTCCCGGCCTGCTGCCGGATAACTTCGCCCAAGATATTTCCCAACAGCCGTACATCCTCTCTAATTCGGTCCTGGTAATTGGTGGGCATTGGCTCCTCCTGGTAGATAAAAAGGCGCAGAGAAGAATGCTCGCTGCGCCCTCGTTGTTCGCCGGTATCTGCGGGAATTATAAGTGGTTCACAGGTCGATAGCAATTATTTGGCGGAGGGTCGATGTTGAACACTTATGATTGTCCGGTCACGGCCGTTGCCTGAAATTTTTCAACATCAGCCCAAAAAAGTTGATAACTTCTAACACAATTCTAACGCAACCCATGCCATAATAAGGCTTGCCAAACAACAAAACCCGAAGGTGCTCCGGTTCTTTCGGGTTTAATTTTGAAAACCCACTAAAATCATTCTCAGGAGGAAGACAATATGGCAGACTTTAAGTTGCGCCCTCTGGGCGACCGGGTATGGGTAGAACCCATCGAACGGGAGGCCGTTACGGCTTCGGGCATCATTTTGCCTGAAACCGCCAAAGAAAAGCCGATGGAAGGTAAAATTTTGGCCGCCGGTCCCGGCACCCGCAACGACAAAGGCGAACGCCAGCCCCTCGATGTGCAGGTAGGCGACAAAGTACTGTACCCCAAATACGCCGGCACCGAAATTAAACAGGGCAACAAAAGCTACCTGATTATGCGTGAAAGCGACCTGCTGGCCATTATTGAAGGATAGTTTTTAATTTTGAGCGCTGAGTTTTAAGTTTTTCTTTGATAACAAATAACCTTAAAAAGACACGGAGTAAAATTATGCCAAAACAACTTGCTTTTAGAGACGATGCCCGCCGCCGCCTGAAAACAGGGATCGATGCCCTGGCCAAGGCTGTGGCCACTACCCTTGGCCCCAAAGGCCGCAACGTGGCCCTGGATAAAAAATGGGGCGCGCCGACCGTGACCCACGACGGCGTTACTGTGGCCAAAGAAATTGAACTGGAAGACCCCTACGAAAATATGGGCGCGCAGCTTCTCAAAGAAGCCGCCACCAAAACCAACGACATCGCCGGCGACGGCACCACCACCGCCACCGTGCTGGCCCACATTATGGTTAACGAAGGGTTGAAAAACGTGGCCGCCGGGGCCAACCCCATGCTCGTTAAACGCGGCATTGAAAAAGCGACCACTGCCCTCAGCAAAGCCATTGAAAATATGGCCATTGCCATCAACACCAAAGAAGAAATCGCCAGCGTGGCCTCCATTTCGGCCCAAAACCGCGAAATCGGCGAACTGATTGCCGAAGTGATGGACAAAGTGGGCAAAGACGGCGTCATCACCGTTGAAGAAAGCAAAGGGCTGGAATTTGAAACCGAGTACGTCGAAGGGATGCAGTTTGACCGCGGTTATATCAGCCCCTATTTTATCACCAACCAGGACAGCATGCAGGCCGTTCTGGAAGACCCCTACGTGCTGATTTACGACAAGAAAATTTCCGCCGCCACCGATCTGGTGCCGGTTCTGGAAAAAGTCATTCAATCTGGCCGGCGCGAGCTGCTGATTCTGGCCGAAGACGTAGACGGCGAAGCGCTGGCGACGCTGGTGCTCAACAAACTGCGCGGCACGTTTAACGTGCTGGCCGTCAAAGCCCCCGGTTTTGGCGACCGCCGCAAAGCCATGTTGCAGGATATTGCCGTACTCACCGGCGGGCAGGTCATTACCGAAGAAATGGGCCGCAAGCTCGACAGCACCACTCTGGCCGACCTGGGCCGCT
>CAYOXS010000279.1:0-7930 GCA_964407935.1 uncultured Caldilineaceae bacterium
GCCAGGGCGATGTTATCCCGTGGTCGCCTGCCCTTGAAACCGTCATCGAATTTACCCACCGGGTTACCAGCGGGCTGGCCTTTTTAATGGTTGTGGTGCTGCTGATCTGGGCTTTCAGGGCCTACCCCAAAGGGCACAGTGTGCGCACCGGGGCCAGCCTGTCGATGGCATTTATGATTATCGAAACGTTACTGGGCGCAAGCCTGGTACTGTTTGGCTGGGTGGCTCAAAATATTTCGGCCACCCGCGCGGTAGTGATGGGCGTGCATCTGGTGAACACCTTTTTGTTGATGGCCGTTATTACTCTGACTGCCTGGTGGGCCTCTGGCGGAGCGCCGCTGCGGTTAAAAGGGCAGGGACGGTTTGGGGTGGCGCTCGGTTTGGGGTTTGTGGGCATGTTGCTGCTGGGGGCCAGCGGCGGAGTAACTGCCCTGGGTGATACGCTGTTCCCGGCCGAGTCGCTGGCGCACGGCATCCGCGAGGAGTTTTCAGCCACGGCGCATTTTCTGGTTAGGTTGCGGGTGTACCATCCGCTCATAGCTATTGGGGTGGGTGCGTATCTTGTGGTGGTCATGATGCTGTTTAACAGCGCGCGCGGCGGTTCAACCAGCCGCCTGCTGGCCAAAATGTTCACCGGCGGTTACGTGTTCCAGTTAGTGTTTGGAGCATTCAATGTGGTGCTGCTGGCGCCGGTGTGGATGCAATTGGTGCACCTGTTTATTTCCGACATTCTGCTGATTCTGCTGGTGTTGTTTATTGCCGCCGCGTTGGGGCAGGCGGCGCTGGTTCAACAGCCGGACGTATCGGGCGTTGCCGCCAAAAAGGCGCTGGGTCAGTCGGGCGGGTAAAGGAGTGTTTAAAAATGAAAAACCCGCGCTGCCACTACGCGGGTTTTTCCTTAGGAGGGAGGGATCACACTTTTTGCTAGCGTGTACCTGTATGGTATCTGAGAAAAATTAAAGTAAAATGAATGTCAGATTAATAGAAGATTAATTAAGAAACGGCCGTTGACAATGCTTTATCGAGGGTTGGCGGCAAAGGATTTGAACCTGTTTCATGCCATCAATTCTGTTTGACATACTTTTATAGTTGTGTTAGTCTTGATTATCCCGAACTAGTTTAGGTTGGAGCGCTTTACGTGTCTAAAGTATTGTACGTCGAAGATCACCCAGCACAACGAGATATTTTGGCGCAAATGCTTGAATTGAACGGCTTTGAAGTAGCAGTGGCCGGTGATGGTCTGGAAGGCGTGGAAAAAGCCCGCACGTGGCTCCCCGACCTCATCTTGATGGACCTGCGCATGCCAAAGATGGACGGTTTTGAAGCCATCAAAGTTATTCGCTCCGACGCAGGGACTCAGGATATTCCGATTATCGCCATTTCAGCCTGGGCCAGCGCCAAACACAAAGAACGGGCGCTTGAGGCCGGCGCAAACGAGCACTTTACCAAACCGGTTGATCTCAACCGGTTGTTGACCACCATCAACCGCTATCTGGAATAGAGTCCGGTTAAATCAAAAAGCGACAGGTTATCAAGCCTGTCGCTTTTTTTGTTTTGTTGTTGGGGCGTGGCTTACTTATGCCGGCTGCCGCCGGTTGACATCCGGTGCAGCGCTCCGGAGAGCACCAGCAGGGCCAGTACCCCACCCCCAAGCCATACCAAAATGCTGTTAGATGCAGCCGGCAACACCCCGCCACTACCCGGCACTACCGCCGGCGTAGCCGTTGCATCTGCTGTAGCCACGGCGGTGGGGCTGCCCACAACCGGCGTGTTGGTGGCCGTCCCGCTGAGTTCGGTAGAGCCGGTGGCCGCCGCCTCAACCTCGGCCGGCGTTGCAGTTATCTCGGACTCGGGCCTAACAACGGGCGTACCGGTTGGCGTCGGTTGGGGAGTATCGGTGGGGGTGAAGGTGGCGGTCGGCGATGGCGTGAAGGTCGGCGGAAATGGTGTGTTGGTGGCTGTTGGAATCAAGGACGCCTGTTCCTGAACACGATTGAACGAGGTGAGGGTTAACACAAAACCTAATCCAAACAGCCCAATGCAGATCAGCCCAATAAGCGCAACCGCAATGATTATAAACAATCGGTTTCCAGATTGACTACTTTCTGCTTCCACGCTGCTTTTGATCCCCTGGGAATTTGCCCTGCTAAATAAAGGTATTTTCCTAATAATAACTGTATTTTTTGTTATGGTCAAGTAACTAAATCCAAAACGCCTATGGCGCTGGCCATGTGACTATGTTATAATTGTTGCTAATTATGTTAGCAGGATAAGCGCTTGGTCCGGTATATTACAGAAAACGAAGATGAAACGGTTTTTGAACCATCGCCGCCAGGTTATCTGGTGTTGATGGTTGGCGGCCGGGGCAGCCAGGTTTTTCCGCTGCGCGGCACCATTCATCTGGGCCGAGACAAAAGCAACAGCGTGGTGGTTGCCGATCACAAAGTGTCGCGGCACCACGCCACCCTCACTCCCATCGACGATACCTTCATTTTGATTGACCAGGGCAGCGCCAACGGCACCTACCTTAACGGCGTGCTGGTTTCTCAACCCTCCCGGCTCAAACACAGCGACAAAATTTTGCTGGGCGATACCGAATTTTTGTTTTCTGCCTCAACCCCCAACCCGGACTCGTTCAACCGAGGCCAGTCCGTACCACTGAATGTGCCGCCGGTGACCATTCCCGGCACATCTGTAACGCTTTTTGGCCCCGGCTCCGGCTCGGTGTGGCTGCTGGTAGGCTGCCTGGCCATAATTGTCGTCACCTTGCTGCTGGCGCTGGTGCTGCTGCTGGGCGTGTTTGTGGGGCGAATGCAGTTTGGGCTGCTGCCCGCGTTCCACCTGGCCATAGCGAGCTGGATAATATAACAGAGCAGTCACCGGTACGGGCGGCAGAGGCCGCTCGTTTTGTTTAGCGTTCTAAAGTCCCTTATAATGCAGAGCTAAACTCACTCTCAAAAAGGACTCTTGCGCCGATGACTCTGCCCCAAAATCACTTTATTATTTCGGTGATGTCTCGTGACCGGGTGGGGATTGTGTTTGATGTCTCCAGCGCGATCAGCAAACTCAACGGCGATATTGCCGATATCCGCCAGAGCGTGCTGCGCGGCCACTTTACCATGATTTTGTACGTCTCGTTCCCCACCTCCGTGACGGGCGACGACATCAAGCACATGCTCGCCGAGCTGAACACCAACAGCCCCACCCCGCTCGAAATTGGCGTTAAACCGGTTTCGGATTTGGACCCCGTGGCCGATGCCCCGCCACCAGAAAACACTTACGTGCTCACGGCCAGCGGCAAAGACCGCATTGGTTTTGTGGCCGCCGTGAGCCAGTTTTGCGCCGAAAACCAGATCAACATCCTCGACCTGTCTACCACCGTGGCCAACGACCTGTACATTATGATTTTGCTCGTCGATTTGAGCCGCTGCGCCAGCATCGATGCCATCCGCCGCCGGTTGCGCGCCTTTCAACAGCAATCCGATTTGCAGATTGTGCTGCAACATTACGATATTTTCAAAGCCACCAACGAGATAAAAATGCTATGATTCGATCAGACCAGATTCTTAACACCGTCGATATGATCCAGAAGGAGCACCTCGACGTGCGCGCCGTGACAATGGGCATCGACCTGCTGGATTGCCGCGGCGATGATGTGGCCGCCACCTGCGAGCGCATCAAAGCCAAAATTGAAAAATTTGCGGCCCGGCTGGTGCCCACCTGTAACGCCGTGGCCGAAAAATACGGCATCCCCGTGGTCAACAAACGGCTGGCGGTCACGCCTATCGCCAGCGTGGGCGCCGGCTTCAACCGCGATGATTTTGTGGCCCTGGCCTGCGCGCTGGACGAAGTTGCGGCTCAGGTCGGCGTCGATTTTGTGGGCGGCTTTTCGGCCAACGTAGAAAACGGGCTGAGCCGCGCCGACCGCGAACTGATTGCCGCCATTCCGGAGGCGCTGGCCATTACCCAAAAAGTGTGCGCCTCGGTCAATACCGGCTCCACGCGCTACGGCGTCAACATGGACGCGGTGGTGCTGCTGGGCCAAACCATCAAGGCACTGGCCGAAAAGAGCAAAGCCCGGCACGGTTTTGCCGCCGCCAAATTTGTGGTGTTCACCAATCAGCCCGGCGACAACCCGTTTATGGCCGGCGCCATCCACGGCATGGGCCAGCACGAGGTAATGATTAATGTTGGCGTCAGCGGGCCGGGGGTAATTGCCCGCGCGCTGGAGCGGCGGCTGGCCCAGAGCAGCGGCCAGCCGTTGGGCCTGCACGATCTGGCCGACGAAATCAAGCAAACCGCCTTCCGCGTGACCCGTTCCGGCGAGTTGATTGGCCGGCAGGTGGCGGCGGCGCTGGGCGTGCCCTTTGGCGTGGTCGATCTGTCGCTGGCCCCCACCCCCAACATCGGCGACAGCGTCGGCGAAATCCTCAAAATACTGGGCGTCGATGAAATTGGCGCGCCCGGTTCAACGGCCATCGTCGCCCTGTTGAACGATGCCGTGAAAAAGGGCGGCACCTTTGCCAGCCAGAGCGTCGGCGGGCTGAGCGGCGCGTTCATCCCCGTGTGCGAGGACAACGAGCTGGCCGAAGCCGCCGGCAACGGCAGTTTGGTGCTGGAAAAGCTGGAAGCGATGACCAGCGTTTGCTCGGTGGGGCTGGATATGATCGCCGTGCCCGGCTCGGTGGATGCGGCGACCATCGCCGCGATTATTGCCGACGAAATGGCCATTGGCATGATCAACGGCAAAACCACCGCTGTGCGGCTCATCCCGGTGCCGGGCAAAGAAGCCGGCGAAGTGGTCTCGTTTGGCGGGCTATTTGGCGAAAGCGCCATTATGCCGGTGCGCAACGCCGGTAAATCGGCCCGCTTTGTGGCCTTTGGCGGCAAGATCCCCGCGCCAATTCATAGTTTGAAAAATTAGTTATTGTTGGTCATTGGTCATTGTTAATTCGTCATTCGTCATTTTGTAAGGTGAGCCATGCCCGAAAAAACAACCCCCCGCCAATCTGCCGGTCAAATTGCCCTCTATGTTGTAATTGCCGTTCTCACAGTGATCATCTTGTGGTTGCCGCCCATTTCTTTAGTTGACCGGCTGAGCAATTCCGGTTTCCAGCCGATTGGCGCAGCCGGCGGCACGGTGCAAGCCGCCGACGGTGCGGCGCTGCAAATTCCGCCGGGCGCGGTGGGCGGCACAAGCTGGCTCAATTTTTACAGCGACAACAACCCTCCCGCTCTGCCGCCGCATTTGACCACGGCCAGCCCGGTTTACCGGATTGACCAGCGCGGCCAGCAGCCGCAATCGGCGCGGGTGGTATTGCCGCTGCCCGCCGGTCAGGCCTCCGCCGGCGAGCTGTATGCCCTGCAAAACGGCCACTGGCGCTGGCTGCCGGCTCAGTTTGAGAGCGGCGCGCTGACCGCCACGCTCAACCCGCTGCCGGACGCCGTGACCCTGCTCACAACGGCGGCCGGTCCGGGGTTGGCGCTGAGCGATCCCGGTGATGCTGACATTCCCGCTAATGTGGCCGCCGCGCTGCGCCAACTGATACCGGGCGGGGTGTGGGTGCAGGCCGATGGCTCGTTGGACGGCAAGCCGGCTGAGTCCGGGGCAGATGTGCCGGTGCGGCCGGTCATCAGCAACCGCCGCGGCGATGAAGTAACGCCGCTCGATAAATTGCTCGGCGATGCCAGTACCCGGCAGGCGCATATTTCGGCGCTGGCCAAATTTGCTGCCGCTTACAACGGCATCGAACTGGATTATGAATTGTCGGACGCCGCGCTGGCACCGGCGTTTGTTGAGTTTTTAACCGAACTGCGCGCCGCCCTGCCCGCAGACTCACAATTGGCGGTGCGGCTGGCCGCGCCCCAAAAAACCAGCACCGGCTGGGATGTGGGGCCGTTTGATTTGGCCGCTATTGGGCCGCTGGTTGATGTTTTGGTTGTGCCGGGCCTGCCGCCCACCGCCAGTTACGCCGCCGATGGCGACATGGCCGGCCTGCTGGCCTGGCTCACCAGCCGGGCAGACCGCCACAAGTTGCAACTGCTGGTGCGCGCCACCAACAGCGAGTGGGTGGGCGGCGGGGTGCGTGATTTGAGCGACGAGGAGTTGCTGACCCGGCTCGGCGAAATGGCGCTGCTCAACCCCCCGGCGGAAATTCAGCCCGGCCAAAAACTTGAATTTACGCTGATCGAACCGCCGGCCTCCACCGGTTTGCGGCAGGACGAGGCTTCGGGGGCGTACTGGCTGGCTTTTGTAGACGACGAAAACCGGCACCACACTATTTATCTGGCCAATACGGCGCTGGTGGCCCCGGCGTTAAAGCTGGCTCAGCAGTTCCGGCTGGGCGGCGTGACTGTGCAACCCGATCCGGCCAACGGTGAGCCGGCCCTGGCTGCGCTGGGCACGGCGCTGGCCGAGCAGGCTGTAACCGAGGCCGACCGCGAATATTCGGTGGTGTGGCGGGTGCAGGGCGAGCAAAGCACGCTGCTGGCCGAAGCCACCGTCGATTTGCGCCAGCCGCAGTTTGTGTGGACCGCGCCGGAACAGGGTGGCCAATTTGAGGTGGCCGCGGCCATTGCCGCCAACCAGAGCGGCCAGCCGCTGCCGCGCGGCACGCTGGTGGTGCTGGTATCTACCCCCACCCCCACGCCGACCAACACGCCCACACCGACGCCCACGCCGCGCCCCACGCGCACGCCATCGCCCACACCCAGCCCAACCCCCGCCCCACGGCCGGCCGCGCCGGCCAGCCAGCCGCCAGTTCAACCCAAACCCGCCGCGCCGCCACCGCCAGCGGTAAAGCCGGTCAGCGTGCCGTTTGGCTACGGCATTCAGGCCGACCCGCGTGGCAACGCTGGCGGCAACATCGCTGCTATTCAGCGGCTGGGTTTTAACTGGGTCAAATTTCAGATGGCCTGGAAAGATGTCGAATCAAAACCCAACGATTTTTCGTGGGGCATGTGGGATGAAATTATCAACGCTTACTCGGCCAACGGCATCAGGGTGCTGCTGAGCATTCCCAAAGCGCCGGATTGGGCGCGCCCCTTTGACGACGACAAAAGCGTGGAAGGCCCGCCGGCCGATCCCGACCAGTACGCCCTGTTTGTGGCGCTGGTGGCCGAACGCTATCGGGGCCGGGTGCAGGCCATTGAAGTGTGGAACGAGCAAAATCTGTGGTACGAAGCCGGCGGCGCGGGCCGCATCGACCCGGCCAAATATGTGGATTTGCTGCAGCGTTCGTACCGGGCCATCAAGGCCGCCAATCCGGATATGATTGTGGTCAGCGGGGCGCTCACCCCGGCCGGCAACGTGGGCGATTTAGCCAAAGATGATGTGGAATATTTGCAGGGGATGTACGCCGCCGGAGCCAAAGGCTATTTTGACGCGCTGGGGGCGCACCCCAGCGGTTACAACTGCCCGGCTCTCAGCGACTGGCGCACGGTGGCCGATGTGCAGGCTAACTTTCGCGGCCCGTTTGAAAACCGGCATCACAGTTGGTGTTTTCGCGGCACAATGGAGAGCTACCGCGAGGTGATGGTGGCCAACGGCGACGACGGCAAAGTGATTGTGCCCACCGAGTTTGGCTGGGCGGTCTCCGGCAACCCGCAGCCCGGCTACGAGTACGCTCGCGACAACACGCCGGAAGAACAGGCCCAGTGGATTGTAGAAGCCTACCAACTGGCTAAAAAGTGGGGTTGGGTTGGCCCCATGTTTTTGTGGAATCTGGATTACGGCGAAACGGCCAAAGGCACCGAGCTGGCCAATTTTAGTATTTTGAACGCGCCGGCGTTTGAGGCGTTGGCCGGCATGGCCAAGTAGATTAGCAAATACAAAAAAGCGGCGGGAGTTTTGCTCCCGCCGCTTTTTTTTAACTGAATTGCAGCAGCCACTCCGGGGTGAAGCGGTTGAAAATAGTGTTGAGGTAGGTGA
>CAYOXS010000280.1:0-7908 GCA_964407935.1 uncultured Caldilineaceae bacterium
CTGCTTGCGTCGTTGTTTCAACCACAGCCCAAACGAGAAGGGGTTTTCCATACCCAAGCTCCTGTTGCTTGTATCGCTTTTTGTATCGATTTGAGTATCTGTCAACGATACCAAAACCGGCTCATATTATGATTAAATGGGGGTGAAATGAAAACGGCCAGGACGAAGAGTCATTGTACAAAAAATCTGACCGAAAGGCAATAGTTCCGGCAAATCTAACGGCAACTCACATTTTTAAGGAGAGGCACCATGCAGGTAACAGAATTTAGTCCAGCGTTAACTACCCCGGCCCCGGCTTTTGCTGCGGCTGTAGAACTACTCCAGGCCCGTCTCAGCGGCCAGCTTATCCGCCCCGGCAACGCCGCCTACGAACAGGTTCGCCAACTGTGGAACGGGCGGGTTGATAAATACCCGGCGCTCATTGTTCGCTGCCAGAACGCGCAGGATGTCATTTTGGCCGTCAACTTTGCCCGCGACCACGCTTTAACCGTGGCCGTGCGGGGCGGGGCGCACAACAGCAACGGCTTTGCCACCGTCAACAACGGCCTGGTCATCGACATCTCTCAAATGAAACGGATCGTGGTTAACCCGGTCAAGCACACCGCCTACGCCGAACCCGGCCTGACTTTTGGCGAGTTCAGCCGCGCCCTGCTGCCCTTTGGCCTGGCCACCACCACCGGCATCTGCGCCGGAACCGGCATTAGCGGGGCCACTTTGGGCGGCGGCACCGGCTGGCTGATGGGCAAATACGGCCTGGCCATCGACAACGTGCTGGCCGTTGAGCTGGTCACCGCCGATGGCGAACTGCGCACCGCCAGCGCCACCCAAAACCCGGAGCTGTTCTGGGGGCTGCGCGGCGGCGGCGGCAACTTTGGCGTGGTCACGGCTATCAAATACCAGCTCCACCCGCTCGGTGAAATTTTGGCCGGGATGGTCATTCATCCACTGGCCAACGCCAAAGACGTGCTGCGCTTTTATCACGAGTTCAGCAGCAATGCGCCCGATGACGTGACAGCCTACGCTTTTCTGGCCACCGTGCCGGAGATTGGCCCGGCGGTCATCATCATGGTTGGCTATGTTGGCGACGACCTTGTTTTTGGCGAGCGCCTGCTCGCGCCGGTGCGCCAGTTTGGGCCGCCGCTGGTTGATAACATTCAGCCGATGGCTTACCCCGATTTTCTGGCTATGGTTGACCCGCTGGCCCCCGATGGCCGCAACTATTACCAGCCAGCGCACTCGGTTAAGCAGTTTAGCGACGAGGCGCTGGACACGCTGATCCGCTCGGCGGAAAAATTCACGTCGCCTTTCTCGGCCATTCTCATTCACCATGTCCACGGCGCGGCGACGCGGGTTGCGCCAGACGCCACCGCCTTTGCCCTGCGCGAACCGCACTACATTGTGATGCACGATGCCGCCTGGGAGGATGGCGCAGCCGAAACGCATATGGCCTGGGCGCAGGCCTCTTTTACCGCCATGCAGCCATTTGCTACGGCCGGCCTGTACGCCAATTTTATCGTCGGTCAAAACGATGAGGCAGTTCAGGCGTCGTTCCGGGCCAATTACAGCCGGCTGGCCACTTTGAAACAAAAATATGACCCCACCAACTTCTTCCGCCTTAACCAGAACATCAAACCGGCTGGCGTAAAAAAGTAAAAAATTTCACTGCAATTTGGAGGCTTTTACCAACAATGACAACCAAATGTATCTACCCAACTGATCCGATTTGTACCGATCAAATTTACGGACAAACAAACTCAAACGAAAACGGTGAAAAATCCGTTTGGGATGGTTTGCGGCGGCTGGCCGGTTCCATTGGCGGGTATGCTGTTGAAGTGTATCGCTACAATAACGAGCCGGACCCGGTTGTTTCAAACGGCGGCGCGCGCGTGCTTATCAGGCCGGACCGGATTGATCTGATATAGCCGGAACCCGGTTCCAGATGGCTCGCTTTGAGACTATTTAGAAAGTGAGGCAAAAGATGACCAGCGCAACATTTGACCTTTTGGCAATCAGAGATTTTGACCAGGCAGTCAGTAAAGCTCGCTGGCGCGATTGGCTCAGTTGGCTGGTCAACAAAAACAATAACCTGCTGTCTTTTGAGCAGATACGCCACACCTTGCCATTTAAGGGGCAGCGTTATCTGGGGTTGCAGTTTGTGCCGCTGGAGAAAATTGTTGGCAGCGAGGGGCGTCAGCGTGAGTTTGACCGGGCGTTTTTCCCGCGCCAGTCCCACTCCAAAGAGCGATGGGTGAGCATTGATAAAGCTCATTACAAAGCGGTGCCCCTGCCGCCGGTGGAACTGATCAAAATCGACGCGGTCTACTTTGTCATCGACGGTCACCATCGCATTTCGGTGGCCCGGGCCAGAGGCCAGGAGTTTATTGACGCCACGGTGACCGAAATCGAAACCCCTGTTTCGCTGAACATGGCTGATTTAAAGCACATTTTGCCGGATGACTGACCGGCCCGATTGGGCCGGATTCCGGCACATTTATTGAGATTTGGGACAACACAACACCCCAAACAAGGAGGATCATCGATGTTAACTTTTCCGTTAAACACTCTGGTCACCCGGCTGGCGCTGGCCGGGCTGGCGCTGGTTATCTTAGGCGCAATTGCGCCCCGGCCCGCGTTCGCTCAGCAGCCCGGCGACCACACCGTCTTTCTACCGCTTGTTATAAAGAGCAACTCTACCACCCCGCCGCCCGCCCCGCCGCCACCCGCGCCGGTTGCGGCCAGCTACTTCATCGACACTCAACTCAAAACCAGCAGCGCCAGTATCCAGGTTGACGGACAGGGCGGGATGCATCTGGCTTACACCTACTATGAAGCGGCCAACAATGGCAAACCCACCGCCGGCGTCTATTTCTACTGCCCTGCCAACTGCACCAACACCTCCAAATGGACCGGCGTTACAATGGGAGAACAGGTCAACGAAATTCAGCTCAAACTGACCCCCGCCGGCCAGCCACGTATCATCTTTCGCGCCGCTTCAACGGTGCGGCCCAACGGCAACGATTACTTCTACGCCGCCTGCGACCAGAACTGCACCGACCCGACCAAATGGGGCGTAATTTACCTCACTTCCAATTCCGGCCTCGGCGTGGTTGATTTGCTCAAGGATGACAACCTGCCCCAGCGTTACTTTGCCCTTGATCCCAACGGCCAGCCCCGCTTCATTTACAACGATGGCGTCACCGGCCACCTGGGCACTTTTTACGCCTTCTGTGATGACACCTGCCTGAACGACGCCAACTGGTTTGAGACAAAAATCAACAAAGACACCGGCAATCAAGGCCCCTTCCGCGATGAAGATTTTTACTACCCGGCTCTAACCTTTAGCCCGGCCGGCCAGCCGCGAGTCGTCGCTGATGGCGTATCGCTGCAGGATGAAACGTTTCTCTACTACCTGGCCTGCGATGGCGGCTGTGAGGATGGAGCCAACTGGACCAGCGTGCCCATCGCCGAGCGAGGCAGCGGGGCCAATGTCTCCTACGACATCGCCATCGATACCAACGGCCGGCCGCGCATCGCCTTCTATCAGGGGGCAAAATTGGGCGGCCAGGGCGAGCGGCTGTTTTATCTGTGGTGCAACGAGGCCTGTCTCAACGGCGGTAACTGGCAAGGCAGTGATCTGGGGCTGGCCCAGAACAATGGCCGCGGCCCGGACCTGGAGCTGGACGCCGCCGGCCGGCCGCGCCTGGCCTATGCCCTGTACGATTGGGGCGGGCTGGGGTACAGTTGGTGCAACAACAACTGCCAGGCGGTGGGCGCGGCCTGGCAGCACAAAGTCATTGAATCGCGGGCCAATCTGTTGACGGCCTGGCCGGTGGCCTATCCGCCCCACTGCAACGGCGGGTTATGGGATGGCATTGCCCCGTCGCTGGCGCTGGACAAGGCCGGCCAGCCGCGCATTGCCTACGACACCACCTACAACGCCCGCTGCATTTACATCCCCGAAACCGGCGAATGGAAACCGGTTCAAATCTTCCATCTCATCTGGCGGGCGGTGCGGGTTAATTTCTTCGCCCAGCCATAGTCACTTCGCAGTAGCCGGGGCGTCTGCCTGAGCCGGGCGCCCCGGCCAGTTCATTAGTCTGGTGCGCCCCCCTCTGTGACATTTTCAGCCCCGTCCAATACCTCCCTGACCTTTTGCGCCAATTCCAGCGGGCTAAAAGGTTTCTGCAACAGAAATACGTGGGAGTCCAGCACCCCCTGATGGGCAATGGTTTCATCGGCATAACCAGACATAAAGATCACTTTCAGTCCGGGCCGGGTTTGAACCAACTGCTCGGCCAGCGCTTTACCGCCAAGCCCCGGCATGACCATATCGGTTAGCAGCAGGTGAATGGGGTCACGGTAGTTGTTCACCACATCAATCGCCGCCAGCCCATCTGGCGCAACCAAAACGGTGTAGCCTAACTCTTCCAGCACCCGCCGAACCAGGTCACGGACTTCGTAGGCATCTTCCGTCAACAGGATTGTTTCCCTGCCGGTTGGCCTTGTGGCCACAATTGTTGAGGATGCCAGCGGCAGATCGGCGGGTTGCGCGCGAGGCAGATAAATTTTAAAGCTCGTCCCCTGGCCCACCACACTGGAAACCAAAATACAGCCCTCACACTGCTTGATAATGCCGTAAATCGTGGCCAACCCCAGGCCGGTGCCTTTGCCCGGTTCTTTGGTGGTGAAGAATGGTTCAAAAAGATGAGCCTTTACATCTTCACTCATGCCCACGCCTGTATCGCTGATGGTCAGCAGCACGTAAGGGCCTGGCTGCGCTTCCAGATGCGCGGCAACAAACGCCCTGTCCAACACTACGTTGGCCGTTTCAATAATCAGCTTGCCCCCCGACGGCATGGCGTCACGGGCGTTAACCGCCAGATTGACAATAATCTGCTCCATTTGCGATGGATCGGCCGTGACAAACCACAATCCGGGCGCCAGATTGGCTGACATTTGAATATGCTCACCAATGATCCGCTCCAGCATTTTGTCCATGCCGGTCACAATAGCGTTAAGTTCTATAATTTTGGGAGCAACAATCTGTTTACGGCTGAAGGTGAGCAACTGGCGCACCAGATTGGCGGCCCGCTGGCCGGCGTCAAAAATTTTATCCGCCATCGGGCGGAGCGGATCGCCGGAGGAAAGACTCATTTGCATCAATTCGGCAAAGCCGTTAATGGCGGTGAGCATGTTGTTAAAGTCGTGGGCTATGCCGGCGGTCAACTGGCCAATGGCCTCCATTTTTTGGGCTTGCAGCAGTTTGGCTTCCAGATGCTTGCGCTCGGTGATGTCACGGCTGATGCCCACAAATCCCATAATATTGCCGCTGCTGTCTCGCACAGGCACCTTGGTGGTGAGAACAAACAGCTCTCGCCCCTGAGGATCAATGGCGGTTTCTTCCTGATTGATCAACGACTGGCCCAATTGGATAAGTTCCTGCTCGTCCTCGTAATATTTAGCCGCAAATTCTGGTGGAAAGGTGTCAAAATCCGTTTTGCCCTGGATATCCTCTGCTTTTTCATACCCCATTAACCGGGCGTGCGCCTGGTTGTTGAGCAAAAATCGGCTGTTAGTATCTTTAATGTAGATATAATCAGGAATATGGTCAATCAACGTGCGCAGCAGGTTGCGCTCCTGAGCCAGCGTTTCTTCTGCCCGCTGGCGTTGGGTGAGGATTTCTATCCGGTGAAACGTTACGGACACGTGGCTGGCCAGGGCAACCAGGTAGTCAAGCTGGTGCTTGTTGGGCAGCCTGACCCCTTCATCGGCAAAGCTGCCTGTTCCGAGTGTGCCAATTTTGCGGTCGCCCAGCATCATGGGCACATTGATGATGGTTCGGTTTTGGAGTTGGGCCACAACCTCTTTGTTAGTGCGCGGGTCGGTGCGGGCATCTTCTACGATCACCGGCTGGCCGCCGGCGGCAATCTCCTCCAGCATCCGGTCGCCCTGTACCCGGAGGATAGGATATTTTTGCTGAACCACGCCGGTCAGCTCGCCTTGAATGGAGATGAGCGACATCGTTTCTTTGTCTTCGGCCAGCAAAAAGGCCCAGATATTCTGGTAACCGGTAATAACTTTAACCTCGGCGAGCGCCGCCTCCAGCACCGACGGGAAGGTTTGCGCCTGCTCCAACTGCCGGGCCAAACGCAGCAAAGAAGCCTGATGCTCTTTGTTGATACGGAGCGTCTCTTCAACCTGCTTGCGCCCGGTGATGTCGCGCAGGTTGGTAACAACCGCCTGGACTGCCGGTTCGTGCAGCAGATTGCGGATGGTTGCTTCCAGCCAGCGCCAGGACCCATCTTTGTGCTGCGCCCGAAACTGGATTATTTTACCGGCGCCGGGCTGCTGCAAAAACCGTCCAAATAACTCCTCGTTCGCTTGCAGGTCGTTCGGGTGAAGCAAATCAAACGCATTATGGCCAATATGTTCGGCCGGGGTGTAGCCTAACACCCGGGTAAGGGCCGGGCTAACATAGATGATGCGTCCGCTCGCATCGAGGGTGGCAATCACATCAGAAATATTTTCAATCAGCGCCCGGAAATACCGTTCGCGGTCTTGCAGGGCAGCTTCCGCCTGCCGGCGCTCCCACCGAATCCGGGCTTCGCGCAGTTCGCGCTCAATAACCGGAACCAGCCGGGCCAAATGGCCTTTAATCAGGTAATCGTGCGCGCCAGTTTTCATGGCGGCTACGGCCCGTTCCTCGCCAATGGTGCCGGAAACAATAATGAAGGGCAGGTCAAAACCGCTTTCCTTTAAAAGCGCAAGCGCCGCCGGCGCGCTGAAATGGGGCATGCTGTAATCGGCGATAACCAGATCCCAGGGCTGCCGGGCCAGGGCCGCGCGCATGGCCGGAGCGGTTTCTACGCGCTCGTGGGTTAAGTCGTAGTCGCTGCGCCGCAGTTCACGCAAGAGCAACTCTGTATCATCTTCTGAGTCCTCAACAATTAAAACTCTAAGAGGCTTGCTCATTCAATTTCCCCCTTAACCGGTGAAAAGCGCCCGGAACGTTGTTCGCCGCCCAATTGTTTTGGTTTGAAGGCGATCAGCTGTTTCCGGGGACTCTTCACCCCGGTGGAGATTCGTTCAGAATCAGCCAGTATAGCCCCAACTGCCGGACCGCTTCGATGAACCGGTCAAAATTCACCGGTTTGCGAATATAACTGTTGGCGTGGAGGGTGTAGCTTTGCACCAGGTCCTGCTCTTCTTTTGACGAGGTTAAAATGACCACGGGCAGGAGCTTTGTCCGCTCGTTGGCCCGGATTTGCCGCAGCACTTCCAGCCCATCTACTTTGGGCAGCTTCAGGTCCAGCAGGATGAGTTGCGGCAGCACGGTTGGGCTTTGGTCGGCGTAGGCTCCCGTGCCAAACAGATAATCCAGCGCTTCAACGCCATCGTTGACGACCACAATTTCATTCACAAGTTTGTTCTGTTTGAAGGCCCGCAGCGTCAATTCCACATCGTCCGGGTTGTCTTCTACCAGCATAATCAGTTTGTTGCTCATGGATTCCCCTTTAAAATCAGGATTCAGGAGTCAGGAATTAGGGTGTCCTCAATAATGCCGGGCGGCGGCTTATTCTCTGCTCCCAAAAAAATCCAGCGTAAAATAGAAGGTTGCGCCCTGGTTTATCGCGCCTTCAGCCCAAACCCGCCCGCCGTGGCGATGAATAATGCGCTGCACGGTGGCCAGCCCAATCCCGGTGCCGGAAAATTCGGCCGGGGTGTGCAGGCGTTGAAACGCGCCAAACAGCTTGTCGGCGTAGGCCATATCAAAGCCCGCGCCGTCGTCACGCACAAAATAGACCGGTTGGCCCTCTGGCTGGGATAAAAGACCAAATTCTATGCAGGCTGTGGCCTGTTTGGCCGTAAACTTAAAGGCATTGCCCAGCAAATTTTCCAGAGCCACCC
>CAYOXS010000281.1:0-6307 GCA_964407935.1 uncultured Caldilineaceae bacterium
ATGAAATCAACCGCGCCCCGGCCAAGGTGCAAAGCGCGCTGCTGGAAGTGATGCAGGAGCGACAGGTAACCATTGGCCGCGAAACTTTTAAAGTGCCCAACCCGTTTTTGGTGCTGGCCACCCAAAACCCCATCGAGGCCGAAGGCACCTACGCCCTGCCGGAAGCACAGGTTGACCGCTTTATGCTCAAAGTGCTGGTGGGCTACCCCAGCGCCACCGAAGAATTTGTGATTGTGGAACGGATGACGGGCATACTGCAGGCGGTGCAAAAAATACTCGCCACTGAGCAGTTGCTGGAGTTACAGCAGGAGGTCGATAAAGTGTACGCCGATCCGGCGCTCATTGAATACGCGGTAAAAATGGTCACGGCCACCCGCCAGCCCAAAGAAGTAGATCTGAAAGAGCTGGACCCGTACATTATGTTTGGGGCCAGCCCGCGCGCGTCGATCAACCTGATTCTGGCCGGGCGGGCGCTGGCCTTTGTGCGCGGGCGGGCTTACGCCCTGCCGCAGGATGTGCGGGATATGGCCCTCGACGTGATCCGGCACCGGCTGGTGCTATCGTACGAGGCGCTGTCTGACAATGTGACCAGCGACGATTTGCTGCAAAAAATTATCGACCGTATTCCAGTGCCAGAGGTGCCTTTACATGAGCCGGCCCGCGTCCGTTACAACGCCTGAACGAATTTTACTGCGGCTCGACTGGCAGGTGATCCGCCGGCTGGACGGCCTGCTGCAGGGCGATTATCGCAGCCTGTTTTACGGTTACGGGGTCGATTTTGCCGACCTGCGCGAATACCAGCCCGAAGACGACATCCGCTACATTGACTGGAACGTGACCGCGCGGATGAATTCGCCCTATGTGCGCCAGTACGTGGAAGAGCGCGAACTCACGGCCTGGTTTTTGCTCGATCTGAGTCCGTCGATGGATTTTGGCACGGTCCAGTCCCAACACCTGAAGCGGACGGTGCTGGTTGATTTTGTCACCACGTTGGCCCGGCTGCTCACCCGCCACGGCAATCGGGTGGGAGCCATTTTTGCCGGCGGCAGCAGCCACGTTGAACGGGTCATTCCGCCCCGCGGCGGGCGCATTCAGGTGCTGCGCTTGCTCAACGATTTGCTCAAACAACCGCGCCTGCCCCGTTCGCCGTTTACCAATTTAACCCCGCTACTGCAAGCGGGGCTGCATTCGATCAAGCGGCGCTCGCTAATTTTCATCATCTCCGATTTTATCAGCGCGCCCGGCTGGGAACGGCCGCTGAACCTGCTCAACCGGCGGCACGAAGTGCTGGCTATCCGCCTGTGGGACCCGCGTGAGGTGGAATTGCCGGACATCGGCCCACTAATTATGGAAGACGCGGAAACCGGCGAGCAGCTTTATGTGAACACGCACGACAAAAATTTTCGGCGGCGGTTTCAGGCAGCGGCCCAACTCCGCGAAGCTCAATTGAGCCAAACCTTCAAACGGGCCGGGGTCGATGCGCTGTCGCTCTCAACCGAAGAGGATTTGGTGCGGGCCATTGCCCGCTTTGCCGCGCTGCGGCAGCAGCGGAGAAGGTAATCAGGCTGATGTCTTTCATCTGGCCGGCCATGCTGTTATCGTTGTTATTAATTTTGCCGCTGGCGGCGCTGTACCTGCGGTTGCAGCAGCGCCGGCGGCGATTGGTGGCGCAGTTTGGCAATTTTGGGTTTGAGGCCGGGGCGGCCGGTCGCCCGGCCGGTTGGCAGCGTCACCTGCCGGTGGCGCTTTTTCTGCTGGGCTTCGCCGGCCTGCTGCTGGCCCTGGCCCGGCCGCAGGCCGTGGTCAGCCTGCCCCGGGTCGAAGGTTCCATCATTCTGGCGTTTGATGTGTCCGGCAGCATGGCCGCCACCGATTTACAGCCAACCCGCATGGAAGCGGCCAAGGCCGCGGCCCGGGAGTTTGTGGCCCAGCAGCCGGCCAGCGTACTGGTGGGGGTGGTGGCCTTCAGCGAGAGCGGTTTTGCCGTGCAGGCCCCCACCAATGATCAGGAACTGATTTTGGCCACGATCAACCGGCTGGAACCGCAGCAGGGTACCTCGTTGGCCAACGGTATTTTTGCCTCGCTGAACACGCTCACCGCCAAAGAAGAGCCGGCGCCGCGGCTCTACACCGACTTGACCCCCGTTCCCACCCCCACGCCCACGCCAGTGCCGGCCGGCCAATACACGCCGGCTGTTATCGTCCTGCTCACCGATGGCGAAAACAACCTTGACCCCAACCCGATTGAAGCCGCCCGGC
Source organism: uncultured Caldilineaceae bacterium (assembly GCA_964407935.1). Classification (GTDB taxonomy): domain Bacteria; phylum Chloroflexota; class Anaerolineae; order 4572-78; family J111; genus J095. The sequence continues at coordinate 2,260 of CAYOXS010000281.1, forward strand.
TGGCCGCTGACCGCGGCGTGCGTATTTACACGGTGGGCCTTGGCAGCGCCGCCGGCATCCCACTGGAAGTGAACGGTTTCACGGTTTTTACCCGGCTCGATGAGGATATGCTCAAACAAATTTCGGCGGTGACCGATGGCAAGTATTACAACGCCGCCAGCGAAGAGGAATTACAGGCCATCTATCAAAACATCAACCCGGAACTGGTGATGAAACCGGAAAAGATGGAAGTGACCTCTATTTTTGCGGGGACCAGCCTGTTGGTTTTGCTGGCTGGCGGTACATTTTCGCTGCTGTGGTTTGGCCGCGTGCCGTGATAGTGGTATTTGGGGGACGCTGATGAACCTGCTTTGGCCCGGATTTCTGCTGTTACTGGGACTCATCCCGCTGATTGTGGCCGGGTATGTGTGGCTGCTGCGCCGCCGCCGGCCATTTGCGGTGCGCTATTCCAGCCTGTCGCTGGTGCGCCAGGCGCTGCCGCAGCAATCTTGGTGGCGGCGACACTTGCCGTTTGTCCTGTTTCTGCTGGCGCTCATCGGCCTGATTCTGGCCCTGGCTCGACCGGTGGCCATTGTCAGCGTGCCCACCGGCCGGGCCAACATTATTTTGGCGATGGATGTTTCGCGGAGTATGTGTTCCAACGATATTGCGCCCAACCGTTTGACCGCGGCTAAAGAAGCCGCGATGTCGTTTGTTGACAGTCAGCAGGCCAGCACGCACATCGGCATTGTGGCCTTTGCCGGCTTCGCGGAGCTGATCCTGCCGCCCACCACAGATACGGAAGTGCTGGGCGATGCCATCAACAGCCTGACCACCGGCCGCCGCACGGCCATCGGCAGCGCCATTTTAGAGTCGCTGGCGGCCATCGCCGAGATCGATGGCACGGTTGCGCCGATAAAAACCAGCGCAACTCCCGGCCTTGACCCCACGCCGGTTCCCAAAGGCGCATACGCGCCATCCATCATTGTGTTGCTCACCGATGGGGCCAGCAACCAGGGCTTGCCGCCGCTGGTGGCCGCGCAGGAAGCCGTCGACCGGGGCGTGCGGGTGTACACCATCGGCTTTGGCACCGCCAACGGCGGCACAATGGAGTGCGGCCCCGCGCTTGATCCGTATGGCGGAGGTCAATTTTTTGGCAGCGGTGGCGGTCGGTTTCGGCGGGGGATTGACGAGGAAACGCTCAAAGAAATTGCCGAGATGACCGGCGGCGATTACTACGCCCCGGAAAGCGCCGGCGAGTTGCAGGAAGTTTTTCAAAACCTGCCCACGTATCTCATCACCCGGCACGAAACCACCGAAATCAGCGTGGCCTTTACCGCGGTCGGCGCGCTGCTGGCCGGGCTGGCCATTGTCCTCTCGCTGATGTGGCAGCCACTGCCTTGAAAACAGGATTCAGGAGTCAGGAATTAGGGGTTAGATGATTCCTGTCCCAGTTTCTAAAAGTTTGCGGCAGGAGTCCAAAACTGTAGTTTTGGACTCCATTTTCATTCCCTGTTGAAGCAGCGCAGCTTCAGTTAGTCTCTCTTGAAAATAATCAGGAATTAGGGGTGTCCTCAATTGTATCCAAATTCCTGATATTGCCCGGCGCAGGGTTGGCCGTGGCAAAAATGCAGCCGGCGTTCGGCGGGGAAAAAGATCGTGGCCGAAATGGTGCTGGTATCGGCCTGCGGCAGCGGGTGGCGGCAGATGGAATCCAGCGGGCCGGCGTGATGGGCCATAATTTGCCGGGCCAACGGCAAATCGATGTGGCCGCGCGCCGGCTCAAGCAGCGCCCGCACGGTGTCGCAGCGCTGCTGGCTGTTGCCGCGCAGGGCGGGCGGGTTGGTATCCACAAACCAGTGCTGCATGGTGGGGCTGCAAAAATGGTTGGCATTTACCAGCAGGCCGTTATCGGCTTCAACAATGGCGCTGTGGCGATGCCCCATCTCAAACAAAGCGACATCGCCGCCGGCATCGGCCAGCAGCAGGTTGTTGCGGCCCAGCCGCGGGGTGTGCTGCAAATAAGCCAGCGCCGAGCGCACCGAGTGGTGCTCTTCCAGAATGTGCATCGACAGGGCGTAGGTGGGCAGGCCCGGCCCCACATCCGGCGTGGACACGTGGGTATCCACCAGGGCCAGCCCGGCCTCGTTCAGCCCGGCCACAAACACGCCGGGGCTGCCGGCGCTGGTCACATAGGTGTAGCGATGGCCCGCAGCCGGCTCGGCCCGCACCACCACTTGCAGGGGCAGGTGTTCCAAATTGTAATCGCGGTTTTTGGCCAGAATAGGCTGGCCGCTGCGGGTGGCGGCTCCGGTGGCAGCCCAGGTGGTGCAGCCCTCGCTGGGGGTGGGGCGGGTGGTCAGCGCATCGCGCAGAAAGGCAACCAGATTGTAGCGCAGCAGCCGCTCAAACGGAATGTCCAGCCCGGCGGCCAACCCGCGCATCAGATCGATGGTGGCGGGGTCAACCCCGTGCAAAAGCTGCGCCGTTTTGGCCACCAACGTCTCAAAAGACTCATCCGCGCCATCGGCGGTTAGTTGGGCAAAACGCGCCGCCATCGCCGTGAGGATATGCGCCCGCAGCGATACCGCCTGCTGGCCGTGCTGCCGGCCCATCTCAAAGTGCGTGCCGCTGACGTTGATAACCCTGACCGAAGCGTTTTTTGCCATTCACAAATTCTCCAGGCGATTTACGATTTACGATTGGTGATTGGTGATTGCACACAGCCGTCAATAAAATCGTAAATCCAAAATCGTAAATCGTAAATCAAAAATCTATTTGTACAGCCAGCAGGCCACCCGATGGCCGTCCACCTCAAAGGTGGGCGGGAATTCGCGGTCACACTCTGGCAGCTTTTTGGCAAAGCAGCGGGTGTGGAAGGGGCAGCCCGGCGGCGGGTCGATGGGGCTGGGCACCGTGCCTTCCAGAATAATGCGCTCGCGGCGGGCGGTTTTGTCTACCACGGGGATGGCTGCCAGCAACGCCTGCGTGTATGGATGGCGCGGCGCGTCAAACAGCGACTGGGTTTCGGCCTCTTCCACAATGTGGCCCAGGTACATCACTGCCACGCGATTGCACAAATAATGGATCACGCTCAAATCGTGGGCGATGAACAGGAAGGTCAGGTCAAATTCGGCCTGAAGCTCTTGCAGCAGGTTGATTACCTGCGCCTGAATGGAGACATCCAGCGCCGACACCGGCTCATCGGCCACAATGAACTGCGGGCGCACCGCCAGCGAGCGGGCAATGCCAATGCGCTGCCGCTGCCCGCCGGAAAACTGGTGCGGGTAAGAATCGATGTGGCGCTTGCTCAGCCCCACCCGCTCCAGCAGCCGCAGCGTTTCGGCTTCCCGTTCCTGGGCATCGCTGAGGCCGCGCTGGCGCAGGGCCACGCCAATGATGTCGCGCACGGTTTTGCGCGGGTTCAGCGAGGAGTAGGGGTTCTGGAAGATAATTTGAGTCACGCGGAAAAAGCTCATCAGCCGGGTTTGCTCGTCGGCGGTTTCCAGCGGCGCGCTCACCGCGGCGGAGTCGTCAAACAACACCTGGCTGGCCTGTTTGAGCTGGTCGCCGTTGGTCACGGTGATGCTGTCGCCCAGCACCGGCCGGTTCTGGAAGAAAAGCTGGCCGCTGGTGGGATCGTGCAGGCGGGTCATCACCCGGCCCAGCGTGGTTTTGCCGCAGCCGCTTTCGCCCACCAGCCCCACCGTTTCGCCGGGCCAGATTTTCAGGCTGACGTCATCAACCGCTTTGACCATTTTGTCCTGCTGGCCGGCCAGCAATTTACCCAGAAAACTGGCCCGCACCGGGAAATATTTTTTAATGTTGCGCGCTTCAACCAGCGGAATGGGCGTTTTTTGGGATGTCATCTGACAGCAACCTCCTCCTGCACGTAGCGTTCACCGGCTTCAAACTGAATGCAGCGGGCGTAGTGGCCGGGCGTAACCGCCCGCAGCCGCAGTTCGGCCTGCCAGCAGGCTTCCTGCACCAGCGGGCAGCGCGGGGCAAAAGCGCAGCCGGGCGGCAACTCGGCCAGGTCCGGCACGTTGCCGGGGATGGGGTTGATGGC
>CAYOXS010000281.1:6407-7905 GCA_964407935.1 uncultured Caldilineaceae bacterium
TCGAGGGCGGTGGTCGGTTCATCGGCCAGCAGCAGGGCCGGCTCGCAAACCAGGCCGATGGCGATGAGCGCCCGCTGCTGCATCCCCCCGGAAAATTGGTGGGGGTAGGCCCGGTAGCGGGCCTCCGGCGCGGGGATGCCGACTTCGGCCATCACCTCCAGCACCCGCTTTTTCTCCTGCGCCCGGCGCGCGCCGTCAAAGGGCCAGGGCAGGCCGGAGATGAGGCCGTGCAGCCGCAGCGCTTCGCGGATTTGCTCGCCCACCGGAAAAACCGGGTTGAGCGTGCTGAGCGGGTCCTGAAAAATCATGGCGATTTCCTTACCGCGGATAGCGCGGAGTTCGCGGGCGGGCAGTTGGCGCAAGTCCTGCCCTTTAAATAACACCTGCCCGCCGGCAATGCGGCCGGGGCGGTCGATCAGCCCCAAAATGGAGCGCAGCACTGTGCTTTTGCCGCAGCCGCTTTCGCCGACGATGCCCAGAATTTCGCCCTGCTCCAGCCGCAGGTTGACCCCGTTCACGGCGGTTACCTGGCCGCGGCGGGTGGGAAATTCGGTGGTGAGATTTTTTAGTTGGAGGAGGGGTGTGTTGGTCATTTATTCCACCTTCAGGCGCGGGTCCAGAATATCGCGCAGACCTTCGCCAAAGAGATTGAGGGCCAGCACCAGGGCCACAATGGCCAGTCCCGGCAGGGTAGAAACCCACCACGCGGTCAAAATCACGTCGCGCCCTTCGGCCACCATCGAGCCCCAGGCCGGGGTGGGCGGCTGGATGCCCAGCCCCAAAAAGCTGAGCGAGGCCTCGGTGACAATGAAAAAGCCCATGCGCAGCGTGCCCACCACAAACACCGATTGGGTGATGTTGGGGATTATCTCCGCGCCGATGATGGCCGTGTGGCTGCGGCCCAGCGCGCGGGCAGCCTCCACATATTCGCGGGTTTTTTCGTTCATCATTTCGCCGCGCACCAGCCGGAAAAATTCCACCCAGCCTTTAAAGGTGAGCGCCAGAATCAGGTTGCCAAAGCCCGGCCCCACAAACGTCATCATAGCGATGGCAAATATTAAAAACGGAAAGGCCATCAGCAAATCGGCAAAGCGCGACAGGCCGGTATCGAGCCAGCCGCGAAAATAGCCCGACGCCGCGCCCAGCCCCAGCCCCACCGCCACCGAGATGACCACGGTGAGAATGCCCACCGCCAGCGACACCCGCGCCCCGTAAATAATGCGCGTCAGCAGGTCGCGCCCCTGGGCATCGGTGCCAAACGGGTGCTCCGCCGAGCCGCCTTCCTGCCACATTGGCGCTTCCAGCCGGTCGCGCAGGCTGCCTTTTTCCGGGTTGTACGGCGACAGGTAGGGCGCAAAGATGGCCATCAGAATAAACAAGGCTACCACCACGCCGCCGGCCAGCGCCACCGGATGTTGGGCCAGCTCGCGGAAAAAGCCGGCCAGGTTGCGCCGCCACAATCGCAGCCGCACCTGCCACGGATACCAGGCGCCGGCGG
>CAYOXS010000282.1:0-7899 GCA_964407935.1 uncultured Caldilineaceae bacterium
CTGGCCGGGCTGCGCGGTATTCCTGACGATCTGCGCGAAGCCGCCCGCGTTGATGGCGCTTCGGAGTGGCAGATTTTGTGGCACATTATTTTGCCGCTGCTGCGACCCATCACCTTAAGCGCGGTGATTATTCTGGGCCATATTTCGCTCAAAATTTATGACCTGGTGGTGTCAATGACCGGCCCCGGCATCGGCTTTTCTACCGATGTTCCGGCGTTTTATATGTGGGACACTACCTTTAGAGGCAACCATTTTGCCCGCGGCTCGTCCATTGCTATTGTTTTGTTGCTGATGGTGGCGGTGCTGATTGTGCCGTACCTCATCTGGACTACCCGCACGGAGGCCGAATTATGACCACTGAACCAACTGTCCGGGTGCAAAGTCGCGGCGCCGGTGGCCGAAATTGGCAGCGCGTGCTGGTTTACGCCCTGCTGCTGCTGTTTGCCGGCCTGTTTCTGATCCCCATTTACCTGCTGTTGGTAACCGGCATGAAAAGCTTTGCCGAAGTCAGCCAGGCCCAAATGTGGAGCTTGCCGTCCGGTTTATCTTTTGACAGCTTTACCAAGGCCTGGTTTGGCAGTGAGCAGGAAGGGCTGCGTGGCCTGGGGGTAAACTTCTGGAACAGCATTTATTTGACCATCCCGGCCACAATCATGTCGGCAATGCTGGGGTCAATTAATGGTTATATTCTGACCAAGTGGCGTTTTCCGGGCGCTGATTTGCTGTTTACGCTGCTGCTATTTGGTATGTTCATCCCCTATCAGAGTATTCTCATTCCGCTGGTGCAGGTGTTGAGCCGCATTCCCTGGTTTGGCGGCAGCCTGTACGGCAGCATCGCCGGGCTGATTTTTGTGCACGTTATTTATGGCATCCCAATCACTACTCTGATTTTTCGCAACTACTACGCCGCCATTCCCGGTGAACTCATCGAAGCGTCGCGGATTGACGGAGCCACATTCTTTGGCATTTACCGCTATATTCTGTTCCCCCTGTCTATTCCCGGTTTTGTGGTGGTGATGATCTGGCAGTTTACCTCGGTTTGGAACGATTTTCTGTTTGCGGTCACGGTAACCGGCAACCCGGAGTCGCAGCCCATTACCGTGGGCCTCAATAACCTGGCCGGCAGTTACATTGTCGAGTGGAATGTGCAGATGGCCGGTTCGCTGCTGGCGGCGCTGCCCACGCTGCTGGTTTACATTATTCTGGGGCGATATTTCATGCGCGGTCTGCTGGCCGGCTCGTTGAAAGGATAGATGATGTATCAAAGTTATAATTTATCACATGCGGATGCGCTGAAAGTGATTGAAACCATCCGCGCTGAACTGGAAAAAGAGAGTAAAGGCGCGGCCGTGGCCGTGGTTGACAGCCATGGTGAACTGCTGGCCTTTTTACGCACCGATGGCTGCCGCCTGCCGTCGATTACCATTGCGATGAACAAGGCCTACGCCGCCGCCCGCGAGCGGAAAGAGTCAAAGGCGCTCGGCGAATCCTCAAAAAAAGATGGCTTCCCCATGACCAACTTTGGTGAGCTGCGTTACCCCAGTTGGGGCGGCGGCGTGCCCATCTTTTATCAGGGTCAGCTTGTGGGCGCGGTTGGTGTGAGCGGCCTGCCGGAAGCCGAAGATATGGTGCTGGCCCGGCTGGGCGCTGAGCAGATAAAATAATTCTGACCGGCAATCCATTCAAATTTAGGCGTGACGTTGATCACGCCTTTTTTATTGGGGCCAAATAAAAATACCTTTATCGGCCGGCCGATAAAGGTATTCGGTAAAATGTGGTATATTGGAGCGCCCCCGGCAGGATTCGAACCTGCGGCCAACGGCTTAGAAGGCCGATGCTCTATCCCCTGAGCTACGGGGGCAGGTGGGTTAATTATAATTACCCTGTGGATTTGAGCAACTCGGGTTTGCTCAGCCCGGCGCAAGGTCAGCTTTCTTTGGGGAAAATCTTGCGGATACTTTCCAGCAGTTCTTTGGGGCCAAAGGGTTTGGTAACGTAATCATCCACTTTGGCTACCTGTAACCCCAGCACTTTGTCAATATTTTGGGCGCGAGCGGTGACCACAATCACCGGGATAGTGGTCATTTGGGGATCGGCTTTCATTTGCCGGTAAACTTCCCAGCCATCAATATCGGGCATCATCAAATCCAGCAAAACCAGATCAGGTTTTTCACGCTTGATAATTTCCAGCCCCTGCATGCCGCCAACGGCCCCCAACACTTCAAAGCCTTCTCGTTCAAGCACCAACCGGGTCAGGTCGATCATCTCGGCTTCATCTTCAATACAGAGAATTCGCTTTTTTTTGTTTGCCATTGGTTTCTCTAATTTGATTTCAAAACTTGCGCCAGGCTGTTGCGGAGGTCATCGGGTAAAAACGGTTTTGTTACGTAATCACTTACGCCGGCCCGTTCACGGGCGATAATTTCTTCAAAAGAGCTGTTTCTGGCGGTCACAATAATGACCGGGATGTGTTTTAGTTTTTCATCGGCACGCATTTGTTTGTACACTTCCCAGCCATCCATTTCTGGCATCATCACATCCAGCAGCACGGCATCCGGGGGGTTATCTCGCATGGCTTCCAGTCCCTGGCGGCCGCTGTGCGCTCCTTCTACCTGAATGTTCTGGGATCTGAGGATCAGACCCACAAGTTCAATCACGCCAGGTTCGTCGTCAATACATAATATGCGTGCTCGGTAACTCATCATTGCCTCATTGGAAAAGTATTGGCTGAGAAACAACGGCCAATTTTAAGGATCAGGGCTGATTCAAACCTAGAAAATGTCTTGGCGCCCGGCAGTTGGCTCAGTTGAAAAACAACGCTGTTGGTACAATTGATTACCGCCAAAGGCGTCCTAACTTTTTAGATGATACCCCATGTGTTCGTATTTTGCAAAGGGAAATTATGCCTAGAGCAACCTTGAGAATGGGTGAGAACGTTGAGTACCGGCCATAAATGTGATAATTTGCACAATTATGTACTTTATTATTGACAAAGTTTTTTAATGTGGTATGATCATGCTCAGTGAGTGCACCGTTGCGCAACGGCGCACTCTTTTTTATTCACCTTAAGTAAAGGAGAAACCTATGTTGTACGAAATTCTCAAAATGGTAGTTGCAATTGGTGGACCGCTGGTGATCTACCTGTCGGTAACCAGCACGTTGCAGTCGCCGGAACTGATTACGGCGCTGCCAGCGGTTGTTCGCCGCGGTATTCAGGTTCTTGGAGCTGCGTTCATTGTGGGGGCTTGGCTGGTGGGCTACACTGGAGCGCTCAGTGGGGCAATGGCGCTGGTAGGGCTGCTGTTGCTGATCACCCCGCCGGTGGCCCGCCATCTGAGCGAGTCAAACGCCGCATATCTGGAAGTTTGGTCGTAAACCGTACTCCCGGCAAAAGTACTGCCGGCTCACAAAAGTAACGCTAAAAAATAAGAAAACGGAAAAATGAAGATAAAGACTAGGGGAGTCTGTTACAGACGCTAAGCACTCCAACCCAATGACTCGGTTGGAGTTTTTTATTTTAAAGCGATGGGCGTTTTGTCGCCACGGCAGCGCCGAGCATCGCCGCGAGATTGGACGCGGCCAGCCATATGCCGATTCTGAACGGGCGCGGGCGATAGGTGAATTCAATCCGGTGCGCGCCGGCCGGCACAAACACAGCCCGGCCAATGCGATTGGCCCGGTACACGGGCGCGGCCTGCCCGTCAACGGTGGCTTCCCAGCCGGGATAATACGTATCCAGCAGCACCAGATAACCGGCGGCGGCGGGGCTAACGCTGATCTCGATGTGCTGCGGCGTTTCGGCGGTAATGGTGGTCGCATCATCAGTGGCGGCTGGGGCCGGCTGCGGCAGTTGGACTGTTGATTCGATGATGACCGTTTGGCCCGGATCGATGTCCGTTCCTTGCAGGTAGGCCAGCGCTTCGGCTGGCGATTGGGCCTGTATGAGTTGATGCACCACAAAGGCGCGGGGCAATGGCTGCGGGTTTTGGTACACATAGCTGCGCTCATCGCTGAAGGCCAGCGGATAGGTGCTGGCCACATCAGCGCCCATCGCTCCTTCGGTAAGCAGGTATTTAACGCCCAATAGCTGAATGGCCTGCACCGGGTGAGCCTGGTGCAAAAAAGTGCTCATCTGTTCCAGCATCAGCGATGAACCGTGCCCACCGGCGCTCCTCACCCGGTACACCGAGGGGAAATAGTGGCCCAAATTGCTCACCGCGGCCTGTTCGCTGCCCATCCCCAGCGGAAATACCCGCGCTTCACCCACGTGATCAACCACATATTGCGCGCCGCCGGTCAGTTGGCTCCACCAGCTTTCGGGCTGAGTGGGGTTGAGGGTGGCGCCGCCCGCAGCCGCCAGATCAACGCAGACCAACGCCAGCAACAGCGTACTAAAGGCAGTTTTTGACAGCTTGCGCCACGCAAACCCGGCAAACACAGCCAGCGCGGCGGCAACGTTGGTCAGCATTAAATAACCCGGAGCTGTCAGCCAGGGCAGGCCGGCCAGCAGCAGCCGGTTGGCCGGGTGGGGGGTAAAGCCGTGCGCAAAAAATGTAGCCCACAGCCGGTTGTCGGGGGCCAGAGCCGGGCCAATCCAGGCAGCGAGCAGGGCAGCGGCTGCCAGCAGCCCGCCACCCGCGGCGATTGTGGCCAGTTGCGCCCGGCGGAGTCCGTTGTGCAGCAGGGTTTGCAGGCCAAAACCGGCCAGCATCGCCAGCGACAGGTTGACCACCATCAGCCAGCGGGCGGGGATGCGGAACAGGGCAAACCCCGGCAGGTGCTGGATAACCAGCCGGTAAAAGGGGGTGTATCCCCCCAGCGCCAGCAGCAGGCCACCGAGCAACAGCCAGTAAAAAAACGGCGCGTTTCGGCGGCGGCGCTGAGCCAAACCAAAAAAGAGCAGCAGCAGCGGTATCAAGCCGATGTAGATAAAATCTTCCTGAAAAGGATCGCCGCCTTTAAAGCCGATGACATTATTGCCAAAAATGCCGGGAATGAGCAGATTAAGCAGCATCAGCGGCGGCAGCGAGTTGTTGGTTAAAAAGGCTAATCCTTTGTCCGCGGCGCGAACCGATAGCTGCTGCAATTCCAGAGTGGCTAACCACTGCGGCGCGGCCAGCATCAACCCGCTAACTATTGCCGCGCCTGCCAGCGCGCCGGTGTGCAGCGCGTAGCCAAACTTGCCTCGCTGCGGCGATTGCGCGCCCCAAAAATCGGCGGTGATGCGGTACAGGGTGAATCCCGCGGCGCAAATGAGGCTGTAAAATACAATTTGGGGCTGGGCGGTGAAAATTTGCATGGCCAGCGGAACACCGGCCAGCAGCGCCGCCAGCCAGCTTCGGCGGCGTTCCAGCCAAATCAGCCCGGCCAAAATCAGCGGCAGCCAAACGGCGCCGGTCATAATATTGAGGTTGGGCACCTGGGCCATCAAAAAACCGCCAAACCCATAACTCAGCCCGGCAACGGTGGCCGGCGTCCAATCCAGCCCCAGCAGCCGGGCCAGCATCAGCGTAAAAGTGGCTGCCAGGGTAAAGTGCAGCAAAATATAAATTGATAGCTCCAGCGAGGGCGCGAGAGGGCTTAAAAACAGGGCGCTCGGAAGGTAAAGCGCCCCCACCTGCGATTCGGCCAGAAAAGGCAGGCCTGTGTGCTGGTACGGGTCCCACAGCGGCGGCCGGCCGGCCAGCCATTCGGCGGCGGCAAAAATGTGGCGGGGGTAGTGCATCCAGCTTAAATCAGACCAGTAGAGGGTTTGCCGCCCAAAAATAATCTCCGGGAAGGCCAGTACGGGTAAAATGGCAAAAACAAACAGGCTGACGATGAACCGGTAACGAGTTGTAATAGCTGCCAAAATCAGGCGCTCCAATCCGAGGATGGGTCAAATTGTAACACAGGCCGGTACTTGCGCCAATCTTATTTTGAGTTTGATCGCGGCCGGGTAGAATATATGGGTTGTGTTAAAAAGGCGATGGGAAAAATAGCTTGTTGATGTTTGGGCCGGAGTTCGTTACAATAAAATGAGTGGAGATGATTTGACCATCAGCACCGCGCCAGCCGTAAATCGCAGCCGGGCGGCGCTGCCGACAATTTTGGGGGTAGCGCTGGTTATCTATTTGATTGATCAGGGGGCAAAGTTTATTGTTATCCAGACTCTGCCGTTGTGGGGCTGGTGGAGCCTGACCCCCGCGCTGGGCCGGCTAATCAGAGTGACGCACATTACCAATACCGGGGCCGCCTTTGGCATGTTTCCGCAGTTGGGGACAGTATTTATGGCTGCGGCCATAGGTGTAATTTTTGGGATTGTGCTGTTTTCGCACCGGCTGCCGGTTGAAAGTTTTTTGGTGCGGCTGAGTCTGGGGCTGCAACTGGGCGGGGCACTGGGCAACCTGTCTGACCGCCTGTGGCGCGGCTCGGTGGTGGATTTTATCGATATTGGTTTTTGGCCAATTTTTAATGTGGCCGATGTGGTCATTGTTTTGGGCGTGGCCACTTTGGCTTACTATTTTTGGCAGCAGGAAAACATGAACCAGGAGTTGTCGGGAGTTTCGGGAGGGAACAACTAATGTCCAACTCACAATCGGGACCAACGTTTAAGGATTCGGTTTTAAAAAAGATTACTGTTTACAGTCGCAAATTCTCGGCACTGGGGCGGCAGGTGCGGCAGCGGGTGTTTGGTTTTGGCCGCCGCTCAACGGCGCACAGCGACCGCTGGTCGCTGCCGGTTAAGGTTTTGCACGATCACCGGCTGGTGCAGCGCCGGCGGGCGTTTCGGCAGGCCGGCGGTTCACGCTCCAGCATTGCTTTGCACGCCCTCAATAAAGCCCGCCACAAGCAGCAACCGCGATGAACCAGCCGCAACTCATTCAATTGCAGGTTGACCGGGCCGGCATGCGGCTTGATCAATATCTGGCCGAGCAGTTGGCCAACTTCTCCCGCTCGCAAATCAAAAAACTGATTCAGCAAAACGACGTGCTGGTTGCCGATCAACCGGCGAAACCCGGCACGGTGGTGCAGCCGGGTGATGTAATTTCGGTACGGCTCACAGCGCAATCGCCGGCAGAACTGCTGGCAGAAGACATTCCGCTGGATATTGTTTTTGCGGATGATGACCTGATTGTGATTAACAAAACCGCGGAAATGGTGGTCCATCCGGCGGCGGGGCACGGCCAGGGCACGCTGGTTAACGCGCTGCTGGCCCGCTTCCCGGATTTGGCCGGGCTGGCTCAAACTGATGCCGATGCCGCGCTGCGGCCGGGCATTGTGCATCGGCTGGATCAGGATACTTCTGGGTTGATAGTGGTGGCTCGTACGGCGGCGGCGCTGCGCCGGTTGCAGGCCCAATTTAAGGCGCGCACTGTTGAAAAAATTTACCTGGCGCTGGTTTTTGGCGAACCCGAAGCGCCGGAGGGCATTGTTGATGTGCCGCTGGGGCGCGACCCGCGCAACCGTCAAAAATTTGCGCCCCGCGCCGAGGGTAAGCCGGCCCGCACCCACTATCGGGTTAAAAGCCGGTTTGACGGCTACAGTTTGCTGGAAATTGGGCTGGAAACCGGGCGAACGCATCAAATCCGGGTGCATTTGGCCTGGCTCAATTGCCCCGTGGTGGGTGATACCGTGTACGGCCGCAGAAAAAAACCGCTCGGCCTCCAGCGACAGTTTTTGCACGCCTGGCGGCTGGCGTTTGTTCATCCCCGCACCGGTGAGCCGGTTGAGTTTGAAGCGCCGCTGCCGGCGGAACTGCAAACGGTGCTTAACACGCTCAATCCTCTGAATTAAGGGTTCAAGGGCGGGACAGGTGTTAAATTTTTTCGGATCAGTCTCTTTCCCCTCATCCCCCCTGCCCCCTTCTCCCAAAGGGAGAAGGGGGAGAAAAGCTTTTTTGGTGGGATTTTGGGGGGG
>CAYOXS010000283.1:0-7811 GCA_964407935.1 uncultured Caldilineaceae bacterium
AAACAAACCCTTGGTGTTTTTGGGGGGTCTTTTTGGGGCGCCACCCCCCCCCAAAACTGACCCTGTTGCCGGTACAGTGGGGGTATTATTTGTAAACGCCGTATGATTTGCCGGTATCGATCAAGGCGTGCAGGTTTTCCGGGCTGGAATCATCCAGCACCGCGCCGTTGGCCAGAATGTAGCCGCCATCCTGGGCCACGTCATCAATTAACTGTTTTACGTAGGCTTCAATGTCTTTGGGCGTCCCAGCCTTGAGCATCGAGCCGGGCACGTTGCCGCCAAAGCAGGCCCAGCCCCCCAGCTTTTTCTTCACCTCTTTCATGTCGGTGTGGTCAAACAGCCAGATGGTGTGGCCGGCGGGAATATCCGGGTCGGTGATGATGTCGAGCCGTTGATTGTAGCCGCCTTCAACAAACAGATACGGCACACAGCCGGCCTCAATCAGCCCCAGCAGTACCGCTTTGAGGGTGGGCCAGTAAAACTTCTCAAAATCCTTGTTCGACATAAAGCCGTCGGCACCCTTGTGCAGCGGGATAAAGACCATCGGCGTATCACTGACGGTGGCGTAGCGGATGCCCATTTCAACGGCAATGGGGACAATGCGCTCCATCGCTTCGATCAGTTTGGCCGGGCGGCGGTACATATCGAGCATAATGGCCCGGGTGCCGCGCATGGTGTCGCCCAAAATATCAAACGGAGCTTTTGAAAAACTGCCGATGATGTTGGGCAGCCCCAGGGTAGCCATCGACGCGCCGTCAATGGGGCCAACCGCCGAAATCCATTCCATCGTAGCCTGGCCGGCTTCGATAAAGGTTTTGAAGGCTTGCTGCACCGGGGGGATGCCGGTGGGGATCAGCCCCAGCCCTACAAACGGCAGTTCTATAATATCGGTAAAGGGGCCGAGCATGCTCCACGGGGCCAGCGCGCCAAAGGAACGGGGCAGGTAGGTGCGCATAAAATAGCCGCTGGGATCGTTGATCAACTGATCGTATTCATCGGCCAGCATGTACTCACCCTCAACGCACTGGTACGAGGTGTCAACCGGCGTGCCGTGGCCCGGCCAGTTGTAGATTTTGTAATCCAGCAGCTCAAACACCTTGCCCGGCCCCATCAAAGCGGCGCTGGCCAGGCCATCGGGCAGAAAGTCGGCGTTGAATTTTTTAAAGGCCATGCCCAGTTTGTCGTAATCGTACATGGCGTCCCGGGCGGTAATGCCGCCGTATTTTACCGGGTACACGCCAAACCAGGGGATAACCGGCACCCGCTCCGGTTTTTTTAATTCGGTGACATCTTTGATCATCTGCACCCGTTGTTTGTAAGCCTGCGCCGCGTCCGGCGAGGCAAACTCCAGTTGCAGCGACAACCAACTCTGGAAGCGAGCTTCCATTTTTTCTTTGGGGGTCAGTTTGTTCCAATTTTCAGGGGGGGTAAACATGGCCTCAATCTCCTATCCATTGTTTGGCCAGCGTCACGGCGGTCATGGCGTCCCGGCCGTAAGCGTCGGCGCCGGTATAAACCCGAATCTGGTCATCAATCTGGCCGCCGCCGATCATCACTTTTACGTCGGTCAGTCCGGCGTCTTTGAGCGCCTGCACCGTGGCTTTCATGGGATCGTAGGCCAGCGTTAAAAAGCCGCTCAACCCGACCACCGTCGCCCCGGTTTCCTTAACCTTGTCCACAAATCGGGCGGGCGAAACATCAACGCCCAGATCGTACACCTCAAACCCGTTGATATCCAGCATAAACGCCACAATATCTTTGGCAATGTCGTGGATGTCGCCTTCAACAGTGCCAAAGACAATTTTGCCCAGTTTGGCGGTGGAGCCGGTCTGTTCCTGAATCAGCGGTTTAACCTTGGCGGAAATCTCTTTGAGCACTTCGCCGGCCAGAATTAACTCCGGTACAAAACATTCTCCTGCTTCAAACCTTTTGCCGATGACCTCCATTGCCTGGCGGCAATCTTCCAAAATGGTCAGGGGATTGGCCCCGCCGGCCAACAACTCATCGGTGATTTGCAGCGCATCATCTTCGCGCATGTCGATGATGGCCTCAATTAATTCTTGTGACATGAATTGCTCCTTCCAGTAGCTAATTTTGGGTTGACTCAAACAGGCCCGCGCGATAGGCGCGGGTGTAATTTAAACAATGACGGTCTCGCCCCAGTACGAGTTCTGCGGCCAGAATAGCGGCTCCCAGCTCCCGGTCCAGCGGATCAAGAATGGCGCTGTCCAGCCCGGCGGCCAACGCCAGAGTCAAAAAAGCGCGGTTGATGTAAGAGCGCGCCGGTAAACCAAAAGAGATGTTGCTCAGCCCAACGGTGAAATGGACTTCCGGGTAGGCCCGGTGAACAGTGCGAATGGTGTCGCAGGCGGTTACTCCGCTGTGGATATTGGTGCCGATGGTCATGGCCAGCGGGTCAACATAAATGTGGCTGTCTGGCACGCTGGCGCGGCGTGTTTGCCCAAGTACTGCCTCAACCACGGCCACTCGCCCGTCAACAGTTTCCGGGATTTTTTTGGCGTCCATGGCCAGGGCAATCACCTGGCAGCCGTGTTCGGCCACCAGCGGCAAAATGCCGGCCAGCCGCTCCGGTTCGCCGCTGATGGAGTTGATCATAGGCGTTTTGTTGACCGCTTTGATGGCCGCCGCCAGCGCCGCCGGGTTGGCGCTATCAAGGCAGAGTGGTGTATCTGCCACAGACTGAATGGTTTCAATCAGCCAGATCAGGTCATCGGCTTCGCGGCTGGGATGGGTGCCGGCGTTAACATCAAGCCAGGCTGCGCCGGCCTCGGCCTGCTTTTGGGCCAGATTTTTGATAAAGTCCGCATCCCGTTCGGCAATGGCGCGGGCCACCCGCTTGCGAGTCCCGTTAATTTTCTCGCCGATGATTTTCATGGGCGTCTCCTTGTGTTTGTGCGATGGATTTTTCTGCCGCCAAACTTGTTTCAGCGGGAAATAACATGCTCAGGGCAAACAGCCGGTTGAATTTGGGGAAGGTGGTTAGCTCGATGTAATCTGCGTTGGCGGCGATTTGCTGGGCGCGGGTCCGGACTGCCCGCGAGAGCAGGGCCAATTTGGCCCCGACGCCGGCAGCGTTGCCCACCTGTTTGAAACGCGCCTGGGGCAGCGGCGGAAACATGCCAATATCGATGGCGCTTTTGAGGTTGAGGTACGATCCAAATGCTCCGGCGATAATCACCTCCTTTACATCGTTGGGGGCGGTGTGGGTGGCTTTTAGCAGCGCCTCAAGCCCGGCCCGAATGGCTGCTTTGGCCAGTTGGATTTCGTTGACATCGTGCTGGGTAATGACCACATCGCGGCCGCTACCGCTTTGGCTGGCGGGGGCCAATAGAAATTCCAACCCGTGGCGGCCGGAGCGCACCCGGCTGCTGTCTCGGTTGAAGCGCCCTCGTTGGTTGAGCAGTTCCCAGCGGCGCAGCTCGGCCACGGCATCAACAATGCCAGAGCCGCACAGCCCGATGGCCGGCACATTATCGACGGTTTTGATCTGGAGGCCGGTCTCGGTCAGTTTGACCGCTTCAATCGCGCCGGCCGCCGCCCGCATGCCATCACTGATGTGCGCGCCCTCAAAGGCCGGCCCCGAGGCGCACGAGGCTGACGCCAGAAAAGTTTGCCCCGGTTTGGCCAGAGCAATTTCGGTGTTGGTGCCAATGTCGATGCCCAGCACCGCGTGCTCGGCCATATCAAGCCGGCTGGCCAGGATCATCGCCACGTGATCGGCCCCAACAAAGCCGCCAATGCAGGGCATAACGTGAACGTAAGCGCCGGGGGCTGTGGTCAGTCCCATCGTCCGGGCTTTTATGTCTACCGGCGCGCCGGTGGCTGCCACATAAGGCGCTGTGGCTAATTGGTAGACCGGCAGTTCTAATAACAAATGGGTCATCGCCGTATTGCCCACAATGCAAATATCGGCGACCTGTTCACGGGTGACGCCGGCCTGTTGCACCAATTCGGCCAGCAAAGTATCCAGCTTGCGGCGAATCAGATCGGCCAGGGTTTCGCCACCATTTTGATGACGGCGGGTATAGGCCAGGCGGCTGATAACATCTTCGCCGTAACCAATCTGCGGGTTGAGTCCGCCGCTCACAGCCAGCTCCTGGCCGGTAACCAGATCGATCAGGTAAGCGGCGATTTTGGTGGTGCCCAGGTCAACCGCCATCCCCACCGGCCGGCTTCCCACCGGAGCCAACCCGATAATTTCGGTATCGCGCAGGTAGGCGGTCATCTGCCAGTTGTGCTGCCGGGCAAAGGCCGAAATCTGGCGCACCACGGCCGGTTCCGCGACCACGCCGGGCTGTTGGTGAACTTGAGCCAGGGTGTGAGTAATTCGCTCCAGATCTGAGCGTTGATCGCGCAGGGTAGGAGCGGGCACGTCGATGTTATAGGCGTGGATAACCGGGTCAAGCGTTAGTTCGCTGCTGACGCCTTCAAGCTGTAAACGCTGGGTGGTTATCAGCGAACTATTGGGGATGTACACTTTAACCTTACTATGAATTTGGGTGCTGCAAGCCAGCCGCTGCCCGCCGTGCAGCTCTACGGCTGAAAGGATAAATTCTTCGTCCTCCGTGGGGGGGGAAACAGCCCCTTCAAGAATTGTGATCCGGCACTGGCCGCAATTGCCCAGCCCGCCGCAGGAGGATGACAGGCCGATGCCGGCCTCTTGAGCGGCCTCAAGCAGGGTTGTGTTGGCTGCAACTTCTACCCGCTTGCCGATGGGTTCAAAATCAATCTCAAAGGTCCGGTTGGTAGACATAAACATTAACCTTCTGGCAGCGGCTGGGCAGGCGGCACGCCCGGCAAGTTGCACATTGTGGTGGCGGTGGTTTTGAAATCGGCGTAATTGATGATTTGGCCCGGTTGTGTCACCACAAAATCATCATCCCAGGGGCCAAAGAGCAGTTTTCTGACCAGCGTATCTGAGCCGCCAATCTCTTCAAAACGCAGTCCAAACTGCTCAGCGGTGCGACGAGCGTAGTCGCGGTATCGCTCCTGGTCGTACTGGCCGGTGTCAATATAGGCCAGCCGGGTGTAATGCTTGAGCATCAGCTTGATCATGCGGTCGGCGCGGGGTTGGCCGTACCGCTCAACCAGCCGTTTGTACTCTTCAAAAGGGGTATCGCTGACTTCAATCCAGCCTTTGGTCAGGTAGTAAGTGCCCGGCTCCTGGCTGGATTGTTCTTTGTAGGCGGCGCGTGACCCAAGAAAAATGGCGATGCAATCATCAACGCGGGGAACAACCAGGGTGCAATTGGTGGCTTTTAAGCCGACCACGGCCATTGAGCACAGGCCGTAACCCAGCAGAATGGTATCGGCGGTGGCGCTGGCGGTATCGATGGTAGTTTGCAGGGTGTCACGTAAATTGCCGGGGTTAAGATGGAGGCCAAAATCAAGGATTTCGTACGATATTTCGGGGGGGAGCAGAGGCGTCATCTCTTCGATGACGGTGGCGCAGGCAATCACTTTGGTGCGGGAAAAGTTGCTTGCAGCTTCCATAGCTTGCGACCTTATTTGCCCCTAGTTTCAGAGTGTTAGCGTTGACACTTTAAGCCAGATAGGGTAATATTTATTATATAGTTATATAGGGAAGTTGTCAATTATTAGTAATCCTTTTCACGATCAACAAAGGTGTCATGAAAATAAATGACGGTAATCCGGCGGCCCAACCCATTGATTTTATAGACCGCAGTTTGTACGAACCGGCCTATGTGCAATTGGCTAATATTCTCCGGCGGCAAATTTCCGAGGGCTTGTTCCGGCCGGGCGATCAGCTTCCATCTGAGGCTCAGTTGTGCCGCCGTTACGGCGTTAGCCCGATGACGGTCCGGCGCTCGATTAATTTACTTGTTGACCAGGATGTTGTCAGCACGGCGCAGGGGCGGGGGACGTTTGTAAAAGCGCTGGAATTGAGCACGGCCTCTTTTGATCTGCAGGAATTGCAGGAGTTATTCAAGCCAGATGCGGGTACAGACATCAGGCTGCTGGATGTGCGGATTGTGCCGGCAGAGGCAGCCACGGCCCACAGGCTACATATCAATATTGGCGAAAATACAATCTATATTCGCCGTTTGCTGGCCAAAGACGGGGAGCCGATTTTTTATCACCGCGAATACCTGATTTACGATCCAAAATTACCTATTGTCGAAGCTGAAATGGACGTTACCTCGCTGCAAGGGTTGTTTGCCAATGTTGACAATGCTTTGCTCAAGCGGGGTGAATTAACGGTAAAAGCAACCCTGCTAACGGAAGAAGAGGCCGGCCTGCTGCAAACACCCCTGCCCAGCGCCGCTTTTTGTTTGGAACACACCTTTTTTGATTTTGATGATCGCCCGATTAGTGTCGGCTGGTTCATTTGCCGGGCCGATCGGATGCACTTTACAACCAAAGTAGGACTTGATCAATAATTGAAGCTGCGCGCGGGATTATTATGAGTGAAAACGATTCTCTTTCGACCCTGGTAGCAGATTTAGAAGAACAGCGGGCGCTGCTGTTGGTTCAGCAGCGGCTTGACAATGGCCATGATCCGCTGGTTATTGTGGAGGATTGCCATGCCGGCCTGCGTCTGGTGGGTGAACGTTATGAGCAGCGAGAATATTTTATTTCGGGATTAATCATGGCCGGTGAAATCTTTCGTGAGGTGATGGAGTTGGTGCAGCCGGTCATTGAAGCAAAGCTCACCGGCAATGAGTCGGGGCAGATTTTGTTGGGCACAGTCCGGGGTGATATTCACGATATTGGCAAAAATAATCTGATCCTGCTGCTGCGGTGCTATGGTTTTACGGTACACGATCTGGGGGTCAATGTTCCCCCAACCGAGTTTTTGACGCAAGCCCTGGCCCTTAAGCCGGAGATCATTGGTTTATCCGGCCTGCTAACCCTGTCTTACGATTCAATGCGCGAAACGGTTGAACTGCTGCGCCGGTCAACCGATGCCTCGTTGCTCGCAACCCCCATCATTATTGGCGGCAATCAACTAACCCGGCAGGTTTGTGACTATGTTGGCGCTGATTATTGGGTCACAGATGCCATGAGTGGGGTGCGATTATGCCAGAAACTGCTGGCAAAGCCAGGCTAAAACCAGGCTTGCGTTATCAGATTCCGGGTTTGTGTTCAGTTTTTTCATCGACAATAACAGCGTAACCAGGGACTCTCAGTCTCAACATATCTGGTATCCTGCAACTGCCGTTGCAACTTGCTGTCTGAATGGGCGTAGTGTAAAACAAAACTGGAATTTGTTTGAAACTTTGGAGGATATTGATATGCGTAGTCCCGGAACTGCTGCCGTGCTGAGTTTTATTGTGCCCGGAATCGGGCAAATTTATAATGGCCAGTGGCTGTGGGGTATTTTCTGGTTGATCATTACACCCGGTTTTTGGCTGGGTACCGGCGGGTTATTGGGTTGGGTGTGTCACCTGATTGCTGCCTGGCAGGCCTACGCTTACGCCCAATCTCATCCCTACGCCCGATAAATCGGCTGGCGCTCGCGCCGTAGGTCATACCGGGCGCGGGCGTTTTTAATAACAAAACAGGTTGAGAAATTATGTCGATAAATGGCGCTCCGGCGGTAAACTTACCGTTTCCCTGGCAGAAACGTGGCAAAAGGGGCAGCGTGTACTGCTCGTATTTTTGCGCCATTTAGGCTGACTTCCTACTATCGGTCCGATAATTTCACCTATAAAGCAACAACTCCGGTTAAACACAATTAACCGGAGTTGTCTGAATATAGCCAAAACAGGTGGGCGAGGAGGGACTTGAACCCTCACGCCTTGCGGCACATGATCCTAAGTCATGCT
>CAYOXS010000284.1:0-7802 GCA_964407935.1 uncultured Caldilineaceae bacterium
AAAACCGATTTTCTGGGCCAAAACACCAACGCCGTCACCGAGTCGCGGCTGTGCGGTACCTGTCACAACATCGACAACCCACTGCTGTCGTGGGATGCCGGCCGCGGCCAGTTTTGGCCCAACTCGATGGACGTGGCCGCGCCTGATTTTGGCCAGGGTAAGCTCTTTCCCATTGAGCGCACCTACGATGAATGGCTCAACAGTCAATTTGCCGCCGGTGGTGTGGTTTTGCCCAAATTTGCCGGGGCCAAACCCGGCGGCGTGGTAGCGAGTTGCCAGGATTGCCACATGCCGCGCGCCACCGGCAAAGCCGCCGAAGATATTTACAACCCGGTTAACCGCGATTGCGTCACCACCGGCTGCCTGCCGGAACACACCCTGGTCGGTGGCAATACCTGGGTGCCGCAACTGTTGCAGGATACGCGCTGGCGGCTCAACAGCGTGGCCGATGCGGCGGCGCTCAACGCTACTACCAGCGCGGCGCGGCAGATGCTGCAAAAGGCAGCCACCGTAGTCGTGTCGCTGGCCGATGCCGGGCCTAACAAAGTGGCCACGGTGCGGGTGACCAACGACACCGGCCACAAACTGCCCACCGGCTACCCCGAAGGCCGCCGCATGTGGCTCAATCTCAAAGCCTACAACGCCGCCGGCGCGCTCATTTATGAGTCCGGGGCGTACAATGCCGCCACCGGCCAACTGGCCATCGACCCCGATTTGAAGGTGTACGAGGTGAAACAGGGCCTCACCCCGGAACTGGCCAGTCTGGTGCAGCTCCCCGCCGGCGAGTCGTTCCACTTTGTGCTGAACAATACCATTGTCAAAGACAATCGCATTCCGCCGCGCGGCTACCAAAAATCAAACTTTGCCGCCATCGGCCTGCGCCCGGAACCCAACCCAAATTTGTATGCCGATGGCCAATATTGGGATGACACCGCCTATACCTTGCCCGGCGACACGGCGCGGGTAGCGGCGGTGCTCTATTATCAAACCTCGTCCAAAGAATACATTGATTTTTTGCGGGCCAACGGCGGCAGCGATGGCGCAACGCTGGGCCAACTGTGGGACGATTCCAAGAGCTTGCCGGAAGTGATGGCTGTGGGCTTTGTAAACCCGTTACTTTATTACTTCCCGGTCATGATGAAATAAGTGCGGGCCATTTTAACTTGATTATCGCGCCTTGCCCCGGTAAAATAAGAGGAATGTGCAACAACCCATAATTCGTTTAAGAACCGGGTCAGTAGGTTGGGCTTACAGCCCAACAGGCACGCTACAAGCGAGACCTACTGCTTTTTGAAACCTGTGCAGGATTATCCTGACCCCTGAATCCCGAATCCTGTTCTCAAGAGAGGTGGGCTATGCCACAAGACTCCGCCGATGACACCAAACGCTGCCCTTTTTGCGATGAAGAAATCCGCGCCAGAGCCATGATCTGCAAACACTGCGGGCAGTGGATGCCTGGCTACTCCTACGAGTCGGCGATCCGTGATCTGGTCATCCATAAACAGGTCACGGAACGGCAGGCCGGTTCGGTGGAAGAGGACATGAAATCGCGCGAGGGGCAGCTCAAACTGGCCAAACAGTGGGCCACCAGCGATAAATCGCTCTCTTTTGCCGGCTTTGATTTGTCGGCGCAGGATTTGCGCGGCGTCAATTTGAGTGGGGCCGATCTTTCCGGCACCGACCTGCGGGAAACCGATTTGAGCCAGGCTTATTTGCAGGGGGCAAATTTGAGCCGGGCCAACCTGTTTCGGGCCAATCTGCGCGGGGCCAATCTGCGCAAAGCCAGGCTCGATGATGCCTACATGCGGGAAATTGTGCTGGAGCAGGCCGACCTCAGCGGCGCTAAATTGGTGCGGGCCAATCTGCGCGGCGCGTACCTTGACCACGCCGTGTTGTATCGCGTGGATATGGAGCAGACCGTGCTGAAAATGGCGGTGCTGCGCGGGGCCAATCTGCGGGAATGCTATCTGCTGGAAACAGATTTGGAGAACGGCAAACTGGAAGACGCCGATCTGACCGGGGCGATGATCATTCGCGCCAATTTTTCCGGCACGGATGTTGAGCCATACCAGTACCGTCAGGCTCGCAGCATTGAGGCGATGATCCTGCCTACCGGGCAGGTATTTTCGTTAACTAATTAACTGTTTTAGTTGAAAGGAGATCAATTATGAAGATCAGCGCGCGCAATGTATTGAAGGGCACCGTGAAAAGCATTACCCACGGCGCGGTCAACAGCGAAGTGACGCTGGAACTGGCCGGCGGCACCCAGGTGGTGTCGATCATCACCAAATCGTCCGCCGAAAGTTTGGGGCTGGCCCCCGGCAAAGAAGTTTTTGCGGTTATCAAAGCCAGCAATGTAATGATCGCCGCCGATTAAGTCTCAGTCTCAACTTCGGGCGCAAAGCGCCCGAAGTTGAGACTCAATTTTTTACCTCTACTCCGCTGATTGCGAAGTGGTCGGCTTTGAACTCCCCGGCCTCGTCCAGAATTTGCAGCCGGACGCCGCTGCCGGCCTCGTAAAAACCCAGCAAAATGTCATACCTGCCGGGGGGTATCTCCGCCGGCAGGGGAATAGTGTAGGCATCGGTAATGCGCTCGCCGGGCTGCCAGAATGGGGTGGGATAAAAACCGCCCTGCGGTTTGCCATCGCCCTGGGCTAAAATGGCGTTATCGGCGTTGACCAGTTGCACAAACACGGTAAAGTCGTTGTCGATGGGCGCTTCTGCCTGCCAGCGCAGCATCAGGTTGAGCGCGCCGCCCGGCGCCGCCGGCCGGCTCACGTGGTAGCCGGTCAGCCTGATCTGGCGGTTAAAATCGACATCCGCCGGGGTGAGCGCCGCCGCCGGAATCGGCTCGGTTTCGGCTTTGATGCCGGTGGGCCGGGTAAACAACACCAGTGGATCGTCCATGCCGGCCAGCCGCAGGCTGTGGCGGGCCGGGTAGGCCTGCTGAAACCACGCTTTGCTCTGTACTTCTCCCAGCCAGGTAGCGCCGAGCAGCACCATATCCGGCTGGTACTGGCGAATAGCGTAGCCAAAATCGCCCTCGGCGATGTGCGCCGCCACATCCGGTTGGGCCAGCCCAACAATATCGATGATGTGCCGCCCGGACCAGTACCCCAGATGGCCAATATCGATGGTGGCCAGGGTGGCGTTGGCGCTGGTGTTTTGAGCAATCCAGCGCGCCGCCGGCGGGTACGCCTGCGCCTTCCAATCCGGGTTGGCGGCAATGATGTCGGCGGTAACGGGGTAAACCACCTGCCAGGCAAACAGCAAAAATCCGCCGCTAACCGCCAGCGACACCAGCGCCGTCGCCGCCCGCCGCGCCGGTTCGGAGCGAAGCAGCCGGCCAGTTAGCCAGCCGCCCGCTTCGGCGATAAGCTGCACGCCGCGGCCAATAATCAGCGCCACGCCGGGGGTGAGCGGGGCGTAGTACCACTCGGCAAAGGTTACCCGCAGCCCTTCAAAGGCGGCGATGTAGAGCAGGTTGTGAATAACCACAATCGACCACAACCGCTCGCGCCGCACCACAGGGATCAGCCCCAGCAGGTACAGCGCCGGAAAAACGTAGAAATAGCGGCTGTAATGCCGTACCCAATCTTTCCAGTATTCGTAAAAACCGCTGATAAAATATTCGCCCAGCCAGTTGATTTTGCCCTGCGCGGTTTTGGCTTGCAATGTGGCCGGCAGCGGCGAGCCGTAATACACCGCGGCAAAGATATACCAGGCCAACGGCAATCCGATGGCCGGCACAATCATTGCCCAGCGCAGCCGGCGGGTGGTGATAAAATCAAAGGTGAGGATGCACGCGCCCACCAGCGCCGCGTCGCCGCGCAGCATGGCCGTCAGGCCGATCACCACGCCGGCCAGCCGGTAGCGCCGGGCCAGATACGCATTGACCGAGGCCAAAAACAGAGCCGCGTACAGGTAGCTTTCCATGCTGAAGGCGGTTACCAGCAGCGGGATAATGCTCAGCAGCAGCGCGCCGGTCAGCCCGGTGATCCAGCCCGCCAGCCGCCGGCCGATGTCGTAGGCCAGCATGGGAATCAGCGCCGCCAGGGCAATGTTCAGCGCCAGCGCCGCGGCCGGCGCCGAGCCAAACAGCCACACGCCGACGGCCACCACCAGCGTGTACAGCGGCGTGGTGGTTACCTGCACATATTCGCCGGGGTTAAACACAAAGCCGCGGCCAAAGGCCAGGTTTTCGGCCACGCGAAAGGTGATCATGGCGTCATCGGCGATGATTTGGCGGGCCTGCCAGCCGTTCCACAGGCCAAACAGCCCCACAACCAGCAGCAGCGCGGCATCGAGGCGATGGGTTTTGAGCCAGGTTTGGATTTGAGTCACGGGTCCTCGGTTACAATTAAAAGTCCAGCGGAGCATTATACCCCCATTGGCCGGCATCCCCTAACTCGATTTACGATTTTGGATTTACGATTTACGATTAGGATATTCGTCACTCGTCGTTCGTCAATCCAAAATCCAAAATCTAAAATCCAAAATCGTCCGCCGGTTGCCAAGTGGGCGAATCGGGCCAGCGATGGTATACTATCGCCTGCGAGACTGAAAGAAGTATAGCCTTTCCGGGAGCCGATGATTTTATGAATACCCCTCATACCAATGGTGATCAACGTCGAAGAACACGCCGGCCGGTAGGCGCGGCCACCCGCATCCGGTTGTGGACCGTGGTGATTTTGTTTTTTGGCGCGTACATACTGTTACGGTTTGGCGTTGGCCTGTACACCGATTTTCTGTGGTTTCAGCACCTCAACCTTGAGCCGGTTTTTTTAACGGCGCTGTGGTCAAAATTCTGGGTTGGCCTGGCTGTCGCCGTGCCATTTGTAATCCTGTTTTGGATCAGCGCCTTTTTTGCCCGCTGGCTATCGGTGCGGAATGTGCTGTTTTTTAGCGATGAAACACTGGTGGCCCAAAAATTTGTAGTGTGGATGATTATCGGCGCGGGGCTGTTTTTGGGCTGGCTAGTGGGCACGGCCAGCGCCACCAGTTGGTTAATGGTGCTCCAGTTTCTCAATCGCCAGCCGTTCAATTTTAACGAGCCGGTCTTTAATATGGATGTCGGTTTTTACCTGTTTTCGCTGCCGTTTTTGCATTTTGTGCAGGTGTGGCTGGTGGTGGCGTTGTTTGCCAGCCTGTTTGGGGCGTTGGCGGTGTACGCCCTGGCCCAGCAAAATAACCTGGCTGAAGGCCGGCTGGTGATTTTACCGCACGTGCAGCTTCATATGTCGTTGATTGGCGCGCTCATCTTTTTGGCGTTTGCCTTTGGTCACCGGCTCAGTATGTTTGATTTGATGTACTCCAACCGGGGCGTAGCCTTTGGAGCCAGCTACACCGATGTCAACGTGTCGCTGCCGGCGCTGTGGGTGATGGTGGTGGTGGCGCTCATCACCGCTGGTATTTTGCTGCTCAATATTTTTCTGCGGCGGCCGGCGCTCAGCCTGATGGCCATTTTTGTGTGGATTATTGCCGGCGTGGTGGGCACCGGCTTTGTGCCGGGCATCATCCAGCGCTACGTGGTTGAACCCAACGAACTGGCTCGCGAAACCCCCTACATTGAAAACAACATCGAATTTACCAACCGGGCTTACGGGTTAGATAATATTCAGGAGCGGGATTTTTCCCGGGTTGAACGGCTCACCCCGGAGCTGGTGGCGGCAGAAGGCACGTTTTTAAAGAATGTGCGTTTGTGGGATTACCGGCCGCTGCAGCAAACCTACCAGCAAATTCAATCGATCCGGCTGTATTACCAGTTTTACGACGTTGATTTTGACCGTTACATGGTTGATGGCGAGCTGCGGCAGGTGGCTCTGGCTGCCCGCGAGCTGGACAAAAACCAGTTGCAATCGCCCACGTGGGTGACCCAAAAATTGCAATTTACCCACGGCTACGGCGTGGTCGTCAACCCGGTCAACGAAGTTACCCGCGAGGGGTTGCCCCAATTGTGGGTGAAAGATCTGCCGCCGGTTGCCGCTTTTGAAGACCTGTCCATTACCCGGCCAGAAATTTACTACGGCGAAGGTGCGGGCGATTACGTGTTTGTGAACACCACCGAGCGCGAGTTCAACTACCCCAGCGGCGACCAAAACGTGTTTACCCAGTATGAGGGCAGTGGCGGGGTGGTGATGGACAGCCTGCTCAAGCGGCTGGCCTTTGCCGTGCGCCTGTCGGATTTGAACATGCTGCTCAGCCAGGAATTTACCAACGACAGCCGGGTGATGCTCCACCGCAACATCGGCGAGCGCGTCCGCACCATTGCTCCGTTTTTGCGCTACGACCGCGACCCCTACCTCATTATCAATCAGGCCGATGGCCGGTTGTACTGGCTGCAGGATGCCTACACCGTGTCTGACCAGTTCCCCTACGCCCAGCCCATCAGCGATCTCAACTACATCCGCAACGGGGTCAAAGTGCTGATCGATGCCTACAACGGCTCGCTTACCTTTTACATTGCCGACCCCAACGACCCGCTGGTCAATACTTACGCGGCTATTTTCCCCAACCTGTTTACGCCGATGAGCCAGATACCGGAGTGGGTGCGCGCCCGCATCCGCTACCCGGAAGATTTGTTCCGCATCCAAACCGAACTGTATCGCACTTACCACATGCACGATGTGAACGTATTTTACAATAAAGAAGATTTGTGGCAGGTGCCCAACGAAACCTTCTCCGGCAACACCCAGCCC
This sequence comes from uncultured Caldilineaceae bacterium, assembly GCA_964407935.1. Classification (GTDB taxonomy): domain Bacteria; phylum Chloroflexota; class Anaerolineae; order 4572-78; family J111; genus J095. The sequence continues at coordinate 6,701 of CAYOXS010000284.1, forward strand.
GTCGAGCCGTATTATGTTGTGCTCAAGCTGCCCGGCGAAGCCGAAAACGAGTTTGCCCTCATCCAGCCGTTTACGCCCAACAACAAAGACAACCTCATTGCCTGGACAGCCGCCCGTTCCGATGGCGACAACTACGGCAAACTGGTAACGTATCGTTTCCCCAAACAGGAATTAATTTATGGCCCGCTCCAAATTGAGGGCCGTATCGACCAGAATCCGGAAATTTCGTCGCAGATTACGCTGTGGGATCAGGGCGGTTCCGAGGTGATCCGGGGCAACTTGCTGGTGCTGCCTGTTGGCAACTCGCTGCTGTACGTTGAGCCGCTCTACCTGCGCGCCGAAAACGGCCAGATCCCCGAACTGAAGCGGGTCATTCTGGCTGCCGGCGATACCATTGTGATGCGCCCCACGCTCGGCGAGGCGCTGGTGGCCTTGTTTGATGAGCAGGGTGATGCGCTCACCCCGGCTTTGACTCAGGCCGTGGAAGAGGCCGATGGCTTGCTGCCGGGCGCTGCCGCCGAAGTAGTGCAGCGGGCCGTTGAGTCGCCGCCCGTGGAACCGGCTGTCACCCCGGAAGCCGCCGCGCCGGCTCCTTCGTTTGATGGCAAAAACGTGGCCGAACTGGCCGAACTGGCCTCCGGTCATTACGACGCCGCGCAAAAAGCCCTCCAAAACGGCGATTGGGCCGCCTACGGCCGCGAACTGGAGCAGATGAAGGCCGCGCTTGATTTGCTGGTGGAACTGACCGGCAACCCACCGCCCGCCGACGGCCAATAGTCTTACGATCCCTTCAGCCGTTGCAGCGCCTTTAACGACTCGTCGCGGAAAAAGCCGTCTGTGTCCAGATCAATCGCCCGCCGAAAATACTCCGCCGCTTCTTCCGGCGCGTTTTTCTCCAGCAGTCGCCCCAGCCGGTAGTGGGCGCTGGTCCGCTCCGGGTCAAGTTCGATGGCTTTGCGTAACTGCTCTTCGGCTTTGTCCGTTTGGCCGGTGGTAAAGTACATCCAGCCCAGCCAGTCATGCGCCTCGGCGTTGTTCTCTTCTCCGGCAATGACCGCTTCGGCGGCCGGAATGCCGGCCTCCAGCACGTGATACCCCCGCC
>CAYOXS010000285.1:0-3865 GCA_964407935.1 uncultured Caldilineaceae bacterium
ACCCAAATCGCGCTGGCTCCGCTGACCCGTGAAGATATTCTGGCGCTGGTTACCTCCCTGGAAACCGGAGACAGCGGTCAGGAATCATCGCCCAAACCCCAATTGTCCCCGCCAAAATTCAAAGACTTTGCCCAGGCCCTTTTTACCGAAACCGGCGGGCAGCCCCTGTTTCTGGTTGAAACCCTCAAAACCCTGCTTGAACAGAAAGTGCTAATTCCCTATCACCCGGCTCAGGGCGGGCAGCAACTTAAATGGAGCACCCTGGCCGGCGAAACCAGCGGGCGTTTTCCGCTGCCCCGGATCATCCCAACCGGTATTCGCGAGGCGATTCTGGACCGCGTGTCTCGGTTAACCCCGGCGGCGGCGGCCATGCTCACCGCCGCCGCCGTGCTGGGGCAGGCCGCCAGCTTCAGCCAACTGGCGGAGATGGCCGGAATAGACGAAATGGCCGGGTTAGACGCGCTGGACGAATTGGTGGCCAAACGCCTGCTGCTTGCTGCCAATGAGGACAGCCAAGCCTATCTGATTGCCCACGACAAAATTAGGGATGTGATTTATGCCGAAACCAGCGCGGCCCGCAAACAGGTGCTCCACCGGCGAGCCGTCGCGGCGCTCCAGAAAACAGAGCCGGCCCGATTGGCCTATCACGCCCTGGCAGCGGGGATGAGCCAGGAGGCTTTTCAGTACAGCCTGGCTGCCGGCGATGCGGCGCTCCACCTTTTTGCGGTCAGAGAAGCTGCCGCTCATTATGAAACCGCCCGAAAATTAATCACAGCCGGCCTTTTGCCGCAGGCTGAGGTTGCTGTTTGCCAGCAGCTTTATACCAGCCTGGGGCGTGTTCTGGAACTGGATGCTCAATTTGACCAGGCTTTGGCCGTTTACCAGGAAATGGAGACGATGGCCCGGCAGCTTCACGCGCCGTCCATGAAACTGGCCGGCCTGATAGCCCGGGCAACGCTCCGATCCATCCTCTCCCGGTCGTTTGATCCGCTGGAGGGGGAAGCTCTGGCAGAACAGGCCCTGAGTCTGGCCCGCGAATTGGGCGATCAGCCGGCTGAAGTGAAAATCTTATGGAATTTATTGAACCTCTATCGCTCTTCCGGCAGGGTGGCGCAGGCCATTGCCAGCGGCGAGCAGGCTTTGGCTCTGGCGCGCAAGCTCAACCTACCTGAGCAAATGGCTTTTATCCTCAACGATGTGGCGCTGTGCTATCGGTTTGGCGGCCGCGTGGACCAGGCCCGGGAGTGCTGGCGTGAGGCTGACGCGCTGTGGCGAGCATTGAACAACTTGCCGATGCTGGCTGATAGCCTGGCCGGGTCTGCCGAACTGGCCGTGTGGGCTGGCGACTATACCCTTGCCCTGACCCTTTCCGGCGAAGCCTTTGACATCAGCCAATCCATCACCAATCTATGGGGACAGGCCCACAGTAAATTGGCCGTTGGTTTTGTTTATTGGGATTACGGCCAGCCGGACCAGGCCATTGCCGTGATGCAGGAATGTCTCCGTTTGAGCGAATCGGCCAACTATCTCGCGCCCCAAACCATCACTCGCGCCGACCTGGCGGCTGTTTACGAGAGTTTGGGGGCCATTGAACAGGGCCTGGATATGGCTCGTCAGGCCCTTGCCACCGCTGAAAAACACATGCCAAACTTTCAACCTTATGCCCTGGTCAAACTGGCCCAGCTTTATCTGCGGCAGGGCCAATTCACTGACGCCGAATCTGCCATCGAGCGCGGCAAAAAAGTGGCCAACCGGGAAATCGCGCCATATTATTACCAGTTCATCATCCTTGCCGAAGCTGAATTGGCGGTAAAACAGGGCGACTATGAGCGCGCGCTGGCCACGACAAGCGAATTACTGGCCACCTTACGTCAATATGGTCTGCTGGTCTATATTTCAGAGGCGCTTTATCTGCGGGGACAAACCCTGAGGGGAATAGGTGAAACCGAGGCTGCCCGTAGCACTTTGTTACAAGCCCGCGCTGAAGCAGAGGCCATTGGGTCGCGCCGGATACTGTGGCAAATACTTGGCGCCCTCAGCCAGCTTGAAACCGACCCAACTGAAGCCGGGCGTCTCCGCCAACAAGCGCAGGAAATTGCCCAATCCATTGCCGGCAATATAAGTGACCCTGAGCTGCGGGCAACGTTTCTTGGTTTGGCGGAAGTTCGGGAAGTGTTGTCTTTATAGTCAGGCGCTGTGCAATGAACCGGGTTTTACCCTGTTTCGGCTGGCGGTGCGGTCAGCTCATCACCAGCCCGCCGTCAACCTCAATGGCCTGCCCGGTCAGATAGCGTGAGTCTTTTGAAGCCAGAAAAGCGATCACCCCGGCAATTTCCCACGGTTCGGCCATTCGTTTCATGGGGCAATCGTTGGCGCGCATTTGCAGCCATTCCTCGCCGGTCAACCCGTCTCGCTGGCCAATCGACTCAGCCACCTGCCTGACCATATCGGTGAGGGTATTGCCGGGGCAAATGGCATTCACCGTTACCCCAAAGGGGGCCAGTTCCATCGCCACAGAACGGGTTAAACCGATGACCCCGCTTTTGGAAGCCGAGTAGCCGGCCTCGTGAGGCCAGCTTGTTTTGCCGGCCATCGACGAAATGTTGATGATGCTGCCCGATTTTTGCTGCATCATTGTTTTGGCCACAGCCTGATTGCACAAAAAAACGCCGGTCAGGTTAACGTTGAGCACCCGCTGCCACTGCGCCAACGGCAACTCCGGCAGCGGCGCGCTGGCATGAATCCCGGCCGATGTCACCAGCACATCAACCCGCTGCCAGCGACTGAGCGTGGTTTCCACCGCCGCCTGCACGCTGGCCGGGTCGGTTACGTTGCAGGCCAGGGCGATGGCCTCGACGCCATATTCACGGCAGGCGGCCGCGGTGGCCTCGTTGGCCGGCTCATTTAAATCAAGGCAGGCGATATTGGCCCCTTCTTCGGCAAATCTAACGGCGCAGGCCCGGCCAATGCCGTTGGCCGCACCGGTGATGATGGCTACCTGTTCAGCAAAACGTTTGGGATTCATTCCAATCTCACTTTTATGTGCCGGCGTTTTGGCCAGCGTCAGTCACCTTTTAATAAAACACCAGTCCGCCATCAATATTGATGGCCTGAGCATTGATGTAGGCTGCATCCTCCGAGGCCAAAAAAGCCGCCAGCGCCGCCACATCGGCGGGCTGGCCAAAGCGGCCAACAGGAATTGTTTTTAGCACATCGGCTTCCCACGCCGCCAACGTGGTGTTGTGCCGGTCGGCCAGCGACTGGTGGGTGCTCTTTAGCATTTCGGTTTGGATTGAGCCGGGGCAAATGGCGTTGGCGGTGATGCCGTGCGGCCCTAACTCTATCGCCAGGGCGCGGGTCAGCCCCAAAACCGCGCTTTTGGTGGAGCAGTAAGCCACCTCATCGGGAAAAGCCACCTTGCCCGCCATTGAAGAAATGTTGATAATCCGGCCCCAGTGCTGCGCCAGCATGGCAGGCGCAGCCAGTTGGGCGCACAAAAACATACTTTTGTAGTTCACGTCGGCAACTTTATCCCAGCGCTCCTCACTCAACTCGGTGAGCGGCGTGTTATCAAAGATGCCGGCGTTGTTGACCCAAATATCAATTTTGCCCCACTCAGCGACAATACTGTCAACCGCTGCGGCAATGCTTGATTTTTGCGAGACATTAACCGCAAACCCCCGCGCCGCTGAGCCGGCAGCCTGACACAGCGCAACCGCTGGCGACGTGTCCTGCAAATCCAGCAGAGCTACCCGGGCGCCTTCCTGCGCAAAACGCAAAGCGATGGCCTGGCCAATGCCCTGCGCCGCGCCGGTGATAACAGCCACTTTATCTTCAAACCGCTTCATAAAACCTCCACTGAAAA
>CAYOXS010000285.1:3965-7797 GCA_964407935.1 uncultured Caldilineaceae bacterium
CCCGGCAAAAAGGCTTCCGGGGCGTCGATGCCCGCGCCGGTGGAGCTGCCCTCGGCCAGCAGCAGGCTGCCGGCTACCAGCGGCAAAGCCACGCATTTGGCCCAGGCATCAGAACCGGACCAGCCGGGCTGCTCCGCCGATGGGTGGGTTGTCCACAAAGTTCGGCGCACGGGTTGGCCGGCGATAGTGCCGGTCACGTTAACGTGCAGGGCGTAGCCCCACTGCGGCTCCTGATTGGCTTCGGGGGCCTGGGCCAGATATTGCCAGATGAGGTCTCGCCGCGAGATTGGACTCTGGTTGATGGTGACCGGTTCGGGTTCAAAAAAACCGTACTCAATCAGGCTCCGCATCAACCGCATCACTTTGGGGGTAAAAGTGCCCCGCACCACCACCCGTTTTGCACCCAGATTGCGCGAAAGCGTGCGCGGCTCGCTATGAGGCACAATATGCACCGGCAAACGCCCGTACGGTGGGGGAAACTCAATTTCTTTCGACTCAGCCCAGAGAGGAACCTGCACATAATGGCCGTCGGCCACATACCCCCGCACCGAGTCGGGGCCAAATTCCCAGAAAACGCCGTGAATGGAGGCCGGCGAAAGGGCAATGGAGCGAAACGAGGCAAAACTGATCTCAATCGACTCGATGGCCTCCATCTGGCGAGCGCCGTGTTTGGCCATCATGTTGGTCAGCCCGGAACTGGACCCGCAGCCGGCCACATACGTAACGCCGGCATCTTGAGCCTCCCGGTCAAGCGCCCGCAGTTCGGGGCTGAGGCTGCTCAGGTCGATGACGTTGACATTGGTTGTGGCGATGGCCGCCCTGGCTACATTCAGCGTAAAAATTTTGGGCAGGGCGTTAACCACCACCGCCGGAGTGTTGGCCATCAATTCACGCAGGGCCGCCTCGTTTGCGGCGTCGAGGGCGACGGCAGATTCCGGCGGCAGGCCCCAGTCCGCGGCCAATTGCCGGGCTTTGGCCAGGTCAACATCGGCGATGATAACCTGCTCAAACCGGTTGGAAGCGATTAATTCCGGTGAAGCGTGCGCGCCCATGGCCCCAACCGCGCCCAGAATGACGGCTTTCATCCGGATTTCCCTCCAAATTGATACTGTCCGTTCCTGTCAGGACAAACCATTAGAACTCTGCTTCGCGTTCCTCGTGCCACTTGCCAATCGCTCTGGTTTGAAGCCAGCCAAATAACTGAAAAACCACCACCCCCAGCAAGGACGACATAATGATTGCAGCCAGCAGTTGTTCGCCCATTAGCCGGTTGGCATAGCGTTGCAGCAGTTGGCCAATGCCGGGATCGCCGCGGCCAAAGAAAAAGTCGCCAACAATGGCCCCAATCACAGACAGGCCGGCGGAAATGCGCAGCCCGGCGAAAATTGCCGGCAGCGCCGCCGGAAACATCAACTTGCGCAGCCGGGTCAGGCGGCTAACGCGTTGCAGCGTCAGCAGATCGTGCAGGCCGCGGGGGGCAGAAAGCAGCCCAAATAACGTGTTAACAATAATGGGGAACAGGGCGATAATGATGCAGACAATGACCCGCGCGCTGATGCCAAAACCAAACCAGAAGCCGATGAGTGGAACAATCGCCAATATTGGAACCGCCTGAAGGGTTACCGCGTAAGGAAAGACGGCTCGCTCGATCAGTTTACTCTGGCTCATCAGGGTGGCCAGGGTGATACCAATGGTGATGGCAACCGTTAGCCCGATCATGGCGACGATGGTACTGGACCACAATCCGCCCAGAATTTCGGAGAAATTGGCCCAGTTGGCAAACGCCACCAGCCAAACCGCGTGGGGCGGACGCAGCAGAAAACGGCGCTGCTCGTCAAGGACACCGTAAGAGATAATATACCACAACCCGATAATGAGCAGGCCAAGCAATATCGGCGGCAGAAGTTGGCGGCTCCAGCGCCGGACGATACTTTTGTTCGGATCAGCCGGAACAACAGCATCACCCGTCGTTTCGGCAGCAACCACATCGGTTTTGGTTAACTGTTTCATGCGTGCGCCTCCAGAAGTGCATGCGAGATAGCCCGGCTCAACTCGCCAAAATCCGCATCAAACCGCAGGTCAGGATGCCGGGGGTAGCTGAACGGCACATCGAAAGTAGCAACAAGTGTTCCCGGACGTGACGACATCACATGAACACGAGTTGACAGGAACACCGCTTCTGAGATGGAGTGGGTGATAAAAAGCCCGGCGAATTGTTCCCGCTCAAACAATTTGAGCGTCTCCTCGTTGAGGTGCTCTCTGGTGATTTCATCCACCGCTCCAAACGGCTCGTCGAAGAGGAAAACGGGCGGTTTGAGGGTGAGCGTGCGGGCCAGAGACACCCGCATCTTCATGCCGCCGGACAGCGATTTGGGGTAGTGGTTTTCAAAGCCAGACAGGCCCACCAGTTCGATGGCCTCGGCGGCCAGGCGTTTTCTATCCCTGGCATCGATACCTTGCAGTTCGGCCAGCAGTTCCACGTTACTCTGCACGGTCCGCCACTCCATTAGAGTAGCATCCTGAAATACATAACCGAGCCGCGCCCGGTCAACTGAAACCTCACCACGGGTCTGCTGCAGCAACCCGGCGGCGATACGCAGAATGGTTGATTTTCCACATCCGGAAGGGCCAACAATGGTCACAAACTCTCTGGGGGCTACCTCAAAGGTGACATTTTTGAAAACCTCGGTGCCGTCCGGAAAGGTCATGTCAACATTCGAGAAAGACAAAACCGAAGACCCATTTGTTGCTGTTGGGGTCGTTTTGGCGATCATCGCTGCACCGCCGGGCAGTCTGAGCGATCACTATCGAGCAGCGGCGGTCGGGGTAACAGGTGTAACTCATTTGTTAATTGGGTAAATTGCATATTGTTCTCTCCAAATTGGGGCAACCGCGTAACGCTGATACATGGCACGGTTTGCAGTTGTACCGCCATACCTGTCTGAGAAAGAGGGCCGGCGGTAAACCGCCGGCCCTCTCAGAAACATTATGGCAAGCCGATACTATTGTCTATAAACTCATTGGTGATGATGTCTTCAGCCTTCAAATCCTGGGGAATTTCCAGACCGGCAGAGGTCATCTGGTCAATAACGCCCTGCACCCGGGCCGGGTCCATATTGCCCACTGTGCCATCGGGGCCGTTGCCAACCAGTCCCAACTTGATCTGGCTCTCCACCGAGAACTTGGCTAACTCGGGGCTGTACACCCAAAAGTCTTTGTACTGCGCCACCGCGTCAACTATGATGGCGTTGGCCCGGTCCGGGCTGGCCACGTAGTCAACCACCGCCTGCTGCACAATTGGCACCAACTGTTTCAGGCAGGGCCGCAGCGTTTCCAGATCACCTTTGCGAATCCCCAACGCCTGCGAGTAGATCTCAAAGCCGGCATCGTGGATGAGCTGGTAGGCCACCGGTTTGCCCCACTCATCGATCTCGTTCTGGTACACGTACGGCTCCGCCGAGGCAAAACCTTGCTGGGCAACCGCTCCGTTGGCCGCTACCCATCGCGCCGGCGATCCGTCATACGACGGGTCAATCTGATCCGCCGAAACGATCCCCTCGTTCACAAACACATCGATGAAGGTGCCGCCGGCAAATACCTGTATCGTCGCTCCGGTCTTGCCCAAATCGGCAATCGTCTTCACATCCGGGTAGGTGGCCGGGTCCCACATAATGATCTGCGGGTTCTTCTCCAGCGGCGCTATCACCGACAGCGTCGGTGTGTCTTCCGCCCCAAACACCGCCTCGTTGGTTGACACATAGCCCAGGGTGATGTCTTTTTCAACGTACATCTGCTGAATTGGCTGCTGGAAGCCAATGGCCGGCCCGCCGGT
>CAYOXS010000286.1:0-5933 GCA_964407935.1 uncultured Caldilineaceae bacterium
TGGGCGGCATAGCCGCCCAAAACCACACTTTTTCACCCCCTCCCCACTTTGTGGGGAGGGGGCAGGGGGAGGGGTAATAAATAAAAAAGCCGGTCATCCCGACCGGCTTTGCCTGCAAAAGCGTGCAGCGTTATCCCCCGCAGGGGAGGAACCGCCGGGATGAATGGTCAATGAAGCCACTAAGGTTTTCGGGCAGGGCCAGCCGCAGTTGCCGGAGCGTGTACCTGCTGATTTGAATACCCTGATTGCGCTTCATGTCTCAATCCCAACGATTTTACTGTGTTACGGACAATTCGCCAAAAACGTTGCTATTGTGACGCCTATTCTACCACAAACCTTACTGGCTGTCGATAGCCTTATTTAACCGGCGTCAGCCAGCCGTGGCGGTCCGGAACCTCGCCGGTAATAATGGCAAAGAAATCAGACTGGATTTCCTCGGTGATGGGGCCGCGCGAGCCGCCGCCAATCACGTTGCCATCGATGCTTCGCACCGGGGTGATTTCGGCGGCGGTGCCGGTGAAAAAGACCTCGTCGGCAATGTAGAGCATTTCCCGCGGGATTTGCTGCTCTACCACTTTGTAGCCTTTTTCTTCGGCCAGGATAATGGCAAACTGGCGGGTGATGCCGGTTAAAATGGAGTTGCCCCGCGGCGGGGTAAAGATCACGCCATCGAGCACCACAAAAATGTTCTCGCCGCTGCCTTCGCTAACGTAGCCGCCCACATCGAGTACAATGCCTTCGGCGTAACCGTGGCGTTTGGCTTCCATCACCACCATCTGCGAGTTAATATAATTGCCGCCGGCCTTGGCCATCGACGGGTGGGTATCCGGGGCCATGCGCCGCCAGCTACTCACGCCGACATCCACCCCTTTTTCCAGCGCGTCCGCGCCCAGATACGCGCCCCATTCCCAGGTGGCAATAATCAACTGCACCGGGCAGGCGCGGGGATCAACGCCCAGTACCTCGTAGCCGCGAAAGGCCAGCGGCCGAATGTAGCAGGCGTTGTGCCTGTTTTTGGCCACTGTTTCAATGATGGCCTGGCTGACCTGTTCCGGGGTAAAAGGAATAGGCATATTGATAATTTTGCCGCTGTTGAAAAATCGCTTAACGTGCGCTTTCAGGCCCAAAATCGCCGGGCCGGCCGGCGTTTGGTAGGCTCGAATACCTTCAAAAATGCTGGTGCCGTAGTGCAATACGTGCGACAACACGTGGATTTTGGCCTCGTCCCACGGTACAAGTGCGCCATCAAACCAGATAAATTCTGACTTTGGAATCGCCATTGAAACAGGTCTCCCTTGCTAAAAATTTGAGCTATTGTACCCAAGAATCAACAAATCTGCGAATCAGCGAATCACCGAAAATCAGGCCAAATAAGAAGGGTGAGGTTCATCTTAGTGGGAAGAGGAAAATTGGGGGGAGCTACCCCCCAAGCCCCCCGGCCTGCGGCGCTTTCAACTCATTTGAAACACACTCAAATAAAAAACCTTCATCTGAATTGATGAAGGTTTGCCTGTGGAGCTGAGGGGATTCGAACCCCTGACCTCTTGAATGCCATTCAAGCGCTCTCCCAACTGAGCTACAGCCCCGGATGTTCAATTATCAATTATCAATGAACAATTACCAATGAACAAAAATGTTGTAATTGGTAATTGTCTTGTGGTGGAGCTGAGGGGATTCGAACCCCTGGCCTCGACAGTGCGATTGTCGCGCTCTCCCAGCTGAGCTACAGCCCCGCACCAACAGAGATGGAGTATACCAAAATTTCTCTGTTTGTCAAAACGAGTTGCCGCAGATTCATCAGCCGCCAATCTGGCTCATCGTGCGGTTTTCGGCGAACTGCCCGTTTTTAAGTTCATGGCCCACCGGTTTGGCCAGCACGGCTTTTTCAAACAGGTGTACCAATTCGGTGTGGCTGCCGCCGTTGCGCAGCGTCTTTTGAAAGTTGATTTCGCCCTCAACCAGCAGGCACATGCGCAGCCGGCCATCGGCGGTGAGGCGCATGCGGTTACAATCGTCGCAGTAGGGGTTGCTGACCGGGCTGATAAAACCAACCGTGCCTTCGGCGCCGGCCAGCCGGTACACCCGCGCTTCGCCATCGAGGTGGCCGTTGTTCACCGGGAAGAGCGGCCCCAGTTTTTGTTCAATCCAGCTTTTGACCTCGTCGCTGGAAACGTAATGGTGCAGTTGGATTTCGGTTGGCCCGCCAAACGGCATCAACTCAATAAAGCGAATTTGCCAGGGCCGGTGCAGGCTCAATTCGGCCAGCTCGGCGGCGGCGTCATCGTTGTAGCCGCGGGTGATCACGGCGTTAAGTTTGATGGGCGTCAGCCCGGCGGTTTCGGCGGCCTCAATGCCGGCCCAGGCTTTATCCAGCGACCCGAGCCGCATGATTTTGCCGATGGTCTGGTTGTTGAGCGAGTCAACGTGAATGTTGACGCGGGTCAGGCCGGCTTTTTTTAAATCGCGGGCAATGTAGGGCAGCCGGTAGCCGTTGGTGGTCATAGCTATCTGCTGGATGCCGTTGACCCCGGCAATCCGCTCGACAATTTCCACAATATCGGTGCGGAGCGTGGGTTCGCCGCCGGTGAGCCGCACTTTGCGGAAGCCAACTTCAACCGCGGCGCGCACCACGGTTTCAATTTCGGCGGCCGAGAGCAGCTCGTCGTTGGGCACAAAGGTTAGCCCATGCATGGGCATGCAGTAGACGCAGCGCAGGTTACAGCGGTCGGTGAGGGAGATACGCAGGTAGTTGATTTCTCGCCCAAAGCGGTCTTTCATTTTAAATGAACCTCCGTGTTCGTGACGGCCTCGTTAGGTGAGGGCTATGATATTGTAGCATAACCCTGTCAAACAAAAAATGGCGGTGAGGCCATTGAGATTAATAAACAAAAATTACGCCGGGACAATCAGCTGAATTGGCGTTGAAACCTGATAGGTGCAGTGACTGTCACCCTCCGACAGGCAGGCGATTCTGGTGGGGGTGGTGTTGAGCATCGAGCTGATAATTTTTTTATCGAGCAGGCAGACGTGGCCGTGTGTTTTGGCCAGTTGGCGGTAGGGGCAGGAATAGGCGTGAATGTGATATTCGCCATTTGCTTTTTCCCAATCCACCACAAAACCTTTGCTTGATAAATAGGTAACAACCTCATCCAGCCGGGCTTCGATGGGCTGGTTGGTTTTGGCCGGCGGCGCTTCTTTTGCCAGCCGATTGGCGATCTGGCCAAAAATGTCATTGATGCCCTCCGGCCCCAGCCGAAGGCTCAGTTCTTCCAGCAGGTAGTCGGTCAGGCTCAGATAATCCACCGGAAACAGCACGTCGGCGGCTTCAGTAAGCTGGTACACCTGTTGCGGCCGGCCACGACCCGCCGCCGGGCGGCGGACTTCGGTGGCGTGAATCAGGTTTTCGCTTTGCAGCACGTTCAAATGGTAGCGCACGGCCATCGGCGTGAGGCTCACCACTGCCGCCAGCTCATCGACTGTGGCCTGGTCTTTTTCCTTTAAATGGTCAATAATTTTCTGTCGAGTTTCGTGTAATTTAGAGCTCACAAATACCTGCTGCTCCTGCGGTTAGCCGCCAGATTTGCGCAACACTTTGTTTGCACGCATGATTAGTTGAGACGAAATTTTATCATAGTTATTATAATAAATCAAAGCTGGCTGTGATAAAAAAGACAATCAATTTTGACCCGGAGATGAGCCACGCCCAATGACCACCGGTACAGATTCTCATGTTGAAGCGGCGCTGTCCCCCGAAATTGCGGTTGCCCGGCGGCGGGCTTTGTTTGATTTGCCGTACGTATTATTGGTGATGCCGCCGCTGTTTTGGGCGGGAAATTTTGTGCTGGGCCGGGCGGTGCGCGCCGATGTGCCGCCGGTGGGGCTGGCTTTTTGGCGCTGGGCGGTCGGCTCGCTGCTGATTGTGGGGGTTGCCTGGCCGCATGTGCGGCGGGAATGGCCCGCAGTGGTGCGACACTGGCCAATTATTTTGCTGCTGTCGTTTTTGGGCGTGGCGGTGTTTAACACCCTGGTGTACACGGCCCTGCAATTTACTACGGCCATCAACGCCCTGCTCATGCAATCGACGATGCCGGTGCTGATTGTGCTGCTGTCGTACCTGTTTTTCAAAGAAACCATCAGCCTGCGGCAGGGGCTGGGTATTGCCCTGTCGCTGGTGGGCGTGGTCATCATCATTGCCCGGGGGCAACTGGCCACGCTGCTGGCGTTGTCGCTCAACGGCGGCGACCTGCTGGTGCTGGTGGCCGTGGCCAGCTACGCGGCTTACTCGGTGTTTTTGCGGCAGCGACCGGCGCTCCACCCGCTCACCTTTTTGGCGGTCACTTTTGTGGCCGGCACACTGATGCTGGTTCCTTTTTACCTGTGGGAAATTTGGGTCGGCCGGCAAATGCATTTTGACAGCCCAACCACGTGGCTATCGGTGGCCTACGTGGCCATTTTTCCCTCGATTTTGGCCTACCTGTGTTACAACCGCGGCGTTGATCTGGTGGGCGCTACCCGGGCCGGGCTTTTTTTGCACCTGATGCCGGTGTTTGGCAGTTTAATGGCCATCGCTTTTTTGGGTGAGCAGTTCCGCCTGTTTCACGCGCCGGGCATCGCCCTGATTTTGGGCGGAATTGCGCTGGCCACCCGCCGCCGCAAACGGGAGGCCCAACTTTTGGCAAATTGACAAAGCTCCGCCGGGTATGGTATATTAACCGCCGCGTAAGAAAGAAACATACCCCTCAACATTTCTGCGGTTAAACCCGCCAAAAACCGATATTTTGGAAGCAACCAGTCCAAAGATGGGACAGGAGGTTGAATGTCGATATGACTGTAGAGGCACCCCACCAAGCCGCCGAAGAGTCAGGTATTCCCCAAGCATTACGTCAAAACATATTTTTCACCAAACTCGATGCCGTGTATAACTGGGGCCGGGCTTACTCGCTCTGGCCAATGACTTTTGGCCTGGCCTGCTGCGCCATCGAAATGATTGCCACCGGCGCCGGCCGCTACGACCAGGACCGCTTTGGCGCGGCCCTCTTTCGCGCCACCCCCCGCCAATCGGATTTGATGATTGTCTCCGGCACGGTCACCAAAAAAATGGTGCCGCAGATTGTCCGCCTGTACAACCAGATGCCCGAACCCAAATATGTCATCAGCATGGGTGCCTGCGCCAGCGGCGGCGGCCCTTTTAAAGAAGGCTACAACGTGGTCTCCGGCATCGATAAATACATCCCGGTGGATGTGTACGTGCCGGGCTGCCCGCCCACACCCCAGGCCCTGCTCAACGGCATCATTACCCTGCAAAAGAAAATTCAGTCGCAGTCGATTTTTACCGTGCCGTGGTATCGCCAAAATGAGCCGATGGCCGCTATCCCGGTGCCGATTTTGGGGCCGGACATCATCGATCCCCGCCAACTGCCGCTGATCAAAGATGAGCTGGAAAAACAGCGCCGCGCCGCCAACCAGCCGGAGGATACCGAAGCCGGCGAAAAACCGCGGCCCAAGCGGGTAGTCAAGCCGCCCAAAGTGCCGGAATGGGATACCACTCCCACCGAAGCTGCCAGTGCGATGGCCGCCGGCATTAACGAGGCGCTCGGGGCGGCGGTGGTGACCGCCGAAGCCGACACGCTGGTTGTGGCCCGCGAGCATCTGCTGGAATTTGGCTGCCACGTCCGCGACGAGCTGCATTTTGAGCTGCTCAGCAATGTGACCGGCGTCGATTACATGGGCCGAGAGGGCGACCGCTTTGAGGTGGTTTACCACGCCTACAGCATCTCGCAGCCGGACAAACCGGGGCTGGTGTTCAAAGCCCGCTGCCCGGAAAACGACCCGGTGCTGCCGTCGCTGTTTGGTTTGTGGCAAACCTGCTACCTGCAAGAGCGCGAAATTTACGATCTGTACGGCATCATCTTTACCGATCACCCCAACCTGAA
>CAYOXS010000286.1:6033-7796 GCA_964407935.1 uncultured Caldilineaceae bacterium
TTCCGCATGGTGGCCACCCTCCAGGGGGAAACGGTGATTGATTTGGAGCCGGTGCTGGGCTACCTGCACCGCAACCACGAAAAAATCGGTGAGCGCAACAGTTGGATTATGAACATGCCCTTCACCGACCGGCTGGACTATTTTAACTCGATGCTCAATAACTGGGGCTACGCTCTGGCCGTGGAAAAGCTGGCCGGCGTCGAAGTGCCGGAGCGGGCCGAATACATCCGCGTTATTGTCGGCGAAATGAACCGGGTGTTCAGCCACATTTCGCTGCTGGGCTTTTTGATGAACGATCTGGGCGCGCTGGCCACCCCGCTGTTTTACGCGCTGGAAGGCCGCGAGCGCTGCCTGGACCTGTTTGAAGAACTGAGCGGCTCGCGGATGATGTGCAACTACTTCCGCTTTGGCGGAGTGGCCTACGATACCAGCGACGACTGGCTGCGCCGGGCCAAAATTGTCACCGCTACCTTGGCCAAAAGTCTCGATGAGCTGGACAACCTGATGTCCGGCAACGAGATTGTGCTTTCTCGCACCAAAGGTATTGGCTACGTGCCCGCCGAAGTGCTGGTCAGCCACGGCGTCACCGGGCCGCTGCTGCGCGCCGCCGGCGTAAAATACGATATTCGCCGGGTGGAACCCTACAGCATTTATGACCGCTTTGATTTTGAAGTGCCGGTGCAGGAAGAAGGCGACCTGTTTGCCCGTTTCTACCAGCGGATTCTGGAAGCCCGCCAGAGCCTCAAAATTCTGGAGCAGGCGTTCAAAGGCATCGAAAGCACCCAGCCCGGCGATATTTTGGGCGGCAAAAAAGGGTACATCTTCCGCGTGCCCGCCGGCGAAGCCTACGCCCGCATCGAGCATTCCAAAGGCGAGCTGGGCTATTACATTGTCAGCAACAAATCAGACAACCCGTGGCGCTACCGGGTGCGCTCGCCTTCCTACATCAACCTTAACGCGCTGGCCGATATGTGCAAAGGCGGCAAAGTTGCCGACGCCATTGTCGCGCTCGGCGCCATCGATATTGTGTTGGGGGAGGTGGACCGCTAATGTTTGGATTAGGCGTTCTCAAAGGATTAGGCATCACCCTGCGTCACTTCATCGACACCTTTGTTGATGACCTCAAATATTTCCCGGCTGGCAGCAAAACCAATCCCGATGCCTTTGACCGGCGGCAGGGGCCAACCGGGGCCGGGCTGTTCACCGTGGAATACCCGGAAATGAAGCTGAAAACGCCCGAAAATTTTCGCTTCATTCCGTTTTTGGTCACCGATTTTGATGTGGTCAAAGATGATCCGGCCTACGACTGGGACAAAGCCAACGAGCTGAATCGCTGCACCAGTTGCGGTATTTGCAGCAAGGTTTGCCCGCCGCAGTGCATCTGGATTGTGCGCACCAACGACCCCAAAACCGGCAAGCCGATCCCGCAGCCGGCCGAATTTTACATCGACACCGACATTTGCATGAACTGCGGCTATTGCGCCGAGTTCTGCCCGTTTGACGCCATTAAAATGGACCACGATTACGAGCTGTCTGACTACGAGCGCGACGTGGTTCACGTGCACAATTTACAACGGCTGCTCAAACCGGTCAGCTACTACGCCAGAATTCGGCCTTCGTGGCACGCTCAGGAAGAGGAGATCAAACGCCAGGCCGAAGAAGAAAAACGGCGCAAGGAAGAAGAAAAAGCCCGCGCTGCCGCCGAAAAAGCCGCCGCGGCCAAAGCTGCCGCCGAAGCCAAAGCCAAAGCCGACAGCGCTCCG
>CAYOXS010000287.1:0-6128 GCA_964407935.1 uncultured Caldilineaceae bacterium
GGTGTCGTAGGTTCGCGCTGTTTTTTGAGGGTGGGTCGTTTCTACATCACGGCAGCAACGTGAAAAATTTTGAGTAGGGGCGCTTCGCGACGCGCCCCTACAGTCGCAGATTCGCAATTTACTGTTTTCAGAAGAGTCCAAAACTACAGTTTTGGACTCCTGTCACAAATTTTTGACAACCGAGGCGGGAACACCATCTAATTCCTAACTCCTAATTCCTGACTCCTGTTTTACTAGAGCAATTTTGAAGCATAAGGCAATTTCCCGGTGAAACTTAAACTGATAGCTGTACTTTTGGTCGCGGTTTTAGCCGCAGTATCGGTTAGCGGCCCGGCGGCGGTGCTGGCCCAAAAACCTACCCCATCGGCCCCAAACAGATTTTTGGCTGGCGAGGTGGTGGTTAAATTCAAACCGCAGGTTGGCCAGCGTGCCGGCAAAGATCGGCTGGAGCGGGACGGGCTAAAAATTGCCAAAACCCTGCCCCGCAGCGGGTTGATTCGGATTAGAGTTGCGCCCGGTACCGAGCAGGAAACCATTGCCCGGCTGCTGGCTCGCGGCGATGTGGAATTTGCCACGCTCAACTACATTGTGCAGGCGTTTGAAACCCCCAACGACCCCGGCTTTGGCTCGCAGTGGGGTATGACCAAAATTGAAGCCCCATCGGCGTGGAATATCAGCCACGGCTCGACGGCCATCACCATTGCCGTCATCGATACCGGCGTTGATCTGGACCACCCGGATTTGGCCAGCAAATTGTGGGTAAATGCCGATGAAATCCCGGCCAACGGCCTCGATGACGATTTTAACGGCTACGTTGACGATGTGAACGGCTACGATTTTTACAACTTTGATGCCTTTCCCGATGACGGCAACAGCCACGGCTCACACGTGGCCGGAATTGCCGCCGCGGCCACAAATAACGGCGTCGGCGTGGCCGGCGTCAGTTGGGGCGCAAAAATTATGGCGCTCAAGGCGTTGAGCGACGGCGGTAATGGCTCTACCGCCGATCTGGCCGAGGCGGTGTATTACGCGGTTGATAACGGCGCGAAAGTTATCAATATGAGTTTGGGTATTCCGTGGACAAGCTGGCCGTGCAACTACCCCGATATTGAGACTGCTTTTACGTATGCCGTCAATCACAACGTGCTGCTGGCGGTGGCCGCCGGCAACGATGGCAAATACGGGGTGAGCTGCCCCGGCGCGTACGACCAGGCGCTGGCGGTTGGCTCAACGGATAGCAGCGACAATCGCTCAAGCTTTTCCAACTACGGCCCCCGGCTGGATATTGCCGCGCCGGGCAGCAATATTTACAGTACGTGGTCCTTTGGCACCTATGGCACCAAAAGTGGCACCTCGATGGCCACGCCGCATGTGGCCGGTTTGGCGGCGTTGGTGTGGGGCATGGACCCTACCATGACCGCGGCGCAGGTGCGGCAAATCATCGAATCCACCGCCGATGATCTGGGCAGCGCCGGCTGGGATATATACTTTGGCTACGGCCGGATCAACGCCTTTGCCGCCCTCAAACCTTTTGCCGCTCTCACCTTATCGTCCGCAAGCGGCAGCCCCATTAGCGGGCCGCTTACCTTTCTCACCGATGACACTACCGCTCCGATTCCCGCCGAGGCGATGATTGGCGTGAATACAACCCTGCCCGATCCCATTACCTGGACGGCAACCATTTCGCCGGCCGTTACCTGGCTCAACATGTCGGCCAGCAGCGGGCAGGTGTCGGCGGCGGCGGCGTCACAGTTTGGGTTGACCGCCACCCGGCCGGCGAGCTACGGGGCGTACACTACCACTGTGGTGGTCACCGGCACTACCGCTGGCGGGCTAATCGTGGGGCCGGTTGCTCAGGAAGTTCGGATCAGTTACGTTTCCCAGCTTATACGCTATTATTTCCCGCTGTTTTTCAAAAATTAAGTTGGGACGAGATTCCCATTGTTAAGCCAGGGTGAAAGTGATAAACTGGAAATAAATTTGGCACACTAACAACATCATTTCAGGCCAGCAACGTGGCGAGCCACACGGTCTGACTACCAGAACCAGAGGATAAACCCGGTAGGTCAGCCAATGGACGACAGTTAATTGATTAAAGGTTACAGTCTTGGACAGGATAAACCCGGCCGCAGACTGTAACCTTTTGTTTTGGGGGGAGAGCGGAGAATTGTTATGTTAGTTTTAAAATACTCAGGCGCTAAAGTAGTGGTCGGCTTGTTGTTGTGGGTGCTGGTTGGCGTATTGGCGCTGGCAGCACTGCCCGGCGTGGCCCGGGCCGATGCGCCCGTTTACGTGCGGGCCGGCGGCCACGATAGCGCCTGCAACGGCCGGACCAACCTGGATTACGCCCCGGCCCTGGCCCCCAATTGCGCGGTTCAATCTGCTCAGCAGGGCTTTCGCCTGGCCCAACCCGGCGATACCGTAGTGCTGACCAGCGCCGCCGGCGACTCGCTGGAGGTGCCGTTGCCCGCCGCCGGCGAGGTAACCGTGGCCGCTTCGCCGGCATTAACGGTGACCAAAACCGGTTCGGCCAGCTCCGTATCGGCCTTAACCGCGCTTACCTACACCATCCGGATTACCAACATCAGCGGCTCTAACGTTACCGATGTGCAGGTGGTTGACGCCCTGCCGCCCATCGGCGTGGTGTCGCTGAGTTCGATCACTTCGGCTGGCTCTTGCGGGCTTGTGCCCGGTTTCCCGCTGATTACCTGCACCCTTGGCTCGCTCAACGCCGGGGCCAATACGCAGGTGACTGTAGTGGTGACCCCTACCGCGGCCGGGACGATTAAAAATTCTGTGTTTGTCTACTCGTCAGACCCCGGCCAGCCGGAGGCCAGCGTCACCACCTCGGTAACGGGCGTCACCAACCTGTCTATCAGCAAAGCCGATGCGCCGGACCCGGTTTTGGCCGGCCAGCCGCTCACCTATACGTTAACCATTACCAATGGCGGCCCCATTACCGCCACCTCGATACTGGTTACCGACACGCTGCCAGCGAGCGTGCAGTTTAACCCGGCCAGCCCAAACTGTAGTCACAGCGGCGGAATTGTCACCTGCAACACCAATTTTTTGGGCGTTAATCAACCGGCCACCTTTACGTTTTTAGTTACGCCCACGCTGACCGGGTTGATCACCAATACCGCCCAAATCACCGGTGGCGGCACCGACCTTGACCAGTCCAACAACGTAACCACCCAAACCACAACCGTTAATCACCCCGGTTTTGCAGTAAACAAATCAGCCGTGCCGCCATCCGGCGCTACGGTGAGCGTTGGCAGCACTATCACTTATACCATTGTGGTTTCAAACCCGTGGGGAGCGACCACCGGTCTGGTGCTCACTGATACAATCCCGGCCGGCACCGCTTATTTAACCGGCAGCGTCAGCCTTACACCTGCGCTGGGCACTATCACCAAAACTATTTCCAATGTGATTGTGAGCGTACCCAACTTCCCTGTCAGCACCGTGCTGACCGCCTCCTTTAAGGTGACGGTGACCGGCGCAATTACTACCATTACCAACCAGGCCACGCTCACCAGCAACCAGACCAGCCTGCAAGCCAGCAATGTTGTCACCCACGTTTTGGGCGGCGGCCCGTCAACAATTTACCTGCCCATTATTCTCAAAAACTTCGCGCCCCCGTCGGTTTCAATTTACTGGGACGATGTGGAGCCAGTGCGCGACAAAGTGAACGACGCCGACGCCGGGGCCGGGCTAACGCCCGATGGCAAAACCGATGGCCTGTTCAAAATGGTGATCAACCCCGGCTCAACGCCGAAAACCGTCACCAGTGTGCGGCTGGTCAGCAGCCAGCCGTTTGAATGGGATACCATCCCCAGTAATGCCAACCCGGTGTTGGGTGTGTTTATTGGCAGCGCCACCATGCTCAACCAGGCTAATGGCTCTATTAACCAATTGCTGCCCTTTGCGCTAACGGTGACCCTGTACGGGGCCGATAGCGCCACGCCGAGCCGGTTCCCGCCGGATACCTATGTTTACACGGTGACCGTTGGTTTTAGCGACAGTACCTCGGTTTCGGCCAGCACATCCATTCCGCCGGCCGGTGATGGCGGCGGTGGTGGCGGTGGTGGAGATGGCGGCGGCTCCACCTGCACCGCGCCGACAGTTTTGGCTACCGTTACGGTGGGTAACTTGCCGCGCGGCGTGGCCGTGGATACCAACCGGGCCAATCGAGCCTACGTAGCCAACTTTGGTAGCAGCAGCGTATCGGTGGTGCAGAGTAATGCTGTAGCGGCCACAATCAGCGGTGTTACTGCGGCCAATGGCATTGCCTATGACGCCAGCAACGACCTGATTTGGGTGACAAACACCAGTACCAACCAGGTTACGCCCATTCAGGCCACCGCACCCTACACCAAACTTACACCGATTGACGTAGGGGCCGGTCCGTGGGGTGTGGCCCACAACCTGAATAATAATTACGTGTACGTGGCCAACCGCGACGGTGATTCGGTGACGGTGATCAACGCGGCCACGCGAGCCGTGGTTGGCGCAGTGACCGGCAGCTTTAACGAGCCGGCCCACATCGACGCCAATCCGGTGACGGGCAAGGTTTATGTAACCAACTTTGCCGGCAACAGCGTCACCGTTATCGATGGGACAACGGCAGTCAAAGTTGTTTCATTCGGCGACAGCACCCAGCCTTACGGCATCACCGTGGATGAAACGCGCGATTATGTGTATGTGGCCACGGTTGACAGCCACCGGATTGCGGTCATTGGCGAACTGAGCGGCGTGCAGGATCAGTTTTTGGGCTGGGCGGCTTTCCATCGCGGTTTCAATGACCCGGCGCGGCCGGTGCCGCTGCGAGTCATTGATATTAACCCAGATATCGGCCCGGCGGGTGATGGCGGCCACCTGTGGACAACCACCTCCACCAATGATGGCAGCGAGAAAAATCAGGTGCTGCTGGTGCCCAAAGGCTGGGATGCTTACTTTAACATTCCTGTGGCGCGAGATGTGGGCGCTAACCCCGCCGAAGGGATTGCCGTAGACAGGGCCGCCGATCAGGTGTACGTAACCAGCGGCGCCAGCCCCGGCGCCGTGACAGTGCTCTCAGACACCGACGCCGTGTGCCTGGAACCGTTTGCCGCCGAGGATGCCGTTTTTGGGTATGATGTGTTTAAGGTTGAGTAGTGCCCGGTGGGCTGGGTGATTGCCCGGCCACGCTTGTCGCTGAACCCGCAACCGGGAGCGAGAGACCCCTCGCTCCCGGTTTTATTTGGGCCTGCCGCCGCGCCGTGTTACAATCAGCGCCAAATCTGGCAAAAGGTGCGGGCAATGCAACTGCTGTGGCACATCATCAAAAAATCCGTTACCGATCTGTGGGACGAAATGCTGCTGCTGGTGCTGTTTAATCTGATCTGGGTTATTGGCGCGGCGCTGCTGATTCCACTGCCGCTGGTTACGTTTGGGCTGGTTTTTATCGCCCACGATGTCGCTGCGGGGCGGGGGATAAAATTTGGTCAGTTTTGGGGCTATGCCCGCCGCTACTGGAAAGCGGCCTACATTTGGGGCATATTCAACGGGGTTGTGCTGGGAGTATTCTGGTTTAACGTTGTTTTTTACGGCGGACTCACCGCAGCGTGGGCTGCTCTGGCTCAGGCCGTATTTTTAGCGCTGACCACACTTTGGCTGGTGTGGCAGTTGGTGGTGGTCACCCTCTACCCCCGGCTGGTCGAGCCGCGCTTCAAGCTGGCTGGCCGCAACGCGGTAATCCTCATTGGCAAAAACCCGGTGATTGTGCTGCTGGTGATGTTGGTTATTGCGCTTTTACTGGCAGCGACCGCCTTTGCCCCGGCTTTGGGGCTGGGTGTGACTGTATCGCTGCTTGTGCTGCTGTTGACCAATACGGTTGATCTGCTGCTCAAAAAAGAGCTGCTTCCCCCCGAAGATAAACTTTAACCCCAATACTTCTTAAAATGAGAGCATCGGTCGTGTCATTCTGAGCGAAGCGAAGAATCTCCTTGACCGTTGGCAAAATTGGGCTGGCAAACCAGAGATTCTGAACGGAGCGCAGCGAAGTGAAGAATGACATCATCATTATTTCAAAAGTGGTGGCTTTAATCCCGGCCGCACAGCGCCTTAAACTGGCACTGCCGGCACAC
>CAYOXS010000287.1:6138-7778 GCA_964407935.1 uncultured Caldilineaceae bacterium
CGTCCCCGTTGGGAATCTGCGGAAAACGCCGAATTTCGGCCAGGTTGGCCTGCGCCGGTTGCAGCAGCAGCGCCTGCAACCCGGCAATGCTGGCCGCAATGCTCGCTTGCACCACCTGCAAATCTGCCGGGGCGAACTCAAAATCCAGGCGGCGTCCATCGGCCAGGCCCAAGACCGTGCCCCTGATTGGCCCCCGGATATGTTCCGGCCAGGCGTGTTGGGCAAACAACGCGTAAATGCCCAACTGCTGCCGCGCCGAGTCCGCATCCATTGGCCCCGTTTTCCAATCGTACAGGTGAACCGTGTCCGGCTCGCGGCAGGCCAGGTCGATCTGCACCCAGATTTTTGTGTCCTCCACTGCAAACGAATGCAGCTCTTCCACGCTTAAAAATGAGGCGGGCGCAAGCTGGCCGTACAGCGCCGAATTGAAAAAGGTGAGCAGATAGCGCCGGGCGTTTTGCCAGGCATCCGGCCAGGCCGCCGGCGGCACACTTTCGCGGTAGTAGTGCTCTCTAAAGCCAACCTGCTGGTTGGGCTGCCGCAAAAACCGGCCTGCCTGCGACGCCTGAAAATCGGCGCGGGCGCGGCGGTGCATTTGGGCCGTTACTTCGGTGGGGCTGGCCGGGCGGCCGGCCTGCCGGCGGCTCAGGGCAAATTTGATGGCGTCGTGGACGAGCTGGCCGGTCCAGGCCGGAATGTTGGTGAGGTTTTTGAGCAGGTAGGTTTGGCGCACCGGCTCCGGGGCGTCGGCCTGCCAGCCTTCCCAGGCGGCGTAATAGTGATAGTAGTAGGCGCGCGGGCATTTTTGATACTGCGCCTGGCGGGAAAAAGACCAGCTAAATTCGTTGGGCAGGTCGCCGGCGGCGGGCTGTTGGGTAAACGCGTCCAGCAAGTCGAGCCGGGTGGCCGGGCGGCAGGTGAGCACCGGCCCAAAATCGCCGGGCTGCCAATCCTGGTCTAAATTGGCCTGCCAGTAATCGCGGCGCGGCCGGGCAATAAACAGGTGTCGACCCAGCAGGATGGCCTGCATGCGGCGAGCCATCCCCTGCGCCGCCTCAGATGCGCCAATCGCTTCCAACTCCAGCGCGCGCGCCGAGCGCAGCCGCACCTGGCGCAGATGCCACAGGCGGTTATTCAACAACAAACTCTGGCCGGCGGTCAGGCTGGTCATTGGGTGGGCTGTAAAAAGTTCTCCACCGAGCGGATCAGTTGTTCAACATCAAAGGGTTTGGTGATGTAATCATCAACCGGGGGCAGGTCATCAATGATAACCCGGCCTTTATCGGGGACTTTGGCGGTGACCACAATCACCGGCACGCTGGATAGCTGGTCGTCGCCTTTCATTTCGCGGTACACATCCCAGCCGTTAAAATCGGGCATCATCAAATCGAGCAGAACCAGGCTGGGGACATCCTGCCGCATCACGTCGATGGCCCGCCGGCCGGAGGTAACGCCGGTCATATCGTGCCCGGCCATTCTGAGCGCCTGGCGCACCAG
The DNA here is from genome assembly GCA_964407935.1 of uncultured Caldilineaceae bacterium. GTDB lineage: Bacteria > Chloroflexota > Anaerolineae > 4572-78 > J111 > J095. Next base: position 7,636 of record CAYOXS010000287.1, read on the forward strand.
TTCCAGCACCGGGCGTTCGTCTTCAACATAGAGGATAAAAGAGTTTTTTGCCATTGTTTGCCGGTTGATAAACTTGCTTGCTGGCGTTATTTTAATCGCAGGACAGATTGCTGTCAATCCAGAGAACAGACTCAGCCTGCGGC
>CAYOXS010000288.1:0-7747 GCA_964407935.1 uncultured Caldilineaceae bacterium
ACCCAGTACGATGTCAGCCTGCGGTTTGTGTCGCCGGAGATTTTGCGCCTGCCGCTGACGACCATGAATCACGTCATCGACGCCGGGCTGGATGTGCGCGAAACGCACGATGTGGCCGACGTGATCAAAAACGCCGATGTGCTGTACGTGACCCGTGTGCAAAAAGAGCGCTTCACTGATCTGGCCCAGTACGAGGAGGTGAAAGATCACTACGTGATCACCCCGGAAATTATGGCCCAGGCCAAAGAAAAAATGATTGTGATGCACCCGCTGCCCCGCGTTGGCGAAATTCACTACACGGTTGACCACGACCCCCGCGCCGCCTATTTCAGGCAGGTGAAAAACGGGATGTATATTCGGATGGCGCTGCTGGCGTCGGTGCTGGGCCGGGCGTAAATTTTTCAATTTTCTCTGGAGGGAGAAGCATAATGGATTCATCAATTTCAAACACGGAATACAAATTTCGGTTGAAGGATGCCCTGATTGGCGGGCAAATGTTGTTTGTAGCTTTTGGCGCGCTGGTGCTGGTGCCGCTGCTCACCGGGCTAAACCCCAACGTGGCCCTGTTTACGGCCGGCGTGGGCACGCTCATTTTTCAATTGATCACCAAAGGCAAAGTACCCATCTTTCTGGCGTCGTCGTTTGCGTTTATCGCGCCGATCAGTTTTGGCGTGGCCGAGTGGGGCGTGCCGGCCACAATGAGCGGGTTGGCCGCGGCCGGGCTGTTTTACGTGGCGCTGGCCGCGCTCATCCGCTGGCGCGGCGTCAGTATTTTGCTGCGGATTTTGCCGCCGATTGTCACCGGCCCGGTGATCATGGTCATCGGCCTGATTCTGGCCCCGGTCGCCATCGATATGGCCACCGGCGCGGCCACCAACGGCGCAATTTCCAACGGCACAGCGCTGCTGATTTCAATGATCGCTCTGGTCACCACCCTGCTGGTAATGCTGCTGGGACGCGGCACACTGCGGCTGATCCCCATTTTGGTGGGGATTGTGGTCGGGTACGCCGTGTCGCTGGCGCTGGGCGTGGTCAACTTTACCCCGGTGCTCGAAGCACCCTGGCTGGCCGTGCCCGATTTTGTCATCCCGCAGTGGAACTGGGCGGCAGTCATCTTCATAATGCCGATCGCCATCGCCCCGGCTATTGAGCATTTTGGCGATATTCTGGCCATTGGCCAGGTGACCGGCAAAAACTTTTTGAAAGAGCCGGGCATCCACCGCACCCTGCTCGGCGACGGGATTGCCACCTCGGTCGCCTCGCTGATTGGCGGGCCGCCCAACACCACCTACTCAGAAGTGACCGGCGCGGTAGCCATTACCCGCGCCTTTAACCCGGCTATTATGACCTGGGCCGCCATTTTTGCCATTTTGCTAGCGTTTGTGGGCAAGCTGGGCGCGCTGCTGCAAACCATCCCCGCGCCGGTGATGGGCGGCATTCTGATCCTGCTGTTCGGCTCGATTACCGTGGTGGGGTTGAACAGCCTGGTCAAAGCCGGGCAGGATTTGACCGAGCCGCGCAATCTGGCCATTGTGGCCGTTGTTCTCGTATTCGGCATCGGCGGGATGACCTTCTCCGCTGGCGAATTCAGCTTGCAGGGCATTGGCCTGGCCGGGATTACGGGTGTGCTGCTCAACCTGGCACTGCCCAAAGCCCGCCCCTACGGCAAATCGGTGGAAGAACTGGAAGAAGGCATGTCGATGGCACTGAGCAAGTAGCGCTGCTGCCGCATAAAAAGCCGGTCGGGTTGGCCGGCTTTTTTATTGCCCCAATTGCCAACCGGGCGTATACTTGAGCCACCTTCACATTCTCAACTCAGGACAACAACGATGCGTTTCTCAAAATTTGGCACCAAATTTACCAGCAAATCTGGCATTTTGCAGTTGATGGATGACCTTGGCCAGGCCGTCACCGCCGACCGCAAAATGATCATGCTCGGCGGCGGCAACCCCGGCCACATTCCGGCCATGCAAACCCTGTTCCGCGAGCAGATGGCCGCCATTCTCAATAATGACCGTCAATTTGAGCAACTGATGGGCAGCTACGGCGCGCCGCAGGGCGACCGCGCCTTTCTGGAATCGCTGGCGGCGCTGCTGCGGCGGGAGTACGGCTGGCCGCTCCGGGCCGAAAACATCGCGCTGACCACCGGCAGCCAGACCACCTTTTTTTACCTGTTCAACATGCTCGCCGGCGAGTTTGCCGATGGCAGCCGCAAAAAAATCCTGCTGCCGCTGGCCCCGGAATACATCGGCTATCTGGATGTCGGCCTGACGGATGATTTATTCGCGGCCAGCAAGCCGGAGTTTGAATTTTTGCCAAACCGGCTGTTCAAATATCACGTTGATTTTGACGCCGTGACCGTGACCGACGACATCGGCGCGATATGCGTTTCTCGGCCCACCAACCCCACCGGCAACGTGCTGACCAACGCCGAAATGGAACAGCTCGACGCGCTGGCCCGGCGGCACAATGTCCCGCTGATTGTGGATAACGCCTACGGCCTGCCCTTCCCCAACATTATTTTTGCCGATGCCCGGCCCACTTGGAACGACAACACCATTTTGTGTATGAGCCTGTCTAAACTGGGGCTGCCCGGCACACGCACCGGGCTGGTTATTGCCAGCGAGGAAATTGCTGCGGCCATCTCCGGGTTGAACGCGGTTATCAGCCTCGCGCCCAGCAGCATCGGCGCGGCGCTGGCTCAACATCTGGTGCAAAGCGGCGAGGTGATCCGGCTGGGGCGCGAGGTTATCCGACCCTACTACCGCCGCAAAGCCGAAACCGCCGTCAGCCTGCTCCAGCGCGAGTTGGCCGGCACCGATTTCTTTATCCACAAGCCGGAAGGCGCTTTCTTTTTGTGGCTCTGGTTCCGCGGCCTGCCGCTGACCAGCCAGCAGCTCTACGAACGGCTCAAACAGCGCGGCGTGATTGTAGTGCCCGGCGAATATTTCTTCCCCGGTTTGCAGGAAGAATGGCCGCACAAGTACGAATGCCTGCGCATGAATTATGCCGGCGATGAGGCTGATCTGGCCGAAGGGATCAAAATTATTGGCGAGGAAGTTAAACGCGCCTACGATAGTTAACAAGGAGCTAAAATGAACACCCAAAAATATCTGGATCTCGATTGTGTCGCACTCAAAAACAGCGCCGTCGAACTGCTGGTTTCGGTTTCGGCGGGGCCGCGGATTATCCGGCTGGGCCTGCCCGGCGGCGACAACCTGCTGGCCGAACTGCCCGGCGTCACCCTGGATTGCCCCGGCAGCGGCGCGATGAATCTGTGGGGCGGCCACCGGCTGTGGCACGCGCCGGAGGTGATGGCCCGCACCTACCTGCCGGATAACGACCCGCTGGCCGTGACCGAACTGGCCAACGGGCTGGAAGTTGTCCAGCCCACCGAGGCCAAAACCGGCATCAAAAAATCAATGCTCATCACCCTGCCGGATGACTCGGCGACGGTGGTGATTGACCACACTCTCAAAAACGAGGGCCTGTGGCCGGTGGAGCTGGCTCCGTGGGCCATTACCCAGCTCCGGCCGGGCGGCATCGCTATTTTACCGCAAATTAGCGGCCCCGCCGATCCCGACGGGGTGCTGGCTAACCGCCAGTTGGCGCTGTGGCCCTACACCGACATCAACAGCGAGTTCATTCAGTGGGGCAACCGCTACATTTTTATTCACGCTTCAATGGAGCAGGACGCGCTGAAAGTTGGGTTTGCCAACCCGGCTGGCTGGCTGGGCTACTGTCTCGATGACACGCTGTTTGTCAAACAGGCAAAGTACCAACCGGGCGCAATTTATCCCGATTTCAACAGCTCCACCCAGTGTTACTGCCGCACCGAGTTCATCGAGCTGGAGACACTGGGGCCGCTGGTTACGCTGGCTCCCGGCACGGCGGTAACGCACCGCGAAACGTGGCGGCTGGCGGCCAATGTTGATTTTGAACCCACCGAAGCCTCGGCGCAGGCGCTGGCCAAAGAACTGGGGCTTTAACGGCGCAGAAAAAGTCCCCGGCACTTAAAAAGTGCCGGGGACTTTTTCTTTCTGATTTTCTCTTCCACAAAGGCAGAACTGCATTAAACCGTGACCAAACTTTTATGGCTCAATTTACCCCCTCCCCTAACCCCTCCCCCTTTTAGGGGGAGGGGAAATAAAGAATCGGGTGACAATTTTGGGCGCATCGCGCCCAAAATTGTCACCCTTTCTTTAAAATCCCCCCTTCCCGCAGGGAAGGGGGGTCAGGGGGGATGGGCACAATTAAGTACGGTGTTACCGGCATGGCCGCCAGCCGGTTTTTTGGTTTTAAAAGTAACTACTGATGATTTCCAGCACTTTTTGAATATTCTCCGGGTCGCCGGATTGAACGCGGGTGGCGCTGGCCCGGGCAATGCCATTGAGCGCGTTAATGTCGGCGTCGCCGCCATAGGCCACCGGGATCACAATCACCGGGTTGCGGTCTTCGCGGTTGGCCTGGATTTGCTCAACAACATCGCGCAGCGAGGACAGGCTGCTGGTATCCTGGCCGTCGCTCAGAATGACTACCGCCTGAATCCGGTCGTCATTGGCGTCGCGGGCGTTTTTGAGCACTTCCAGCGACAGCCCGATGGCATCGTACAGTGAGGTATCGCCGTTGGCTTGCAGCGCATTGACCTGCGCCCGAATGTCGCCCTGGCCGCCCTCAAACGAGGTCAACGGCTGGAGCGAGAGCAGGCTGCTGTCATCGAGGTAGACCATCGTTTTGAGATTAAAATCGTAGGCCTGCGGCTGGCTGCTAAAGGTGATCAGCCCCACCCGGTTTTGGGCCGGCATTTTATCCAGAAAGGCGTTGGCCGCGGTTTGGGCCTGGGCAATCTTGTCGCCCTGCATCGAGCCGGAAGTGTCGACGACCAGCAGCACGTCGGCCTGCTTTTTTACAAACTGCCAGCTTGATTGCACCGCGGCGACAACTTCGGGGTCCGGCACTTCCAAAATCGTTTTCGGCTGGTCGGGGTCAACGCCCAGTTCCGGCACAATGGGGTAACCCACCTTCACTTCCGGGTTGGCCGGGCGGAAGCCGGCTTCCATCACTTTTTCCTGCACCGTTCTGCTGCGAATATACTCGGTAAATACTTTGGCCGCGGTGCGCTGCTCGTCGGTCACCCAAGCGGCTTTGGGGATGGCAAAGGGATGCTCGTGCCAGAAGGTGCCTTCTTTGGGGTAAAGCGCCACCAGCTTTTCCGGCGGCTGGTACTGGGTTTTGCCCTGGTTGATAAAAATGAGGTCGTTTTCTTCCAGCGCCACAAAATCCAGATAATCCGGCCCCTGGGCGATGTACTCTTTAAACTCGGTGGTGCGCGATGAGTAGTGGCGAATCAGCTCCTCGATGTCTCGCACGCCCTGCTGGACGGCCGGGTTGTTCACCTGCTCCAGTGATAACCGCCGAAAGTTGGGGTCGCTGCCGTTGGCCCGGGCGCTGGCGTAAAATTCGGCAATCAGCGTTGAGAGCGCGGTGGAGCTGATAAATGGGTCGGTGTGGCCGTAGTACACGGTGGTGCGCTCGCCGGGAACGTTGTAATCGGCCCAGCCCTTGGGCGAGTTGAGCACTTTGAGCAGCTCGGCCCAGCCGACATCGGTGGTGCCCTCTTTTTCCTGAATGGCTTTGAGGCGACTCTCCCAAATGGCCATTACCACCGGGGCCAGCGCCGTGGGCGGGCTGTCGGCCAGATCAAAAATCTGGCGGCCGGTTTGAAAATTAACCAGCGCCAGCCAGTGGCTCACCGACGGCGAAAAGAGGGTCGGTTTGGACACATTGGCGTTGTTGGGGGCGATGATGGCGTTGATGATGCCCTGCGCCACCGTGCCGGACGACCCCGGCTGGCCTTTGACGCAAATCGGTTTTTCACCTTCGGCCAATGCCTGGCCGGTAACCGGGTTGCGCCCATCGACAAAGGCCTGGTTAAACTGGTCGATGGCTTTATACACGTCGCCGTTCATGTACAGGTCGGATTCCGGGGCGTAAATAATTTCAATTTCAACCGCGTTTGCCGCACAGGCCGCGGCGGCGGTATCCTGCCCGGTCAATTCGATGCCGCTGCTGTTGGTGCTATCGCCGCCAAAGCCGCAGGCCAGCGCCAGCAAAACGGGAAGAAGCAAAAAAGCCACAAAATTAAGTTTGCGCATAAAATAATCTCCTGTAAAAATAGGATTCAGGGGTTGGGAGTCAGGAATCAGGCGATTCCTGACTCGGTCTCTAAAAATTTGCGACAGGAGTCCAAAACTGCAAGTTTGGACTCCGTTTTCTGCGAATGTCGGGGCGCTTCGCCAAACATCTCCACCAAACTCACCGCACCCACCTAACTCCGCACTCACCCAACTTTCATTTTAGCGCAGGGTCACGTCGGCCCAACTGCGCAGCCGCTGCGCCGCCGCCTCATCGAGCTGCACGCCGCCGGAAACCGCGCCGGCCGCATCAAAACCCCAGCCGGCCAGTTTGGCCTGCTGCTCCGGCTTGAGCAGAAAATCTTTAAACGCGGCCGCGGCAGATTGCGCCTCGGTGTTGTTGGTGACAATCACAAACGGATAATCCAGGCTGACCGCCGGTTGAGCCGGCAGCACGGTGAACTGGTCCGATTGATCAAGCTTAACGCGCCGCCATGCCGCCAGCGGCAGCAGCCCAACATCGGCAATGGAGCGGCCCTGCACCGAGGCCAGCGTGGCCGCGGCTTCGGCCCGGGCCTGGGCGTTGTTGTTACCCAGCGTTTCGGTGAGCCAGGTTGTAGCCGCGCCAACATTGGCTTCGGTCAGTTGGTTGGCATTTTGCTGCGCCGCCGCCGCCGAAGCCAGCGCCGCCAGCCCCGCCCCGGATGTGCGCGGCGAGTCGATGATCAGTTTTAACCCCTCGGCGCTGGTGGCTTTGGCGTGCAGGTTGTTCCAGTTTAGCTCGCCGTAAGCCTGCTGAAACGCGGCGAGTTTGTCGCTGTACGCGCCCCAGGCTAGGCCGGTGCTGGCCACCGAATCGCCGCCGGCAAAATTGCGCCCGGCCGAGGCCGCCACAAATGTGGCTTCGGGAATCCACGCTGCGGCGGTTTGAAATTTGCTCGATGGCACCAGTTCGGTGGCCTCTGAAACGCGCGCGGTAATATTGGTCTGCGAGGCGTTAAAATCATTGGCCGCCTGGTTAACCCAATCTTTGAGGCCCGGCGCGGCCACCACTTCAATGTCAATTTTTTGAGGGGGAGGAGTCAACTCGGTGCCGCTGCTGCGCAGCCAGGCCACCGCCGCAAACATCAGGGCCACCGCCAGCACAGCGCCGCCGATAATCGCAAAAAAGAGGGTTTTGTTTGCCTGCATGCTCAAATCCTTTGGGGAACGGGGTTGAGCTTAATTATAGCATATTCCCGGCTCAGTGGCATAAGATAAAAGTTTCATTGTTGACCGGCATCCCGGCCCGGGTTACAATGACGGCAGCGAGACCCCCCTCCCTAACCCTCCCCCTGTCAGGGGGAGGGGGTTACCAAACTTATTTTCAAAGGAGAAATCAATGCTAGTTACTAACGGTACCGTGCTCACGTTTGATGACCAGGGGCGCGTGCAGCCCGGCGGCGCGGTTTATTTTGAAGGCGACACCATCGTCGAAGTAGGGCGGACCGCCGATCTGGAAGCCAAATACCCCGCCGCTGAAAAGCTCGACGCTGGCGGGAAAATTGTGATGCCGGGCATGATCTGCGCGCACACCCATTTTTACGGCGCGTTTGCCCGCGGCATGGCCATCC
>CAYOXS010000289.1:0-7722 GCA_964407935.1 uncultured Caldilineaceae bacterium
CCAGGAAAACGGCGTGGCCGGCCCGCCGCCCAACCCCATCAGCGAAGTCAGCCGCTAGGCTTTTCTCCAGAAAACCCGGCCCGGCTTTAAATGCCAGATGATCACCCCCAAAACCGCAAAAACAACGCTGACCAGCGGCGCAGCCCAATGACCGGCGCCGCTTTGCCGCACCAGCGAATGCATAAATTCCGAATTTGGAAACGCGCGCGCGGCCATTGTGTAAAAAATGTAGCCTACCAGCCCGGAAGCCACCGGCACCAGCGCCGAGCGCACCCGTTCTTCCAGCGGGAAACGGTCACCGCCCAGCGTAAAGGCAATCCCGGCAATAACCACCGCCCCCAACATTGCATAAACCAAATCTAACAGATCAACCGGGCTGCCGCCGTTGAGATCGGATTGAGCCGCAGACATTGGCGTGACGGTTGGCTCCGGCGTGGGCGTGGCGGTATCTTCCGGCGTGGGCGTATCTGTGGCCGGCGGCGTGGGTGTCCACGTGGCGGTGGGCGAGATTGTTGGCGATGGCGTGGGCGTGGGCGTATCGACGATGCCCGGCCCTACGTTAAACGTTACCGACTGCACGGCCAGGTTACTGGAAACGCGCACTTGCAGCGGCGTATCGCGCTCTTTTACAATCGATACCTCGGCGACCCCGTTTTTGGTTCTGCCTTGCAGCGGCTCCAGCGAAAGCCCTTCCAGCGGGTAATACCGGAAAAAGTCGACCACGACGCCATCGGGCACCGGATGCCCATTTTTATCAACAATTACGCCGGTTCTGAACAGAATGCTGTCGCCCACTTTCAAATCAATCGAACCAGACTCCGGCACCTGCTCAATCACCGAAACAGTACCATTGACACTGGTTACCTGAATAGGAATCAGGTCGATAACCTGGTTGGGGTCCGGGCTGAGGTTAAGCGGGCCAATGGCCGGGATGGCCACCGGAGACGCGCCTGCCGGCTCAAACTGCTGAAACAGCACCCGGGCGGCGGCCTCAAGGTAATAGGATGATTTACTGTAGAGGCCGTAAAATGCGGTAAGCTGGCTGATTTCAGTTTCGTCCAGAAAATAGGGCGCGTTAAAGGCAAACAGCACCAGCCGCTTGTTCCGCAGCGAGTCGTTGCGGGTGCGCAACAATACCCGCATAGCGTCGGATTGCGGCGCGCTGTCGGGGTCAATGTTCAACATAGCAAAAATAACCCAGTCGGCGTCGGCCAGCAGCGTTTCGGTGGCGTCGATACGGACCTGGGTTTCGGCATCCGGTTCCGGCGGCGGGGCTAGAATTTCCTTTAACTCCGAATAACCGAGGCTGGAAATCTGCTCCGGCAAAATCTGCCCGGTTGCGGCCGGGCCAAATAACTGCAAAATCTGGTCTTCGATTGCCGTGGTTTTGATCAGCGGCACCCGGGCGCAGCCGGTGCAATCCTGGCTCAGCCGGTCATCCACAAAAATCAGAATATTTTCGCCGGTTTGCGGCGGGTTGGCCAATACTGTTCGCCCATCACGGGTGGTTGGGGTAATCAGCGTAACCCCGGCCTGGGCCATCCGGTTTAAATCCAGCGGCGCGGCGCCAAGCTGGTTGAGCGCTTCCGGGTTGATTTGCGGCGCGGCATTGAACAGGTCCGGGCCAAAAATTTTCATTTTGGCGCGGATAATATTTTTCACCCGCTGGTCAACCACCGTCTGAAAATTGGCGTCGGTGGTGTATCTTTCCTGAAAAAAGGTGATGGCATCGGCAATGTTCCGCAACTGCGCGGCGGAGTTTTCGGGGTCAAAACTAAAATTGACCAGTTGCAGCATATCGCTGCCAGCCAAAAACGCATCCTGCACCAGCCGGCGGGCGGGGAACATATCCCGGCTGGTGGCCATACTGTCAACCGCCGCCGGCGCTCCCAGCGACGCGCTAACCACCAGCCCGCCGGCCTCTTTCCACGGCCCAAACTCTTTGAGCGCCAGCAAAGCCGGCAGGTTGCGCGCATCAAGGCTGATGGGCACATTGCCAGATAACCCCTGGTAGCGGGCGTGCGCCGTCATCACCCCATCGGTTACACCCTCGGCGGTATTGTCGAGATTGGTCACTTTGAAAAAGGGCGGCAATTCAACCCGGCGCAAATCATCCAGCGATTTCAAAATGGTGGGCACTTCGCGGTTAATCTCGCGGTCGCTGCTGCCAAAACCGGGGAAATGTTTGGCGATGGTTAGCAGCCGGCCGCCGCTGCCGCGGTGAATGCCCTCAATGTAGGCGTGCCCCATTTCTCCCACCCAATACGGGCTGCCGCCAAAAGTGCGCACGCCCAGCCCGCGCGGCTGGTTGGGCCGGGGGTTATCCTGCACATCCAGCGAAGGGCCAAACAGCATATTAACCCCCAGCAGCGACAGATCGTGGCCGACAGCCTCACCCACGGCCCGGGCGTTATCCAGATTCCAGGTTGCGCCCAGCGCCATCGCGCTTGGCACATCGGGCAATTTGCCGCCCCGGATTTCCGTGTTGGGAAAGCCATCGCCCTCGTGCTCAAGGGCAATAAAGAGGGGGATGGGGTTGTACGCGCTGCTGGTGAGCACGGTCGTGGCCGTCAGTTCCGCCGATTTTTGCAGGGTTTCGGCCGCGGGCGGCTGCTGGGCCAGCGTTTGCAGGCTGTTAGTTAAGCGCACCACCTGCGCCGGCGTATCACCGCCGTTAAAAAAGTTGCGGTTGCGGGCTGAAATCGCCACACCGCCCACGCGGTAAACCTGCACCAGTTGGGCGATATCAGAGGTTGCATCGAGCTGGTTGCCGTTAAATGACACCAGAAAAAGCTGGCCCACGCGTTCGGCCGGGGTCATCGCGTTGAACACTGTATCAACCAGCGCCGGGTCAATTTGCGGGTCCGGGGGCTGCGCCGCGCTGCTGCTGGAGCCTGACAGCAGTAACGCAGCCATAATAATGATGGCAAAATACCTGGCTTTGGAAGCAAACAATTGAGGATTCCTGAGATTAATGTGGTGCTAGTATACCGCAATTTTGGGCATCGTCAAAGGAGGCTAAATTGGCTTTTTGGCCGGCAAACCGGGCCGCCGGGGATACTGGGGCGGGGTAGTCTTTGTTTTTTGAATCACCAGCAAATGGCGTTGTTCGTCAAGCCCGGCCACGGCCACGGGCAGAATCTGCTGCAGCCGCCCGCCCAAAATGCCCAGCGCGTTGGCCGCCGCCCGCGCCTCTTCGGCGGGCGACTGCCCCTTTTGGGCGATCACCCGCCCGCCCGGTTTGACCAGCGGCAGGGTATATTCGGCCAACACGGGCAGCGCCGCCACCGCCCGGGCCACGGCCACATCGTACCGCTGCCGGTGCGCCGGGTCGCGGCCGGCCTCTTCGGCGCGGGCAGTCACCACCCGCGTATCGCTCAGATGCAGCAGCTCGATGACGTGCTCCAGAAATTTGGTTTTTTTGCCGGTAGCTTCCAGCAGCGTGAGCCGCAGGTGAGGCAGCGCAATTTTCAGCGGCAGGCCGGGAAAACCGGCGCCAGCGCCCACATCGATGAGCGACAGGTTGGCCGGCAAATCGGCCAGCGCCAGCGCCACCGACAGCGAATCGAGGAAATGTTTGGTGATGATTTCCTGCGGCTCGGTGATGCGGGTCAGGTTAATCCGCTGGTTCCAGTCCAGCAGCTCGCGGGCGTAAATTTCAAAGGCCGCTAGCTGGCCGGCGGATAATTCCAGATGATATTGCCGCGCTCCGCTTTGGAGAAGATCCCAGTCCATTTAAGCGCTTTTTTCCTTGACCACTTTTACCCGGTCAAAATCGCGGGCCACCGAACTGGCCGGGAAGATGGACTGCGCTTCGGCCAGAATGTCCTGCTCGCGGTAACGACGCGACAGGTGGGTGAGGTAAAGCTGCTTCACGTTGGCCTCGCGGGCCAGGTGCGCGGCCTGCGTGGCGGTAATATGGCCAAAATCGTGGGCCATGTCAGCGTCTTCGTGCAAATAGGTGGACTCAATCACCAGCGCGTCGGCGTTTTGGGCCACATCAAGCAGGTTGTCGGTGCGGCCGGCATCTTCAATGAACACCAGTTTGGCCCCCGGAATTTCCGGGCCGAGCACCTGCTCCGGCTCAATCACCCGGCCGTCGGCCAGCATTACTGCCTGGCCCGAAACCAGCTCGCGGCGCACCGGGCCAACCGGCACGCCCAGCGCTTCGGCTTTGTCATTTAAAAAGGGATGGCGCGACTTTTCCTGAAACAGAAAACCGTAACAATCGGCCCCGCGATGGGTCACGGAAAAGGCGCTCAGTTGAAAACTTTTGTCTTCAAATATAAGGCCGGGTTCAATGGGGATCAGGTTGATTTTTATGGGCAGTTTGCTGGCGCGCAGCACCACTTTAAACAGCAGGTCGCGCACCCGGTCCAGGGTCGATTTGCTGCCGTAAATATCCATCGAGTCGATGGCTTCCCAGCGGCTAAATGTAGAAGCCAAACCGCCCAACCCCAAAATGTGGTCCAAATGGCCGTGGGTCAGCAAAATTTTGTTGAGGCGTTTAAAACCCAGCCCGCTCTGCAAAATCTGGCGCTGGGTGCCCTCGCCGCAATCAATTAAAAAGCGATGCTCGTTGTGCATCACCACGTTGGCCGACAGCCCGCGCTGGATGGATGGGGCCGAGGCAGACGTCCCCAGAAAGACAATTTCAAACATTAATTAACAAATCCTTGCGTAGAATATTGTGGTTCATCGGGATTTCAGGAGGGTGACATTATGAAACGTAATTCGTGTTGCGTAAAACGTAAATCGTAAATCCAAAATCTAAAATCCAAAATCGTAAATCAGGCTGGCTTGTTACCGGTCGTTGCGGGTGAGCCACAGAATATCGTTGGATTTGAGCAGCACGGTTTGCTGCGTCAGCGGCTGAAAACCGTCGGCCTCGTTGGCCGTTGGCTGCCGGCGATAAAATACATTGCGCAGCGCCAGCTCAACCGTGTTTTCCTCATCCCCCACCAGCCGCATCTGGTACAGATCGCCTTTAAAAAACTCGCCGCTGCGCATTTGAACGTGCAGCCGGGGCGGGATCAAATCCAGCTCCAGCGGCTCAATCTGCAAAATGGTGTGCCACATTAAGAACGGTTCGGGGGGATCGATGCCCAGTAAAAAGTTCCACCACCTGGGCCGGTCCAGATCGGTGCGGCGGCCCAAAACTGTGCCAAAACGCCGGGCCACTACCAGTGTGGTGGTCAAATAAAAAAAGCTGATGAGCAACATGGCGGCCAACACCGGCACCGGGTAGCTGTTGAGCGGTTGCAGCGGTATCAGGTAAATCAGCTGGCCGGTAAACAGCCAGTACAGCGATACGCCCAGCGCAATCAGCGCCAGCACCGCCGCGTGAATTACCGTGCTGCCAACAATGGCCAGCACAAACTGCTCAAAGGCGGTGGGCTGGCGGTAGTACCGGGGCCGATAGGCCGTGTAAGTGCGAGTAAAGGTAAAACCGGGCGCGATAAAAAACAGCAGCAGGATGATGCTTTCGATGTTGAGGCTGAGGCTCATTTTTTGTCTCTAAATTTGCGCAGTGGCCAACTGGCCAGCTCCTTGGTAAAAGACACGCTCTGCAGCGCGCTGGCGGCGCGAATGGCCTGTTTTTTGGCCTTTTCTTTGGCTTCGAGCAGGTCAAACGCCTCGCGCACCGCCTCGCGGATACGTTGAAAATTGTTGGCCAGCACCCCTTTGTCGATAAAATCAAAGGCGTGGTATTTTTCTTCGGCCTCTTCCTGAATATCCGGTTCGGCATAACCGGTGAGCACAATAGCGTTGATGCGGTGTTCAGCCAGTTCCGCGAGCAGCTTCAACCCCTGCCGGTCGTTTTCATCGGTGGGACTCAGGCGCAAATCGACAATCGCCAGCTCGATACTGCGCTCCCGGACAATTTCCAGCGCGTCATCGTAGCTGTCAACAGTAATTACGTCGTAATCGCTCTTTAAAATGGTTTGCAGTTGGGCCTGCCAATCCGGCACATCGTCAACTACCAACACTCGCTTACGCATAAGGCATCCTCCAAACCTGCATCTTACTCGATTTCTACTTTTAGTACTAAAAGATATAGCCCCGTCTTGCACTTCCTGCATTGCTTCTGTTAGCCGGTAATCGTCAAGATAGCCGACCCAATTCTGAGACCCTTTTACCTGCTCCGTTCTTACCTGCAAACTGTCAGGCTCAAAGACCAATCCTAACAATTGCCGGAAAGCAACCGGCATATGCTCCGCCATAGTGTAAAGCCGGTCGGCAATACCATCCTTGTCAACGTCCTTGAGCGAGTCTAAAGCCAGCTGCCATTCTTCTAACATCTCCGTTTTTTCGGTAATACCGGCAACCTCAACCGTCAACCGCTGTTCCTGCTCTCGTAGCTCTGCCAGCTTCGCGCCGGCTTCATCGGCTGTAAGAATACCGGTGATAATGGCATCAACCAAACGTTGCTTTCCGGCCTTCACAGAAGCCAACTCGCCTTGAACGGCAGATTCAAGAGCTTCTTCGGTAATGGACTTGCCGTATTTGGCGGTAGCTTCGTTAAGACTGTTCTGCAAGTCAATCTGGTCGTGAATGAATTCGGCCAAGAATTCAACAATAGGCGGTAATATCAAATGTTCGGCATACGCTTTTGACGCGCTACAGGCAGTTTTGCCGTAATGCCGGCGTGCAACACATTGATAGGTAATATTGCCCTCTGTTCGTCTTGCGCCAACCATCGTCCCGCCACAATTGCCACAAATTACGAAGCCGGTAAAAATATATCGTCCCTTCACCCCTTTGGCGTTTTTGTTTTTATCTGAACGTTTTTCGAGCATTTTATTCACCCTCTCAAATTGTTCAACAGTGATAATCTGTAGGTCTGGCCGGTGAAAAACCTGCTCCGTTAATCTGGTTTCAAGAATCCCGATAAATAATTTACGTTCAACAATGCGTTTTATGGTATTCGCCCTAAAAGCGCCGCCCAAACTGCCACGGTACCCCAATTCATTAAGCTGTTGCGCCGTTCCGTGCAAGTTGCCGCCTGTTGTTTCAAGGGTGTTGAATATCAATTTTACCAGTTTAGCCCCTTCTGGGTCAACCTCCAAATCGCTGTTGCTGCCACTTCCCGTAACGGCATATCCAAGTCCGGCTGGCCCACACGCAAACTTACCCGATTCGGCGCGGGCCTTCATGCCCCGCCTCATCCGTTTTAGCGTTCGCCGGCGCTCCTTCTTTGCAACGCTCATGGTGATGTCTGCCACAAAATCGTCATCATCGTTATTCAGGTCAACCCGGCTGGTGTGGGTGTAAATGATAACGTTGTAAGCCATAAGAGTGTTGCGGATTGTCGAATAAATAACCGGCTCTTCTGGACGAGCCAGCCGGTCTAGTTCCTGCACAATGATAACCTGAATCTCCCCCGCTGCGATTCTGTCTAGAATCTTCATCATTTCCGGTCTGCCCGTGAGCGTTGTCCCGCTGCCAATCTCTTTTACATATTCCCAGGTAAAGCCGTTCTGCTCTGCTATCCTGATACCCATTTCGCGGGCGTTAACCCGACTGTAGTTGTCCTTTTGTAGGATGGTACTGGCCCTATCGTAAATAATTGCATGCTTCATCGTAAATTACCTGTATTTCTTAAAAGTGATTGTCCAGACCTGGATTTCTCACCGAATTGGCCTAATTCTCCCTATCGCTAAAACGGGGTAACTCCAAAACTTCGCCATCGAGGGCATCCGCATAACTCAGCAGGTCATC
>CAYOXS010000290.1:0-3811 GCA_964407935.1 uncultured Caldilineaceae bacterium
GGCGGCCATCACCCAGGCCGCGGCCCGATCCACGGCGCTGAGTTGAAGCTGACGCTGGCGCAAAAAACTGTCAAAACCGTGGGTTTCGGTGGCGTGGCGAGCCGTGTCCTCGCGCATGGCGTATTCCACGTAAAACTGCCACGTCCCTTCCGGGAAAGCGGCGGCGGGGTCTTTGCCGGCCAGTTTGAGCAACCCCTGATAAGCGCCGATCACCGCCGCCGGCCCGGCAAAAAACGCGGCGAACACGGCTTTGTCCAGTGTATGCTCCGCACCCTGAAACAACAGCCGCAAATCGCGCCGGACGGTTTGCGCCGGCAGGCGATGGTTGGGCAGGCGGGCCAGCCCGCTGAGAATCAAACCGGGGATGTTGCCCGCCGGCACCAGCCGGGCCACCTGCTCAACCACGGCTTCCAATTCCGGCAGGGTCAAGCGCGACACCTCCGGTATAGAGAGTTGGGACAACTGCGCCACGGTGCGCAGGTCGGCGGCGGTTTTGAGTGAAGCCTGAGCAATATCCATCGTCAATCCTGCTACCTGAGAATTGGTTCCGAGGGCAGCGTGGTATCCAGCGTCGGCGAACGGTTGTTGTCCTCGCGGCTTTCTTCTACCCGGCAGAACGGCGGCATAAATTCATCGCCGCTGCAACTGTCGGCCAGGGCCACCAGCGACACGCTTTGCCCCTGGTTTTGGGGCGGAAATGTGAGGTAGCCGCTAAACGAAACCTGCTCACCGGCCGGCAGCGGCCCGCCGGTAAAGGGATACCAAACGCTGTTTTGCCCCGGCACGGTCAGGGCCACGGCAAAGGTGCCGTTTGGCCCGGTGTACTCGGTGGAAAGTTTGAAGACGCCAGCCTCGGCGCTGCCCCGATTAATCACAGCCAGACTCACCGGCAGCAGCACCTCGCCGTTTTGGTTGGTCCGGCCGGGGCCGGTAATATCGAACCCGGTGAACGCCAGATCGGGCTGCGCGAGCAGCCCAATGCCACGCAGGGGCAATCGCTGCGGGCTGTTGGTGGCGTTGCCGGCCACAATCAATTCAGCATTGCGCACATCGGCGGCGGTGGGGCTAAACTGGAGCGTCACCGGGCAGCTATCGCCGGGCGACAGCACCAGATTGGTGCAGGCCTGTTCAACGGCAAAGTCTTTAGGCGCAGCGCCGCCCAGGCTGACACTACTAATCACCAGCTCGCCCTGGCCGCTGTTGGTCACCGTTACCCCCTGTTGTTTGCCGGCGCTGCCCAGCGGCTGCTCGCCAAAATCCAGACTGGCCGGGTTGAGGCTGATCACCGGATCGGCCCGGCCGGCGCCGCTGAGAAAGACGCTGCGTGCACCGTCAAAACTGTTGGAAAACACCGTCAGGCTGGCCCGGCGATTGCCGCCGGCGGTCGGCCTGAACCGAACGTAAATGGTGCAGACGCCATTGGCCGGCAAACCGGGATAAACCTGGCAGTTTCCGGCGTCCATCAAAAAGTCATCGGCGTTTTCCCCTTCAAGGATAACGCTGGATGCCGACAGCAACCCGCCGCCGGTGTTCACCAGAGTCACGGTCTGGGTCCGGCTGGAATCGCCCACCCGCAGCAGGCCAAAATCGAGGCTGGTGGGGTTGAGCCAGGCCACCGGCACCGGCGTGTTGGTGGAGGTGGGCGACAGGGTGGCGGTGGGTGTGGGGCTGAAGGTGGCGCTTGGTGAGGGTGTGGCGGTTGAACTTGGCGATGCGGTTGGGGTGACAGTGGCGGTGGATGTTGGCGTGGCCGACGGCGGGGGCGTGGCGCTGGGGGGTAGCGGGGTGTCGCTGGGCGAAAGTGAGGGGATGGCGCTGGCGGTGAAAGCCGGGGTGGCCGTAGGAGTAAAACTCGGCAGGATGACCGGAGTTGCGGCCGGCAGTTGGGGCTGGCCAATCTGCGCCAATGGCGGCGGGTCTTTCGCTCCAGCAAAGAGCGATGCCCCCGGCCCGGCGCTCCAAACCAGAACCGCGA
Source organism: uncultured Caldilineaceae bacterium (assembly GCA_964407935.1). Classification (GTDB taxonomy): domain Bacteria; phylum Chloroflexota; class Anaerolineae; order 4572-78; family J111; genus J095. The sequence goes on from CAYOXS010000290.1 coordinate 1,976, forward strand.
CCAGCGCGGCCAGCAGCAACCCGGCCACGCTCAACAGCGGCCACGGCAGGCCGGTTGCGGCGGTTGGGCCGTTGGGCGCGGGCGGAGCCGGCGGCGATGATTGCGGCGGCGGGGGCGGCGGCCCCAGCAGCAAATTGAGGTTGTGGCGGGTAATTGCCGCGCCGGCCCGGTCGCCGAGCGTTTCACGCAGGCGCAGCGCTCGCCCGAGGGCGGTTTGAGCGGTGGTCATGTCGTCGAGGCACAGGGCGCGCGTGCCAAGTTGATGCCACACCCAGGCTTTGGCCGCCCGGTCACCGAGCGCATCGGCGGCCCGCAGCGCGGTGTGCAGCACTTCTGACCACACGCCCCAGTGGCCGCTCAGGCTGAATGCGCCCTCGATGGCCCGCGCCAGGCGCAAAGCCTCCGGCCAGCGCGCCGCCGCCGCCGCTCCGGTCAGAAGCTGGCGCAGGGTGTCGGCTTCGGCCAACAATCGCTCCGGCGAGGTTTGGCGCTCGGCCCAGCGGGTAAAGTAGGCCAGCACCCGCCCGGTTAACATGGACACATCCCAGGCGGACGGCCAATTCTCGACCAGCACGGCGGTGAGGCTGTAGCGCGGGCTGTGGCTGTGAATAATCTGGCGCTGGCGCAGCGCCTCCAAAACCGGCAGCGGATCGGGCAGGCCGGCCAGCTCGGCGATGTACTCCAGCGATAGGGGCGTGCCGGCCAGCGTGGCCAGTAACCCAACAATCCGCCGCTCCGGGGCAGACAGGCCGGTGAGTAGCTGCCCGGCCAGCGCCTCGCGGGGCGCGTGCTGCTGCAATTTACTGGCAATCTCAACCAGCGATACCTGCTGCTGGCGCACCAGCCCGGCGATTTGCAACAGATGCAGGGGATGGCCTTCGAGCAGGGCGCACAGGGTGGGCGCAACGGCTTCTTCATCGGCGGTGAGCGGCCGGTCCAGCTCTCGCACCAGCAGCGCCAGCGCATCGTCCGGCGGCAGGCCGCCCAGCGGCCGCGACTGGCCGACGCCCCACAAACGGCGCTCCGGCGAGGCCAGCAGGAAAGCACACTGCGGCGCGTGGTCAAGCAGCGCTTCAACCTCCGCGCGGGGCAAATCAACATCATCCAGCAGAACGAGCGCCTGCTGCTGGTTTAGCCCGTGCCGAATCTGGGCGTCGGTGGGTTTGGCCGGAATGTTGCTTTCAAAAAAGGCTTCAAAGAGGAATTGGAGCAGGTCGGCCTGGGGTTGATTCTGAGCCGGCAGGTAAATAATGCCGGCGGGGCAGGCGCTGGTGGGGAGCTGGTAGGCCAGGTGGCGCAGCAGCGAGGTCTTGCCCTGCCCGGCTCGGCCAAAAAACTCCAGCGGCTCGAGAGTTTGCAGGGCGGCAGCGGCGGCCTGCGACTCCGGCTGGCGGTCCAGCAGGCCGGCAAAGCGGCGCGGGCGCAGCAGCACCGGCAACGGGCGCGGCTGCCAGCTCGGCTGCTCGGCGGGCATGGCAATGTTGACCACGCCCCCGTGCACCGAGCCAATCTGCACCACGTATTTGCCAATGGCTACCTGGCCACTGTTTTCTTGAATGTTAACGGTTGCCTCTGCGGCTTGATCCAATTGTATCGCGGCCATCTCAAATCCCCCCACTGCGCGAGATGGGCCAAAGGCCCCATAGCCTGAAAAACACCTGTGTCTATCATCATAACAGGGTTTCTTTAACAGTTCAATGGGAAATGAGGGGGGCTACCCGGATACGGTGGGCGCACCTCGCCGCCGTTAAATAACTCAAGTTGTGTGGCTTTGCCCCTCATCCCCCCTGCCCCAAAATGGGTTCTTGGGCGGACACGTGTCAAAAATTGGCGTTT
>CAYOXS010000290.1:3821-7694 GCA_964407935.1 uncultured Caldilineaceae bacterium
GGGGGGGGGGGGGGGGGCCCGCGCGCCCCCCCCCCCCCCCCCACGCCGCTAGATATTGCCGCGATGAATATTGATCAAATCGATCAAAATAGAGAAGCCGGTTTCTACCCGGCCCGCGCCGGCCCCAACCAGCGTGATTGGCCCGGCCAGATCGCAGTCGTAGGTGATGGCGTTGGTCGCGCCCATAATGCTGGCCAGCGGATCGCTGAGAGGGACCATTTCCGGGGCCACGCTGGCGGTCACGCGGTCGCCCTCTTTGGTGCAGCGAGCAATGAGTTTCCAGCGCTTGCCCGCGGCTTTGGCCTGGGCAATATCTTCCAGCGTCAGTTGGCTGATGCCCTGGCAGGCGACATCCTTTTTGGTGAGCGGCGCGTTCATAATCACGTTGGCCAAAATGACCACTTTGCCCAGCGCGTCAAAGCCTTCAACATCAGCGGTGGGGTCGGCTTCGGCGTAGCCCAACTCCTGCGCCTGTTTGAGCGCGGCCTCGTAGCTCATGCCTTCTTCCATTTTGGTGAGAATGAAGTTGGTGGTGCCGTTGAAAATACCGCGCACCTCGCGGATATCGTTGCCGGCCAGCGAGACCAGCGGCATGCGCAGCGCCGGCGTGCCGCTCATCACCGTGCCTTCAAACCCCCAGCGAACGCCGTTTTCTTTGGCCAGCGCCGACAATTCCTGATAGGCCAGCGCCACCGGTCCTTTGTTGCTCATCACCACGTTTTTGCCGCTGGTAAACGCAGCGCGGCAGTGATCGATGGCCGGCTGGCCGGTGTTGATGTCGGTGTAGGCCACCTCAACCACAGTGTCGGCGTTGCTCTGGCGGATGGTGGTCAGGCTGTCCCAGCCGCGCACCAAACCGGGCGAATCGGGGTAGGCGTCCAGCTTGCCGGTGGACTGCACCACTTCCAGCAGTTTGGCGATGTCCAACCCGTCCGGGTGATAGAGCGACCCTTTGATAAAATCAGAGATGGCTACAATCTGGCCGTCAAAACCCAGATTATCGCGCAGCGCCGCGCCTTTGTCGCGCAGAATTTCGGCCAACCCCTGGCCCACCGTCCCAAAACCGATCAATGCAAGTTTGTGCGTCATACCCCTGCCTCCATAAAATAATTTTTCTGCATGGTAATGATGCCCCACCGAAACGCCAAATAGACAGCGGCCAATTGCCCAAACAGCGCGTCCGGCCCGCGTCACTTGCCGAAATTGACACATCTCCTATAATCAGCAGCGTTAATCAAAAAAATCAGCGCCAAAGTCTGACCAGACGCGGGGGACCCACCTATCCGGGGTGAATCCGAAACGAATCGGTCGGGGTGTTTTTGGACCCCAAACCCGTCAGCTAACCTCGCCGGCGCCGCCAAAAGGCTCTTCTGACTCAATTTGTCGGAAGGGTCTTATTTATTTTGACACAACTGACAAAAGGGGAGGCTTATATGCAATCACTGGGTTTGTGGCAGCTCTGGCGGCGAGAGTTTTCGCCCTACAATTTTGATAAATTCCGGCAGGATTTGCTGGCCGGGCTAACCGTGGGCGCGGTGGCGCTGCCGCTGGCGCTGGCCTTTGGAGTGGCGTCTGGGGCCACGGCCGCCGCCGGGCTGGTTACCGCTATTTTGGCCGGAATTATTATTGGCGCGTTATCGGGCGCGCCGTACCAGATTTCCGGCCCAACCGGGGCCATGAGCGCCATTTTGATTGTGATTGCCCAGCGCTACGGCCTGGAAGGAGCCTGGATAACCGGGGTGATGGCCGGCGTGATTATTTTGGCGGTAGGGCTGCTGCGGCTGGGTCGATTTATCGCCTTTATCCCGGCCCCGGTAATCACCGGCTTTACCGCCGGCATTGCCATCATCATTTTTGTGGGCCAAATTGACAACTTTTTGGGCGTAAAAACGCCGGGCACCGAATCGGCGGCGGGCAAGCTGCTGGGCTATTTTTACGGCGGTTTTGCCCCCGACTGGCGGGCAATGGCCATCGGCGGGGCGGTGATTGTGACGATGCTGTTTTGGCCGGCGCGCTGGGGCCGCTATATGCCGGCCTCGCTGCTGGGGATAGTGCTGGCCACGCTCATTGCGGTGGCTACCGGTTGGAACGTGGCCCGCATTGGCGAAATTCCGCGCACCATTCTGCTGGACGAGCGGCTGCTGCCGGCCAACATTCCGTGGGCCAACCTGAACGATCTGCTGCTGCCGGCTATTTCAATTGCGGCGCTGGGCGCGGTTGAGTCGCTGCTGTGCGGCGCGGTGGCCAGCAAAATGACCGGCATCCGGCTGCACGCCAACCAGGAATTGATTGCGCAGGGCGTGGGCAACATTGTGATTCCCTTTTTTGGCGGCATTCCGGCCACGGCGGCCATTGCCCGCACCTCGGTGGGCATTAAATCGGGCGGGCAAACCCGGCTCACGTCGATCATTCACGCGCTGGCGCTGCTGGCCTCGGCGCTGCTGCTGGCCCCGGTCATCGCCCTGGTGCCGCTGGCGGCGCTGGCCGGCGTGCTGATGGTCACCGCCTACCGCATGAACGAATGGCCGGCCATCCGTTTTATGTTTACAAATCGCTTTAAAACGGCTATTATTACCTTTGCAGTGACGCTGCTGGCAACCATCACTCTGGATTTAACCCAGGCCATTTTGATCGGCGCGGCCCTGTCGGCGATGGTGTTTATCAACCAGGCGGCCAACCTCGGTGTCGACGTGCGCATGGTTGATGCCGCCCGGATGCGCGAACGCGGCCTGCCGGTGCGCGGCACCTGCCCGTATGTGCGGGTGGCCTATTTAACCGGACCGCTCTTTTTTGCCGCCACCAACAGCTTCAACGAGGCCTTTGCCAATTTGGACGACACCCACGTGCTGATCCTGTCGATGCGGGCCGTACCCAACATTGATATTACCGGCCTGGAGGCGCTGGCCACGCTGCACGAAAAAATTCAACACGAGCACAAAGTTCTGCTGCTGGCGGCGGTTCAGCCGCAGGTGATGCACATGCTCACCCGCAGCAAACTGGCCGAGGCTATTGGCCCGGACAACTTCTTTTGGAGCGCTGACCGGGCGATTATGGTAGCCGAGCAGCGCTCCAGCAGTTGCCCGGCCTGCCCCAGCTTTGATATTTGCGCCGGGCCAGGTCACGCGCCGGCAGCTCAGTTGCCAACCAACAGGGTTTCAGCCAGCTTATGATTGACTCTTCTGCTTCACGTTATCCCCGCGCCGAATGGCGACTGTTGATTACGCCGCCGCTGGACGGCGCCACCAACATGGCCATCGATGAGGCTATTTTGCAGGCATTGGCCGAGGGCGACGGCCGCCCGACCGTGCGCTTTTTTCAGTGGGAACCGGCCTGCCTGAGTTTGGGCTACAACCAGCACTGGACCGATATCGATCTGGCGGCGCTGGCCCAACGCGGCTACACCTGGACGCGGCGGCCCACCGGCGGCAAGGCCATCCTGCACACCGACGAGGCTACCTACAGCCTGATCATTCCGCAGGACGACCCGCGCATTGAAGGCGGCGTGGTAGAAAGTTACCGCATTTTGAGCCTGGGCCTGCTGCGCGGCCTGCACCGGCTGGGCCTCAATGCCGAACAGGCCAGCCGCGAAGAGGCGCGCGTTAAACGGCAGGAAACCAGCGGCGGCGGGCCGGTTTGTTTTGATACGCCCTCGGTGTATGAAATTACGGTAAACGGCAAAAAACTGATCGGCAGCGCCCAACTGCGCCGCAAAAAGATTGTGTTGCAACACGGCACTCTGCCGCTGGTTGGCAACCTCAACCGCATCATCGATGTGCTGGATTTTCCGCCGGACGAACGCGCCGCCCAGCACGCCATGCTGCCGGAACGGGCGCTCACGGTTGAGCAGGCGCTGGGCCGGGTTATCAGCTTTGA
>CAYOXS010000291.1:0-7672 GCA_964407935.1 uncultured Caldilineaceae bacterium
TTATAATCCTGCCAGTGTGAGCAATCAAAATGACCGAAAATTCCACCCTGTCCCTCATTAAACGGCTGTCTGTGGCCATTGGCGTTACCGGCTACGGCGGCGACAATAACATTCATCAGGCCGTTGCCGCCGAGTTTGCCTCTGTTGCTGACCGGGTTGAGCACGACCGGCTGGGCAGCATTGTGGGCGTCAAGCTCGGCGAGCAGCCCGGCCCGGAGCGCCGCAAAATTATGCTGGCCGCCCATCTGGATGAACTGGGCGCGGTTGTTACCAAAATCGACCGCGGTTTTTTGCGTTTCACCCGTTACGGCGGTCTGGACAACCGGGTGCTGATGGGGCAGGAAGTGATTGTCCACGGCCGGCGCAACCTGCCGGGGGTGATCGGCTCCATTCCGCCCCATTTTGCCGTGCCCGGCCACGATTCCAGCACTATCGATCCCCAGGAACTGCTCATCGATATTGGGTTGCCCCCCGCCGACGTAGCCAAACAGGTGCAGCCCGGCGATCTGATTTCCTTTTACCGCGAACCGGCCGAATTGCAGAACGATCTGATCTCCGGCAAAGCAATGGACAACCGTTCGTCGATTGCGGCGCTGGTGGTTTGCCTGCAAACGCTGCAAAATCTCAAACATCAGTGGGACGTGTACGCCGTTGCCACCGCCACCGAGGAGTGGGGCGGCGGGTATGTTGGCGCAATAACTCAGGCCAACGCCATTCGCCCCGATGCCGCCCTTGTGGTTGATGTTACCTTTGCCGATGTGGACGAAATTGAGGTGAAGCTGGATAAAGGGCCGGTCATCGCGCTGGGGCCGGGCAATCACCCCGTCATCCGCCAAAAACTGGTTGATATTTGCCGCCAGCTCGAACTGACCTTTCAAAGCGAAATTATGCCCAGCGGCGCCGGCACCGACGCCTACGCCATCGAGGTGAGCCGCGAGGGCGTGCCGACGGTGCTGGTTTCGGTGCCCAGCCGCAACATGCACACCCCAGTAGAAATTGTGAGCGTGAAGGATGTGGAACGCACCGGGCGGCTGCTGGCCCATTTTATCAGCAGCCTGACCGATACATTTATCACCGAACTTATTCCGGCAGATTAGGGTGTGTTGACATTTTACATTATGTTATTCTGAGCGGCCGAAGGGAGCGAAGAATCTCTGGATTTGGATACAATTTTACCGGCAAAACGGAGATTTTTACCCTGATGGGCACAGGTCGGTGCTGTGCTCCTCAAAATGACAGTTTTAGACAAATGTCAACAGAACCTGACAAATTCGGCGGGTACGGGTGATTAGCAACCACCTGATTCCTGACTCCCGACCCCTGATTCCTACTTTACAAAGGAGACCAGTATGAGCGACGTAAAAATTGGTGTTATCGGCGGCAGCGGCCTGTACAAAATGGATGGCCTGACCAACGTCGAAGAAATTTCCATTTCAACCCCGTTTGGCGACCCGTCTGACAATTTTATTGTCGGCACGCTGGAGGGACAGCGGGTGGCCTTTTTGCCGCGCCACGGCCGCAAACACTCCATCAGCCCTACCGAGCTGAACAGCCGGGCCAACATCTGGGGCATGAAAAAGCTGGGCGTTAAATACATTATCGCCGCCAACGCCTGCGGCAGCCTGCGCGAAGATTACAAACCGCGTGACATCGTTATCCCGGATCAGTTGTTTGACCGCACCCGCTCCCGCGAGCTGACCTATTACCAGGGCGGCGTGGTCGTCCACATGAGCGTCGCCGAGCCGTTTGAGCCGGCGCTCTCCCAAATTTTGTACGACAGCGTTAAAGAGACCGGCGGCACGGTTCACATGGGCGGCAACTTCATCATCATCGAAGGGCCGCGCTTCAGCACCATCGGCGAAAGCCGGGTGTTCCGCCGCTGGGGCTGCGACATCATCGGCATGACCACCATCCCCGAAGCGTTTCTGGCCCGCGAAGCCGAAATTGCCTACGCCACTATGGCCCACATTACCGATTACGACGTCTGGCACCAATCTGAGGAGCCGGTCACGGTGGATGCGGTTATTGCCAATTTGCAGGCCAATGTCGATGTGGCCAAGCAGGCCATTCGCAACGCGGTGAAAAAGCTGGCCGGCGCGCCAAAAATGCCCAGCCACAGCGCCCTGGCCGCGGCCATCATCAGCAGCCGCCACCGCGCCGATGTGCCCGCCGATACCTGGCACCAACTGGAGCTGTTTATTGCCAAGTATTACCAGTAAGCTTCAAACCGATAACCGGCCAGCCCGGGCGCGGGGGGCGTTGGCCCTGACCGCGCTGTACGGGCTGGCTTTTCTGTTTGTCGGGCTGGCGTTGCTGCAATTGGCACTGGTTGCCGGCGACAGTATCAGCCCGGCAACATTTTTGCCACTGGCGGTCCTGCTGGGCTGCGCCGGCGGGTCGCTGGCTTTGCTGCGATACCGCTTTGGCCCTGCTCCCGGCGATCCTTTGCTGCTGGCTGTCACCTTCTTTTTGAGCGGTTTTGGCCTGGTGCTGATTGCCCGGCTTGCGCCTGTGTTTGCCACCCGCCAGCTTTTTTGGCTGGTGTTGGCCACGGCGCTGCTGCTGGGGGTCACGCTCATCCCCAAAAATCTGGATTGGCTGCGCCGCTACAAATACACCTGGCTGTTCTCTGGCTTGATTTTGCTGGCCAGCACCCTCGTTTTTGGCGTCAATCCCAGCGGTTATGGGGCGCGGCTGTGGCTGCAACTGGGTGGCCTCTATTTTCAGCCGTCGGAGCTGCTCAAGTTGCTGCTGGTGGTTTTTCTGGCCGGTTACCTGGCCGACCGCCGCCACGCGCTGGTCAACGCACGGGCCTACCTGGGCCGCCTGCCCATTCCCCACCCGGCCTATCTGGGGCCGATGCTGTTGATGTGGGGCTTCAGTATGGTGCTGCTGGTCTGGCAGCGCGACCTGGGCGCGGCGCTCCTCTTTTTTGGTACATTTTTGGGCATGCTTTACGCCGCCACCGGCCAACTGCGCTACATTTGGGCCGGCGCGCTGCTGCTGATTGTGGCCGCAGTGACCGGCTACTGGCTGTTTGACGTGGTCCGGCTGCGAGTGGATGCTTTTTTAGACCCGTGGCTCGACCCGGCCGGACGCTCGTTTCAGATTGTGCAATCGTTGCTGGCCTTTGCCAGCGGCGGGGTGCTGGGCCAGGGGTTGGGGCAGGGCCTGCCCACCGCCATCCCCGTTGTCCACACCGATTTTGTTTTTGCCGCCATCGGCGAAGAGTACGGCCTGCTGGGCGCGCTCGGCGTGCTGATCTGTTTTGGGCTGCTGGTGGGGCGCGCCTTTTTTATTGCCGTCTGCGCTCGCACCGAGTTTGAGCAGTTGTTGGCGGCCGGCATCGGCACGCTGCTGGGGCTGCAAACCATTGTTATTGCCGCCGGCACGCTCAAATTGATGCCGCTGACCGGCGTTACCCTGCCGTTTGTCAGTTACGGCGGCAGCAGTTTGTTAGTCAGCTTTTTTATGATTGGCCTGCTATTTTTTATTTCGACCGGCCCGCCCCCGTTTCGTTATCAGGTTGCGCCGGCCATTTATAACCTGCCGCTGGCGCGGGGTATTTTCTTTGGGCTGCTGGTGACGGCCGGCGGGCTGATGTTGTGGCAGGTGCTGCTGTCGCCGCTGCTGGTCTCCCGGCGAGACAACCCCCGGCTGGTGGTGGCCCAGCAAAAAATCGACCGCGGCCGGCTGTTGTCGCGCAGCGGCATCCCCATCGCCGAAACCATTATTGCCGCCGATGGGCTGGCCCAGCGCCGCTACCCCTATCCGCGCCTGTCGTCCGTGACCGGTTTTTACAGTATCCGCTACGGCGTCGGTGGCACCGAGGCCGCCTTTGATCCCATTCTGCGCGGCGTGGTCGGCCTCACCGCCGAGGACCGCTTCTGGAACGATCTGCTGCACCGGCCGCTGGTGGGCGATGACGTGCAACTGACCATCGACCTGCCGGCGCAGGCCGCCGCCGATGTGGCGCTGGGCGACCGCGAGGGGGCGGTGGTGTTGCTTGATCTGGACAGCGGTGCGGTGCTGGCGATGGCCAGCCATCCCACGTTTGACCCCAACACGCTCGATGAAGCCTGGGAAACCCTGCGCACCGATGCCCGGGCGCCGCTGCTCAACCGGGCTACTCAGGGCCTGTTTCCCGTGGGCGATCTGGCACGGCTGGTGGCGCTCATCGGCCTGCACGAAGCCGGCGCGGCTGTGCCGCCCAACCCGGCGAGCGCGCCACTGGCAGAGTTGACCCGGCCGCTGGGGCCAACCGGCTACCGGGCGACGGCCCACCAGTTGGGGCTGGCCCGGTCGGTGCCCGGTTTTCAATCCGCGGCGGGGCTGCTGCCCGATTTTCCGCCGGCCGGCAAAGAAACCGCCCGCGACTTGGCAGTCACGCCGCTGCATGTGGTGCGCCTGCTGGCCGGGCTGGATCGCGCCGGCAGGTTGCCCAACCCCACGTTGTTGCTCAATACCCAGGCCGACTGGCAGCCGGTCATTCAGCCTGAAACCGCTTTGGCCGGGCGCGCCCTGCTCACTCAAAAAGAGGGCCAGATCATCGGCCTGAGCGGGCTGGCCACGCCCACCGATACCGGCCAGGCTTATTTGAGCTGGTTTGCCGGGTTGGGGCCAACCAACGTGTCGCCCCAACCGGAGAACGCGCCGTCGGCGGCGGTGGGTGACGGCGGCCTGATTTTTGACCCCGGCCAGATTCCTGCGGCGACGCCTCCCGCCGCCAGCCCAACCAGCAATCCCATTCCGGCGCGTTACGCCGTGGTGGTGGTAGTGACCAGCGCCACCGCCGATGAGTCGCTGGCGTATCGGATTGCCCGGCCGGTGCTCAATGCGGTAATGAACAAATAGCGAACGACGATTTTGGATTTTAGATTTTAGATTTTGGATTTACGTTTTACGCAACACGCAACACGAACTTAAAACTCAAAACTCACCAAACCCACCCAACCCACTCAACTCACCGAATTTTTTATCGCACCGTAACCGGGCCGAGGTTGACCACATTATCCGCTGCCGGCGGCCCGTCCGAATTTGTCACGGGCAGGCGCTGGCCGGTTGGCCCGTAATACCAGCCCACCACCAACTGATACTCGCCCGGCGGCAGCGCGGCCGGCAGCGGCAGCAATTGGCTGTCAATTACCGATTGGCCCGGCTGCCACGAACTGGTGGGCCGGTAGCCCAGCGCGTCCTGCGGCCCCCAATCGAGTTGGGCCACCACGTCGCCGGCGGCATTGCGCAGGTGGGCAAAGGCGGTCAAATCTACAGTGATGGGCGCGCTGCTCTGCCAGTAGAGGCTGAACGGCAGCGACTCGCCGGGGCGCAGCGGCGTTTGCGGCAAAGTTACGCCGCTGAGGTTGATGATGTCCCAAAACTGGGCCTGTGCCGGTTGTTGGGGCGGCGGCGATGAAAGCGAAAGTGGCTGGTAGCTTTTACGCCCGGTGCGGACAAATGCACCCAGCCGCGCCCACGTGTTTTGCTCAAAAACGGGGCTATCGGCCTGTGAGATGCTGAGCCGTTGCGCCGGAATGAACCAGTCGCCGGCGGCGACGCCCACGGCCACGGTAAATTCATCGCCAAAATTGGGGGCCAGATCAAAGGGCAGGGTGCGGGTGCGGATGATCTCGCCCGGTTGCCAGCGCGAGGTGGGATACCAGATGGTGCTCACCAGCGGCCGCTCGGCCGGGGTTTCGATGGGCTGGCCATTGCGGTTGAGGGTGAACGGCCACAGCGTGTAGTCGGTATCCAGCGGTTTGAGCGCCCGCCAGTAGAAAGTGAGCACCGGCAAAAACTGCTCGTGCGCCCCCAGCGACAGATCGTAACCCAACAGCTCCAGCCGGTCATCAAACACCACGTGGGCCGGGTATTGCGGCGAAAATTCGGCCGGGTTGGCCACGCGGGCAAAATCAAAAAACTGGTCGGGCAACTGAGTCGGCAGGTCGGGCCGGTTTTTGGCCAGCAGCAAATAACCGTCGTTGGCGGTAACAATGCTGAAGCCGTTGCGCAAAAAATCGTCAACGCGCTGGCGCAGCGCCACCGGATGCAGCGGCCACGAATCCTGCGTTACGTCGAGTACAATGTGATCGGCATCGTCGATGCGGTCAAAAATGTAGAGCGTTTCGCGGTGACTCACATGCGGGTTGAGCCGGTCCATCGCCGACAGTTTGGCTTCGGGCGGAATCTGGGCAAAAATCTCGGCGGCGCGGCGGTCGTGGTCGGTGACTTCTTCCCAACCGCGAAACTGCCCGCCGGTCGGCAGGTAGCCAAATTGCAGGTGGTAGGCCAGCGCGGCCACGGCGATGATCGCGCCGATCAGCCCGCTGCTCGCCCCGGCAAATCTGGCATCGAGCCGCCGCAGCCATCGTTTTAAATTACGCACCCCGTAAATGCTGCTGATCATCAGCGCCGGCACCAGCGGCGCGGCGTAAATGAGCGAATTGACGCGCTGCATCGGCGGGAAGCTGCTGAGCAGGTTGATGCCCAGCGAGGGCGCGGCCAGCAGCAGGGTGAGCGGGTTGAGCAGAGCGGTGTAGGCGGTGGGGGCCAGCAGCAGCCGCAGGTAGCCCACGGCGTCAACGGCGCGGAGGTGGTTGATAAAAAGCTGCGGCTGCACAAACAGGTTGAACACAATGTTGAGCGGATTGCTGCCCAAATGGTCGTAGCGGTTCCAGTGGATGTTTTCGGTGCCGGCAAAGGTGCGGGGGATGACAAACACGGCCACCGCCGCCCAGACCAGCGATAGAGCGATGGTCAGCCCGCCGAGCCGCCCCTGCCGGTTAACCGCCAGCGCGTAGAGCCCCAGCAGCAGCACAATTAAAGTGACGTCTTCTTTGCAGGCCACGGCCAGCGCGGCAAACAGGGCAAACCAGCCGGCACGGCGCGTCTCCATAAAATAGAAGGCGGCCAGCAAAAAGGTGGGGGCCAGGGTGACGGCGTGAAAATCGAGCAGGGTGGCAGCTTGCAGCGGTGGCAGCAGCAGGTAAACCAGCGCAAACAGCAGCGCCAGCCAGTCGTTTTTGAGGGCGCGGCGGGCCAGGGCAAAAACGGGGATGGCCCCCAGCGCCGCAACCAGACTTTGAAACGCAAACAGGATTTCCGGGCCGGGGTAAATTAAATACAGCAGCGACACCGGCAGCAGAATGGGTTCAACGTGGAGGCTGAGCCGGCTGGTTGCGCCGGGCTGGTTGGTTTGGTGAAACCAGTTACCCCGCGAGGTGTTCCAGATCGTTTGGCTGTGATTGCCCAAATCCAGCGCCCGCGAGCCAAATGATTCAAAATGGAGAATCAGTTGCGTTGAAAAAAAGGCGCTGTAGCCCAAAATGCTCAGCGCCAGCAGAAGTTTTATCAGGCGTGGTTGAGTCATAACAACGGGTTAGCCTTGCAGCATTTGCGCCAGCCCGGAAAACAGGTAGCTGTAAAAGGCGATGCCGGCCAGCAGCAGCAGCGCCGCGCTCACTGCCAGCCCCGGCCAGTTGGGTTTGGGCTTGGTGTCTGTCCACGGCGATGCGCCCAGTTCCGACAGGTTTTCTTCGGCGTGGTCATCGATGGGGGTGACTTCGCTGAGCTGGTGAAGCTGGTACCAGGCTTCTTGGTGCGATTTCTGGTCGTCGGCAAACTGAATAGCGCCGCGGAAGGCGTGAATGGCCTCGCGCCGCTTGCCTTTGCCCAG
>CAYOXS010000292.1:0-7647 GCA_964407935.1 uncultured Caldilineaceae bacterium
CCCCCCAGCACCATTGGGGTGGGGGGTTTTAACCTGGGTGGGGTTTTTGGGGGCGTTTTGGCCCCAAAAAACCACAGCCTGATCAACATTTCCCCCTCTCCCATTGGGAGAGGGGGGCAGGGGGTGGGGCAAAACATTGAAAACTGGGCGTAAATTAGCCCTCAAAATGGCACATTTTTGGCAAACTGAGAATTGCTGCCAATTGAACAGCATTGCCGCAAATATGCTATAATTTGGCAAAAGGTTAAAGAAGTTGATGATGAACCGCACCGAATTTGAACGACTCCTGCAAATTGCCAATCAAAATAGCACTCCACCGGATTTGAGCCGGGCCAACCTGGCCGGCCTTAATTTGGGCGGCCTGAATTTGCGCGGCGCTAATTTAAGCTGGGCCAACCTGCAAGGCGCGTCGCTGGCGGGGGCCAATTTGGCCGGCGTTAACCTGGCCTGGGCCAACTTGCAACAGGCTAATTTGCGGCAAGCCAACCTGCAACAGGCCGACCTGACCGCTAGCGACGCGACCGGCGCTGATTTTGGGCAGGCCAATTTAGTCAAAGCGGTGTTGTGCGGCGCTCTGCTGGTAGAAACCAGCCTGAATAAAGCCAACCTCACCGAAGCCGACCTGGGCGGCGCTAACTTGAGCCGGGCCAACGCCGGCGAAGCCCGGCTGGTAAAAGCCAACCTCACCGGGGCCAAACTCCCGGCGGCCAACCTGGCCGACGCCGCGCTATCCGGCATTCAGGCCGAATGGGCCAATTTTGAGCAGGCCAATTTTACGGGCGCAAATTTGGGCGAAGCGCTGCTTAACCGGGCCAATTTTTCCGGAGCGATAATGACCCGCTGTAACCTGAACTCGGCCCGGTTGCAGGGTGCCGGGCTAAAAAATGCCAACCTGGCCGGCGCTATTCTGATCAACGCCAATCTCACCCAGGCCGACCTGTGGCAGGCCGATCTCTCCGGGGCCGATTTAACCAACACAATATTGCAGCAAACCCTGTTGAGCGGCGCTCGGCTCAACGGGGCCACTATGCCAGATGGCCAAATACACAAATAGCACCAGCCAAATCCATTTCAAATACGTTACTTATTTACTGCAACTGCTGCTGCTGGCGGCGGCCTATTATTATTCGGCGCGGTTGGGGTTAAAGCTGGCAACTGTTAGCAACAATGTTACTCTGGTTTGGCCGCCCAGCGGCATCGCTCTGGCCGCGCTGCTCATTTTTGGCGACCGGTTGTGGCCCGGAATTGTTGTGGGCGCAACGTTGACGGCGCTGAGCACCGATGCCCCATCCGGTTTTGTGGCCGGTGTGGCAATTGGCAATACGCTGGCCGCGCTGGCCGGGGCGGCGATGGTTCGGCGGGTGCTGGGCAGTTCTCTGTCAATTGAACGGGTTACAAATGTGCTGGGACTGCTGTTTTTTGGCGGGCTGGCCAGCACCTTGATTGGAGCCACTATCGGCACGGTCAATATGAGTCTGTCCGGGCTGGGCACCGGCGTGTCGCTGACCACAATCTGGTCAACGTGGTGGTTTGGCGATGCAATGGGGGTAATGGTGTTGACCCCGGCGCTGCTGGCCTGGAGCGAACCGCCAACCAAAATCCCATCGCTGCGCCAAATTTTGGAAGCGGCTATTTTACTGGCAGCGGTAGTTATTGTAAGCCAAACGGTTTTTGGCGACTGGCTGGGCGACCAATCGACGCCGTACCCGCTGGCCTACCTGGCGTTTCCACTGCTGATGTGGGCCGCGTTTCGCTTTGGCCAGCGCGGAGCCACCAGCATCAGCCTGTTAATTATTTGCCTGGCGCTGGGGGGCACGCTGGAAGGATACGGCCCGTTTGCCAGCCCCTCGAGCCGGGAAAGCGTGGTCCTCATCTGGATTTTTATGGGGATTGTCTCTGTTTCAGCCACAATTATGGCGGCGGTTATTGCCGAAAGACGCCAGGTTGAAAAAGACCTGGTTAAACAGCGCGACTTTGCGATGACGGTAACCAACGCCCTGGGACAGGGGGTGGTGGTTACCAGCGCCGCCGGCAAATTTGAATTTGTGAATCCGGCGGTTGCCCGCATCACCGGCTACGCGGTTGACGAACTCATTGGCAAATCGCCAGAAGAGCTGACCCTGCCCGAAGATTATCCGGCGCTAAACCAGGCGCTCAAAGACCGGCGCATGTTAAAAACAACCAACTACGAACTGCGCGTGCGTCACAAAAGCGGCCGGGAAATTTATGCGCTGGTCACCGGCACCCCCAGAATTGAAGCCGGCCAATACACCGGTTCAATTATTGTGATTACCGATTTAACCGAACGCAAACATGCCGAACAGGCGCTGCAAAGCAGCGAGGCCCGAAATCGGGCTTTGCTCAACGCCATCCCGGATTTAATGCTGCTGCAGGATCGAGCCGGGACTTTTCTGGATTTTTATGTGGCCGATGACAGCATTTTACTGATGCCGCCCGAATCATTTCTGGGAAAGAATATGCGCGATGTCCTGCCCCTCAACATTCTGGCCCCTTCACTCAAACACTTTACCCGGGTGGTTGAAACGGGGCAGCCCCAGGTTTTTGAGTACCCGGCCCAGGTTGGCCCGGAAACCCATTACTTTGAGTCGCGCATGGTGCCGTGCGGCGATACCCAGATATTGTCAATCATCCGCGATGTAACCGGCCGCCGCCAGGCCGAAACCCAGCTCAGCCAGTTGCAGGAACGTTTTTCCAAAGCTTTTCACGCCAACCCGTCGGCTATTTCAATTGCCACGTTCGTCGAAGGGCTTTTTGTCGATGTAAATCCGCGCTTTCTGGAAATATTTGGCTTTGACCGCGAAGAGGTGATTGGCCGCAGTTTACTGGATTTAAACATGCTGCCAGACCAAAACACCCGCCGCATGATCACCAATACCCTGCGCACCGAAGGCCGCTTCTACAACGTTGAGATGCAGTTAAAGACCAAAACCAACCAGATCCGCTACACGCTGGCCTCGATGGAACTGATAGAGCTGAACAACCAAAAACACGTTCTGGCCATGTATTACGATATCACCGAACGTGTGGCTGCCGAAACCGCCCTGCGCCGCAGCGAAGGGTTGTACCGGCTGCTCTTTCAGAGTTCGCCGGTGGGCATTTTTCACTTTGACCAAAACCTGATTATTACCCAGCTCAACGACCGTTTTGCCAGCATTCTCAGCGCTGCCCCGCAGCAATTGATGGGGTTGAATATGCTCAAACTAAAAGATCAGAGCGTGCTGCCCGCGCTGCGCACCGCCCTGGCCGGGCGTGAAGGCTACTATGAAGGCGAATACAACACCACTACCAGCGGGATTCAAATTTATATATCGATGTGGACCGCCCCTGTTTTTGATGAAAACCGGCAGGTAAAAGGCGGCATCGCCATTGTGCAGGATATGACGGAACGCGTGCAAACGGAGTTTGCCCTGCGAGAAAGCGAGGAACGCTTCCGGCAGGTCATCGCCTCGATCAGCGATTACATTTACGTGGCCCATATTTCTCCGGATGGCCGCCACAAAAACAGCTACCTGTCGCCCACCTACTACGAGCTAACCGGTTATCGCCGCCGCAGGTTTTTTGAAGACAATAATTTTTGGCCGTCGCTCATCCACCCCGACGATCAGCCTTTTGCGGCCAGACAGGTGGCCCGGCTCGCCCAGGGGCTTAATTCTGAAACAGAATATCGCATCCTGCGGGCCGATGGCCGGCTCATTTGGGTAAGAGACAGCGCCCGGGTTGAAAGCCATCCCGATGGTTCCAAAACCGTTTACGGCGTGCTCACCAACATCACCGAGCGCAAACGGTTGGAGGAGCAACTATACCAGGCTCACAAACTGGAGGCCATTGGCCGGCTGGCCGGCGGCATTGCCCACGATTTTAACAACATTCTCACGGTGATTATTGGCAATACGGAGCTGCTGCTCGACACCCTGCCGGAAGATTTACCGGCCCGCAGGGATGTTGAACAGATCAACAAAGTGAGCAACCGGGCGGCGTCGCTCACCGGCCAACTGCTGGCCTTTAGCCGGCAGCAAATCCTCAAACCCAAAATCATCAATCTGAACACCGTGGTGGCCGATATGGACAAAATGTTGCGCCGGCTGATTGGCGAACACATCGACCTGATCACCATTTTTGAGCCGGAGTTGGGGCCAATCAAAGCTGATTCCGGTCAGCTTGAGCAGGTTATTTTAAATCTGGCGGTTAACGCCAGAGACGCCATGCCCGCCGGCGGCAAACTCACCCTTGAAACCGCCAACATTTTTGTTGAAAACCACGAACGCCCCGAACACGCTGGGCTGGCTCCCGGGCCGCATGTGGTCCTGACCGTCTGTGATACCGGCATCGGCATGGACGAAGAAACCCGCGCCCACATTTTTGAGCCATTTTTTACCACCAAAGAACAGGGCAAAGGCACAGGGTTGGGGCTGGCCACCATCCACGGAATTGTAACACAAAGCGGCGGGCAAATTTGGGTTGAAAGCCAGGCCCAAAATGGTACTGTCTTTAAAGTTTATTTCCCACGGGTTGAAGAAAACACAGACTCCGAACCGATACTGCCGGCGTTATCCCGCTCGTCCAGAGAAAAGGCCATAATTTTGCTGGTGGAAGATGAAGAGATGGTCCGAACTGTTGCCCGCCGCGCCCTGATTAAAGAAGGCTTTACCGTGTTAGAAGCTGGTCACAGCGCCGACGCGCTGGAACTTGCCCGCAACTATGCCCACCCCATTGATCTGCTCCTGACCGATATTGTGATGCCCGGCGGCATGAATGGCCGCGAACTGGCCAAAATACTGGTTGATCAGCGGCCCGCACTTAAAATTATGTACATGTCCGGTTACGCCGACCACGGTATTTCTGAGGTTGATGCGCCGCTGTTGCAAAAACCGTTCACCTCCCAATCGCTGGTTGAGCGGGTGCGGCAGGTTCTTCAGGTTAATCCCCACCCCTAACCCACAGAAAGGTTGCTTGTGTCCCCCATTGTTCAGGTTGAGTCGCTCACCAAGCGTTACCAAAACAGCGTCACCAACGCCGTCGATGGCATTTCGTTTGCGGTTGAAGCCGGCCAGTTGTTTACCCTGCTCGGCCCCAACGGCGCCGGCAAAACCACCACCATTTCCATTTTAACCACCACGCTGTCGCCCACATCCGGCACGGCGCGCATTGCCGGCTTTGATGTGGTTACCCAGGCCAGCCAGGTGCGGCAGCAGGTGGGTATTATCTTTCAAAAACCCAGCCTTGACCAAAACCTGTCCGCCGAAGAAAACGTGCGGCTGCACGCCATTTTGTACGGCCTGTACCCGTTTCGGCCCGCATTTTCATTAATGCCGCGCGAGTACAAAAACAAAATTGATGAGCTCAGCACGATTTTGGGCATCCGCGGGGACATTTTCAAGCCGATCAAAACGTTCTCCGGCGGGATGAAGCGCAAGCTGGAAATTATCCGCAGCCTCATTCATCGGCCCAAAGTGCTGTTTTTAGACGAACCCACCGTGGGGCTGGACCCGGCCAGCCGGCGCAACCTGTGGGAATACATTCGGCGGGTGCGCGCCGAAAACGGCACCACCGTCTTTCTCACCACTCACTACCTTGACGAAACCGAAGACTCCGACACAATTTGCATTATCAACAAAGGCAAAGTCATTACCTTTGGCACGCCCGACGAAGTGAAATCCAGATTGATCGAACGCTACCTCATCATCGATGCCGCCGACCGGGCCGCCCTGCGCGCCGAGTTGGCCGGGCTGGGTGCAACATTTGTTGAAACGCCGCAATTTAAAGTCAGCATTAAAAATGACCGCGATGCGCACCGGCTGCTCAAGGCCATCAACACGCCACTGACCACGCTCAAAACGCACAACCCCACCGTAGAAGACGCCTACCTGGCCATTGTTGAGGAGCAGCAATAATGCAACTGAACGCCACCGCGGCTCTGGCTTATCGCGATCTGCTAAAATTTTTACGCGACCCCATCCGCATTGTGTCAACGTTTGTTTTTCCGCTGATTTTTATTGCTGTGCTGGGGGGCAGTTTTGAGGCCAGTTTTGGCGAAGAGCTGGGCTTCAGCTTTTTGGCGTTTACGTTTACCGGCGTGCTGGCTCAAACCATGTTCCAGTCATCGGCTATGGGGCTGGTCTCGCTGATTGAAGACCGGGAAAATGATTTTAGCCAGGAAATTTTTGTCTCGCCGATTTCCCGCTACGCTATTGTGATTGGCAAAATATTGGGCGAGGCGCTGGTCTCGATGACGCAGGGGATTGGCATTATGCTTTTTGCCATCGTCATCGGCATTCCCATTTCTGTGGGGCAAATTGTGGCGCTGGGGCCGGTAGCGGTGCTGGTGTGCCTGTTTGGCGGCGCGTTTGGCGTTATTGTGATGGCCAATTTAAACAGCCAGCGAGCCGCCAACCAGGTCTTTCCTTTTATAATGCTGCCGCAATATTTTTTGGCCGGGGTATTTACCCCCGTGCATAACCTGCCGTGGTACTTAAATATCCTGTCGATTTTATCCCCCATGCGCTACGCCGTAGATTTTACCCGCGGCATTTATTACGCCGCCTCCCCGGATTACAGCCACGTGGTGCTGCTGCCGCCGCTGGTGAACCTGGCTATCCTGCTGGGGCTGTTTGCCGCGTTTCTGGTGGTTGGCACCTACCTGTTTGTGGGCAAAGAAAAAAACCGATAGCCCTACCCCAGTTGGTACAAATCCGGCCGCCGGTCCCGAAAAACGGGGATTTTCTGGCGCACGGTTGTCACCGTGTCTGTGTCGATGGCGGCCGTGAGCAGCACTTCGGTTTCGCCGGCCTCAACAACAGTGTTGCCCCACGGGTCAATAATCGCCGAATGGCCAAAAAAGTCATACGTGCCGTCGTTGCCCACCCGGTTAACCGCCACCATGTACATCTGGTTTTCAATGGCTCGCGCCCGCAGCAGGGTTTGCCAGTGGGCCAGCCGGGGATGCGGCCATTCGGCGGGCAGGTAAACCATATTGACCCCCTTGAGGGCGTAACTGCGGAACATTTCGGCAAAGCGCAGATCGTAACAAATGGCCAGCCCGCTCTGGCCCCAGGGAGTTTCTACTGTAGTCAGGCTCTGGCCGGGAGCCAGGTACTGGTCCTCGTCCATTACCCCAAACAGATGAATTTTGCGGTACAGGCCAGCCTGTTCGCCCTGCGGATCAAACAGGATAGAGGTGTTGGTTGGCTGGCCGGTTTCATCCAGCGCCAGCATTGAGCCGTTAAGCCAGATGTGATGTTTTTTGGCCAGTGCCGCCACGGCCCGGATTACTTCGGCCTGCGAAGCGGCCAGCCGATCAATATTGGGCCAGTCACAACCGGTCGTCCACATTTCGGGAAAAACCACCACATCAGAGCCGCGCCGGGCGGCTTCGGCGGTCCAGGCGGCGGCCTTGTCCAGATTGACGGCCGGGTCGCCCAATTCAATATCCATTTGCGCCAGCGAAATTGTCAGTTTCATCGGTACCTCCCTGCAAATACAATTGTAAATTACGAATTATGAATTATGAATTGTTTTATGAGTTACGCAGTTGGTAAAAAATGGGACACAGATGAACTCAGATTTCACAGATTTAGGAGTTACGCAGTTCACCTTCCCGGAAGCTGGATCAGGGGCAATTTGGCTAAA
>CAYOXS010000293.1:0-2888 GCA_964407935.1 uncultured Caldilineaceae bacterium
AACCGTATTCCCGGCGCGCCGCCCGATAAACTGCCGGAAGACATCGCCACCGTTGCGCCGCAAACGCCCGCCGGCCCCGTCGCCTCGGATGGCCAATACCTCACTGTCGATACCCCGGCCAAACTGGCCGATTTGGCGGCGCAGCTCCGCCACAGCGACCGGCTGTCCGTTGACGTTGAAACCGACAGCACCGACGAGGTGCAGACCAACCTGGTCGGCATTGCCATTACCCCGCGGGCCCGCGTGGGCTACTACATCCCGGTCGGCCACGGTGTGGCCGCTGCTGCCCCCACCGAACCAACCGGCCAGATGTCCCTGTTTGGCGAGCCGGCGGAACCCGAACAACCCGTTAATAATTCACAATTCACAATTGACAGTTCACAATTGCCGCTGCCTGCGGTGCAGGCGACGCTGGCCCCCATTCTGGCCGATGACCGCATCACCAAATATATGCACAACGCCAAATTTGATATGACCGTGCTCCAGCGGCACGGGCTGCCGGTGGCCGCGCCCATTTTTGATACAATGGTCGCGGCCTGGCTGGGCAACAACGCCCCTGGCGCGCGCTACGGCCTCAAAGATTTGGCCCGCGAGCAACTCGGCGTTCAAATGACCGAGATCAGCGAGCTGATTGGCAGCGGCAAAAATCAAATTACAATGGCTCAGGTCTCCATCGAGCAGGCCACGCCCTACGCCGCCGCCGATGTGGACATGACGCTGCGGCTGGCCGAATTTGTGCAGCAACCCCTGCGCGCCAACGCCGAATTGCAGCACATTTTTGATACGCTGGAAATGCCGCTCATCAGCGTGCTCAAAGATATGGAGCTGGCCGGCATCAAGCTCGATACCGCCGCGCTGCGGCAGATGGGCCGCGAACTGGCCGGCCGGTTGTCGGAACTGGAGCAAAACATCTACCGCGTGGCCGGCCAGGAGTTCAACGTCAACTCCACTCAGCAGTTGTCAGATATTCTCTTTAAAAAGCTGGGCCTGCCGACCGCCGGGTTGAAAAAAACGCAAAGCGGCCATTACTCCACCGCCGCCGGCGTGCTGGAAAGTTTCAGCGGCCAGCATGAAATCATCGACTTGATGCTGGAACTCCGCACCCTGAGCAAACTCAAAAGCACCTATGTCGATGCCTTGCCGGCGCTGCTCAATCCGCGAACGGGGCGGGTACACACCAACTACAACCAGGTGGGCATCTCCACCGGGCGGCTCAGCAGCAGCGAACCGAACCTGCAAAACATCCCCATCCGCACCGAGCAGGGCCGCGAAATCCGCCGCGCTTTTGTGGCCGAACCGGGCCATCAACTCATCTCCGCCGACTACTCGCAGGTGGAGCTGCGCATTTTGGCCCACATTGCCCGGGACCCCGGCCTGCTGGCTGCCTTTGCCAACGATGAAGATATTCACGCCGCCACCGCTGCCGCCGTGCTGGGCAAACCTATTGATGAAATTGACAAGTACCAGCGTCGCATTGCCAAAACGGTTAATTTTGGGTTGATTTACGGCCAAACCGCGTTTGGGCTGGCGCAGGGCACCGGCATGAGCCGCGACGAGGCCAGCGAGTTTATCAAAACCTATTTTGAGCGTTACCCCGGCGTAAAACACTACATCGATACCACCCAAAAACTGGCCGCCGAGCAGGGTTATGTTTCAACGCTGCTCGGCCGCCGCCGCGATTTTTCGCAGTTGGCCGGCCTGTCCGGCGCGCAGCGCGCCCGCGCCGAGCGCGAAGCCATCAACATGCCCATCCAGGGTACCGCCGCCGATATTATGAAACAGGCCATGATCAACCTGCACGCCGAACTGATTCGGCGCGGCATGCAAACCAAAATTCTGTTGCAAGTCCACGATGAGCTGGTGCTGGAAGCGCCGGACGCGGAAATTGAAGCAGCAGTCCAGTTCACCCGGCAGGTAATGGCCGGCGCGTTTGAGTTGAGTGTGCCGCTCAAAGTAGATGTTGAGGTGGGCCAGAACTGGCTGGAGATGAACTGATTTTTGCAAACAAAGTCTATACAAACTCCACGCTGTCTGTTATGATGAAAAGCAGCGGGTCGGTTAAACTTTTTCCGTTTTATGCCGATAAAAAAACCACCAATTGGGCCACCTTTGGCAAGGTGATACGTTAATGAGCGACTCTGATATCCTCAAAGATATCTTTAATGATAATGACGATGACGACAACTATCTGTTTGGGGCAGAGTCTGCGCCGGACCAGGTTGACATCATCACCGATCTCGACGTGGATGACGAGCCGCAAACGCCGGTTATCAGCGTGACCGTTAGCGACGATAAACTGTCGGCCAATTTAACCATATCCCAATCCCCGCCCCACCCCTACCGGATTACGGTGGATCAGATTTACGATGCCCTGGCCCAAGCCAAAGTGGAATATGGGGTTATGCTCGATAAAATCGACCTCATTGTGGCCAACCAGGAATATCCCTCGCGCGAACTGATTGCCGTGGGCAAAGAAATGGTGCCCGGCGTAGATGCGGAACTGGAGTACCTTTTTATCGTGGAGGGCGGTGGTCGCCCCAAAGATATGGGCAATTACGTTGACCATTACGATCTCAACCTGGTAGAAAATGTAACCGCCGGCCAGGTGCTCGTCAGAAAAATCCCGCCGCAGCCGGGGACCGATGGGATGTCGGTGTATGGCCAACCGCTGCGCGCGCCCAAAGCCAAAGATGTCCGGCTGCCGGCAGGTAAAGGCACGGCGATTTCTGAAGAAAATCCCAACGAGCTGCTGGCCCAGACCGATGGTTTTGTCCGGCTTGATACGCGCTCTTTTAACAAGGTTGTGGTAGAAGGTGTATTTACCGTTAACCGTGATGTTGACCTGTCGACGGGCAATCTGGAAATTGAAGGTTCAATCCAAATTCGGG
>CAYOXS010000293.1:2988-7637 GCA_964407935.1 uncultured Caldilineaceae bacterium
GATGTTGACCTGTCGACGGGCAATCTGGAAATTGAAGGTTCAATCCAAATTCGGGGCAATGTCCGCGAAGGGTTTCAGGTAAAGGCAACCGGCAATATCAAAGTGTCCGGCACCGTTGAATCGGCCACGCTGGAGTCTGGCGCTAACGTGGAAATTTTGGGCGGGGTGATTGGCGGCAAAAACGGGGCCACCATCACCGCCGCCAACGACATCACCGTGAAATTTGCCGACAACGCTACCATGACCGCCGGCGGCAATATTTTTGTGGGCGACGAGGCCGTTACCTGCACGCTGCACGCCGATAAAACCATTACGGTTGGCGGCCGCAGCCAGGGTTCGGCTGGCGCGATTATCGGCGGTACAATTTCGGCCGGGAATGAAATCAAGGCGGTGAGTATTGGCACCGACGCCGGGATTTTAACCCGGCTGCGCGTGGGCGATCAATCTGGCCTTGTGGCCCGCAAGCAAAACATGCAACTGGAATTGAAAAACGGCAAAGATAAACTGGTGGAACTCGGTACAATGATCAAATCGCTGGCCAAGCGCCAGTCCGAGCGGGAACCGGCGGCGGAAGTGCGCCGCCAACAAAAATACGCCCTCGAAACCCAGCAAGCCGAGCGCTACCAGCGCATGCAGGCCATGCTGGCCCAGGCCGAACGCGAGGGGCTGGTCACCTCTGCCACGGTCATCGAGTCTCTGGAACAGCAGATCACCGAAACCCGCAGTACGCTGCAACGGGTCGAATCCAGCATAGAAACACTCAAACAGCGGCTTGAAGCCAAAGCCAGCATTGCCGACTCGCTCAAAAACAAAAAAACGCTGGAACAGTTCCAGACCGCCCGCGAGAGCATGATCACCAAACTGACCGATCTTGAAAACCAACTGGCCCAGCGCTCGGCCAATCCCTGGGGCAACCTGCCCTGGGCCACTCGCCGCGAACTGGAACAACTCCAGGAGCAGCTTAAAGCCATTAAAACCCAACTGGCCGCGCTTGAGGCTGAAGATGCCACCGACCAGCGCATCAGCGATGCGTTGGAGCAGCTTGGCGCGCAGCAAAGCAGCGCCCAGCACGAAATGGCAGCGTTGCAGGCCGAACTGGACGCCCTGAATCGGGAGCTGGAGCAGTCGGCGCAAAGAACTCCGCGGATTATCATTTCCGACAGATTGTGGGCCGGCACCGAGGTGGGTATTGGCAACCGCCGCCGCCGCTTTACCCGGAATCGAACCGGGGTTAAACTCCAGCTATCAGAAAACGACGCCATCATTGTTTTGAATCTGGTGTAGCGACTTTTACGGAGTAGAAACCGATGGACTTACTCAAAAAGGTGGAACTGTTACTCAACGCCAAAACCCGCTCGGCGCTGCCCCGGCGCAGCCGCCGCAGCCTGGCCGACGACGAGGAAGCGGCTTTGCTGGCCGAAATTCGGCAGGCATTGGGTGATGTTGAGGCCAAAGAACGTGAGCTGGCCGGCCGCATTCAGGCGGAGCAGACCGAGGCCGCGGCAGCCGCCGAACGCGGCGACATTGAAAACCATCTGGCCCACACCCGCCGCGCCGCCGATCTGGAATATCACCTGCGGCAGGAATCGACGATGGCCATCAATTTGGAAGAAAAGCTGGCCGCGCTGGAGGAAAAACTGGCGCAGGCGCAGGCCGCCGTAGACCGCGAAGCAGCCAAAGCCGCCCAACGCAGCGCCGCCGCCGATGCCGTGATCGACCGCAGCGAGGCCGGCCTTGATGAGCGGATGCAGTCCATCCTCAATTCGCCGCCCCCGCCGCCAAAAGACGTGGAACTGAAAACCCGCAAATCAAGATTGTCGGAGTGAAACTTACCTATTTTTTGTCCCGCTCGCTCAGATACCCCAGCACCGCCTCCAGCCCCAGCAGATAACTGCGCCAGCCAAAACCGCTGATCTGCCCCACACACACCGGGGCCAGCATACTTTTGTGCCGAAATTCCTCGCGGGCGTGAACGTTGCTCAAATGCACCTCAACCACCGGCAGTTGCACCGCCGCAATTGCATCGCGCAGGGCGATGGAGGTGTGGGTGTACGCGCCGGGGTTAAACACCACGCCATCGGCCCAATTGCGGGCCTCGTGCAGCGCATCAATGAGCGCGCCCTCGTGATTGGATTGAACCG
Source organism: uncultured Caldilineaceae bacterium (assembly GCA_964407935.1). Taxonomy (GTDB): domain Bacteria; phylum Chloroflexota; class Anaerolineae; order 4572-78; family J111; genus J095. Next base: position 5,130 of record CAYOXS010000293.1, read on the forward strand.
CCCGCACCTCGACGCCCCGTTTGGCGGCGATGGCTACCACGTGAGCGTTAATATCCGGCAGGGTTTTGCTGCCGTACACGCCCGGCTCGCGCGTACCGAGCAGGTTTAAATTGGGGCCGTGCAGTAACAAAATCGCGGTCATCAGTCATCCCTCCCTAAAAACAGGATTCAGGAGCCATGAATCAGGCGGCTCCTGCCCCGGCTGTTAAATGTTTGGGGCAGTAGCCAAACACGACTGTTTGGGACTCCATCTACATCCTCACCGTTTCGATATTGGTTCATTGTTATGTTGGGGCGGTTCGCGAACCGCCCCTACCGCGCATTTATTCGTTTTTATCGGTGCTTGTTTCTTGAGTCCGAATCGCCGCCAGCACCGCGGCGTGAATATCGCCGCTGCTGGCAATGACCCCGCGATTGTTGGCCATTTGGGGGCTGCTGGCCAAATCGAGCGGCCGGCCGTGCATATCGGTCACCTGGCCGCCGGCTTCTTCGATAATCAGCGAACCGGCGGCGTGGTCCCAGATTTTTTCCCGGTAGCCCGGCTGTTGGGGCGAAGGCAGCCGCAGGTAGAGCGCCGCATCGCCGCGAGCCAGCACGCCGTACTTGGCCTGGCTGTCCATGCGCAGCGATGGCGCGGTGATGCCCACCGCCGCGGCGATGGCTTTTTGCAGCGGCTGGTCGCCGTGACCGGACTCAACGCTTTCAACAAAGCGTAGCCTGTCGCCGGCAGAGGCCACCCGAATGGGCGCAAAATCGGCGCTGCCCAGCCGGGCCATCGCTGCTCCCTGCCCCCGAACAGCCACAAAAACCATGCCCGCCGCACTGGTCGGATCGTCCAAATCCAGCGGCAGGTTGGGGCAGGCCAGCGCCGCCACCTGCACCTGCCGGTTTTCAATCAGCGCCAAAGCGATGGCGTACTGCTCGCGGCGTAAAAAACCTTTGGTACCATCGATGGGGTCCAGCGTCCAGAATCGCGGCGACACCGGCCCGTTGCCGGCATCAATCCAGCGGCAAACGTCATCGGGCGAGGCAAAAGCGTGCGTCTGCTGCACGTAATACAACACCTGCCCCAGCCGGTCGGCGTTTTCCGGGCGCTGCAACTGGGCCGAGTCCTCTTCGGCCACAATCGGGTCGGCGGGAAAGGCGGCGGTCAGGTGGCGGCACACCAGCGCCTGCGAGCCAAAATCGGCCACGGTCACCGGGCTGCGGTCGCCCTTTTCCAGCGCGTCGGGCCGGGTCATTTCGGTTTGCACGGCGGCGCACAGCCGGGCTGCCAGCGTCACCGCTTCGATGGCCACCTGTTTTTCGCGGGCATAATCCATCAGCCTGCTCCCAGTTGCCGCGCGGCCAGCAGCAGGCCGATGATGGTTTTGGCGTCGTCAATTTCGCCGCGATAGACCATTTCCAGCGCCTTGGGCAGGGGCACGGTCAGCACTTCCAGAAATTCGTCGGCCTCCAGGTTGTTGGGGCCGGGGGTCAGGCCGGTGGCCAGATAGATGTGGATGTATTCGGTGAGGATGGCCGGCGCAGAATAGTAGCCGATGAGCTTTTGCCAGTGAGCGGCCTGGTCGCCGGTTTCTTCCAGCAGCTCGCGGCGAATACCCAGGTCGGGGTCTTCGCCGCGCTCCAGCGAGCCGGCCGGCAGCTCGATGACCCACTTTTGCGCGGCGGCGCGGTATTGTTTAACCAGCCGGACTTCGTTTTGGTCGGTCAGTGCCACCACCGTCACCCCGCCTTTGTTGATGGCGATTTCCCGTTTGGCCTGCGTGCCGTTGGGCAGCTCCACCTGCCGCACCGCAAAATCGAGCACTTTGCCGGTGTAGAGTTGTTCTTCGCTGATGGTTTTTTCTGGAATCATAGCTTCTCCTTCAGTACCGCCAGCACATCTTCTTTGCGGATGTCATCAAAAATATCCACATCGCCGATGGCGCGGGGCAAAATAAAACGGATGGTGTTGCCCTGCCTTTTTTTATCGGTGAACATAGCCGCCCAAATGTCCTCCGCCGGGAAGCCGGGCGGCTCGGTGGGCAGGCCGGTTTGGGCCACCAGCGCGGTGATGCGCTCGGTGGCATCGCCGGCGCACAGGCCGAGCCGCGCCGCCAGCCGGGCCGCGCAGACCAGCCCCGTCCCGACCGCCTCGCCGTGACGCATTTGAAAATTGGCCAGTCGTTCAAAGGCGTGGGCAAACGTGTGGCCCAAATTGAGCACCGCTCGCCGGCCGTGCTCAAATGGGTCTTCCTGCACCACCTTCACTTTAACACCAACCGAGCGGGCCAACTGCTCCGCCGATAATTTTTGCCCGCCGCCTTTTTCCAGTTCGGCAAACAGATCGGGCGCATCGATGATGCCGTGTTTGATGACTTCGCCCATGCCGGCGCGGTACTCGGCTTCCGGCAGCGTGGCCAGCACGGCGGGGTCGATGACCACCATTTCCGGCTGTTTGAACGCGCCGACCAGATTTTTGCCCTGCGGCAAATCGACGCCGGTTTTGCCGCCCACGCTGGCATC
>CAYOXS010000294.1:0-7571 GCA_964407935.1 uncultured Caldilineaceae bacterium
CACCCCAACGGCTACAGCTCATTTTACGGGCATCTGCTGGAAGCGCCCTCGCTGCAAATTGGCCAGCCCGTAAAACAGGGCGACGTGATTGCCCTGTCGGGAGATTCGTTTGGCACGTGCCGCTCCGCGCCCCACCTGCATCTGGAAATCCGCAACAATTACCACAACCACGCCTACAACCCGGTTTTGCTCATTAATGCCGATTGGGACAGCCTGGCCCTGGTGGGCAGTTTTAACCGCGGCTTTGAGCGCGATCTGGACAACCCGCGCCGCTGGCAAACCATCTACAACCAGCCCGACGTGACCTTTGGCGGAGCCATGCTCAACAACTACGCCCGGCCGTGGCCGCCGGAAGTCGGAGGGCGCTGATGCGATTTTACCCCACCACGCTGGCCCTGCTGCTGGCCGGGGCGATGGCCGCAGCCTGCACCACGTCTGCGGCGTCCCCCGAAGCCATTACTGCTGCCAGCCCCAGCCCGCTGCCGGCCAGCGCCACACCGGCCTCAACCGCCACACCCACTGTCGCGCCAACCCAAACACCGAGCGCCACGCCCACCGTCACGCCTCAACCCACGCCCAGCCCTACGCTGGCCCCGCAACTCATCCAGCTCACCGAGGGCGGCTGCTGCGCCCAACCCGCCTTTTCGCCGGATTCACAGCAGGTTTTGTTTATTGACAAACCCGCCGCCGTCGCGCCGGTTGGCGTTTACGGTGTCAGCCTGACTGAACCGCTGCCGGCCCAACCCACGCTGATCGAAGAAGTGATCGGGTTTCGCAGCCGGGACCGGACCATTGTCGCCACAATGGCCGGCGATATGGCCAGTTTCAGCAACGAACTTACCGGCGAAAGCTGGCAGGTGGATACGGGCGGCAACTGGCCCGAGTTCTCGCCGGATGGCCGCCAGATGGCCTGGGTAGCCGCCGACCGCGAAGGCCCCTACGACCAGCGCCGCAGCGACATCTGGCTGGCCAATCTTGATGGCAGCAACGCCCGCCAGATTTTTGTACTGTACGGCGGCGGGCTGGCCGGCTGGTTCCCCGACAGCGAACGGCTGCTGCTGCTCGGCCGCAACAACCCGGCTGACGAGGAGCAAAATCTGATCAGCTACCACCCCGGCCGGGATGAAACCACGCTGCTGGCCAGCCACAAACGCATTCGCGGCATCGAGCTGTCGCCGGAGGGCAGTTGGGTTGTCTTTTATCTGGATTTTGCCGAAGACGAGCCGGCCAACCGGGGCTTGTGGCTGCTGGCCAGCGACGGGGCGTCGCGGCGCAAACTCAATGCGCCGGGCTTTGGCGCGTACCGCTGGCGCGATGACAACACGCTGCTGTTTATCCCTATGCGCGCTTCGGCCGGCGAAAGTATGCAGCTTTGGGCCATCGACGTGGCCGCTAATCAGGCCGCCCTGCTCACGGACAGCCTGTCGTTTTCAATTTCAAACGGCGATTGGGATGTATCGCCCGACGGGCAGACGGTGGTTTTTGTCAACAGCGCTGATCAAAACATCTGGGCCATTCAACTGCCGTAGCTGCTACTCCCCAACCACACATCTGAAGCCAATATTTTCATACCGATAGTGCGGCGCTTCTTTGTGGCGCTCGGTGGTGCGCAGGGCGCGGCCATTGTACAACCACGAACCGCCCCGAATCACCCGCTGCCGGCCATTTTCCGGCCCGGCCGGATTTTTGTACGGTGCTACCCGGTAAGCATCGGGGGCGTACCAGTCGGCGGTCCACTCCCACACATTGCCGCTCATATCTAGCGCGCCAAAGGGGCTGGCTCCAGCCAAATAACTGCCCACCGGCGCCGTGTAGCCGTAGCCGTCGTCGGCGGTTGGGTCGCGCCAGTCGGCCACGCAGTTTTGGTCGCAATAATTGAGCCGGGTGCCGTCAAAATGATCACCCCACGGGTAATTGCGCCCGTCGGCCCCGCGCGCGGCTTTTTCCCATTCCGCTTCACTGGGCAACCGCCCACCGGCCCAGTGGCAGTAGGCGCTGGCCTGCTCCCAACTGACACTGACCACCGGCAGATCAGGCTGCTGGTAGCGGCTCCACAACACCGCGGACTCGGCGCAAATGCCGGCGGTCACACATTTTTTGTAGCGGGCATTGGAGATTTCTGTTTTGTCAATCCAAAAGCCGTCCAAATAGATGACCCGCTGCGGTTTTTCATCTTCGTCGGCCTCGGGGTCATCCTGGCGGCTGCCCAGCAAAAAATCACCGGCCGGGACAAACACCATCGGCTGGCCGTCGGCGGCGCGCAGCTTTTCCTCGATGGGGGTGGCCTCCGCATTAAACACCGGCAACGTATCGATTGTTGGAACAATAATGGAAGTGGCCGCCGGGGCCGGCCGGATATTTTGGGGGACAACCACTCGCTCGGCGGCGGGGCGCACGCGAACAAAATAGAGAGCCAGGCCGGCCAGCAGCAACATCACCACAGCCAGCCCGGCCAGCCGGCGCAGCCACGGACCGGCTATCGATGGCCGGACGTGCGTGTCCGGCCGGCCGGACAGCCGGTCAACCAGTTGGGTCAGGGCAGCCTGCCGCCGGCCGCGGCTAAAGTCAACCGGCTGAACGCCGTGCAGCAGTTCCGGCAGCAGGCAGGCCCGGTACAATACGGGCACAATCGGTTTGTCGTTGGCCACGGCCAGCAGCGTTTGCTCGCGCACAGCCAGCGAGTCAGCCGCCGCCGGTGACAGAATCAGCACAAACTGGGCGCAGGTCAACAGCGCCTGCGATGTCATCTGATCCCAGACTGAATGATCCGTTACGCGCCACTGGTCAAACCAAACCCACACCCCCTGTTCGCGCAGGTTCTCGGCCAATTGCGTCGCAAAACGGGTATCCTGGTGGGCATAACAAATAAATATATGGCTGGCCATACTGTAGTTTTACCACGGTTACCCCCAAAAACAAGCACTCGGCGGGTTTGCGGCTGATAGCGCCTGTGGTATCCTACCGCTCATGAGCGAACGTTATCCCATTCCCAACGGCGAATCGACCATCGAGCTGATCATTAAAAACTCGCGCTTTATTGGCCGGGCGGCGTACACCCCCGCCGTGGAAGCGGCCAAAGCCTTTATCGAGCAGGTGAAAACCGAGTACCCCGGCAACTCGCACGCGGTGTACGCCTTTGCTGTGGGGCACGGCGCGTCGGTGACCCACGGCATGAGCGATGCCGGCGAGCCGAGCGGCACCGCCGGCCGGCCAGCTCTGGCGGTGGTGAAAGGCAGCAATCTGGGCGATGTGACGGTGGTGATTGTGCGCTATTTTGGCGGGACCAAGCTCGGCACGGGCGGGCTGGTTAAAGCCTACACCGAGGCGGCGCAACTGGCGCTGGCCAAGCTGGCCGTTACCGAAAAAGTAGAGCGAATAACGGCGCTGGCGGCCATTCCCTACGGCCTGTACGAGCAGGTCAAACGGCTGGTGGCGGCGTGCGGCGGCAGCATCGAAGCAGAGGAGTTTACCACCGAAGTCACGCTGACTCTGAGTTTCATTGTCGATGATTTACCGGCGTTTGAGGCGCAACTGGCCGAGCTGACCGGGGGGCAGGTGGCAGTGCTGCGGTTATGATTGCCCCAAGTGTTGGCAAGATTATGTGGAATTTGGTACAATCTGACCATATCAAAATGAAGGAGTCTGAGCCATGAGCGACGATACAATTATCGTCCGCATCAAGCGGCGTGACCGGACGATGGTCTTCCCCGTTAACGAACGTGACAAGCTGCGAGATTTACTCAAAGACCGCATCTGGTGGGATCGCCGCAGCAACCGTTGGGCCGGCCGCGGTGACGTGGACGAGTTGAAAGACATTCTGGAAGAGGCCGGTTACGAGGTTAAAATCACCTGAAAAAATTTCGAAATGAATCAAAAAAGCCGGGGCAGATACCCCGGCTTTTTGATAACAGGTAAAATTATTCGTCGGCGGCGGCGCGGCTGGAAATAACTTCCGGCTCGGCGCTGCTGGGTTCGCCCTCTGCCTCATCTTCTTCAACAATACGCGGCGGTTCAACTTTGGCCACCATCGATTCGGAGTCGGACAGGACGGTGATGCCACTGGGCACCACCATATCCGCCACAGTCAACGTGTCGTTAAACGCAGCCAGCCCGGAAATATCAACTTCGATAAAGTTGACCAGATCGCCCGGCAGACATTCAACATCAAGCTGGTCCAGGCCCTGGGTTAACACACCGCCCAAATCAACAGCCGGCGCTTCGCCAATCAGATGGATTGGGATTTGGGCCTCAACTTTTTGGTCCATTTGAACCATGTAAAAGTCAACGTGCAGATATTCGCGCTTGATAACATCTTTTTGAATATCCCGGGCCAAGGTCATCACCGGCTTTTTGTTGGCTACCTGCACCGCAATAAGCTGGTGCGTACCGGCTTGCGACAATACTTTTTCCAGCGAACGGGCTTCAATCTGCAGCAGTTCCGTATTCTTTTCTTTGCCATACATTACGGCTGGCACCAATCCTTGCTGGCGCAGATTTTTGGCGTGCCCTTTGCCAAGCTGGCGCAATTCGGCTTTAAGTTCTAATGCTTCCATCTTTATAACTCCTCATCTAAGTAAATACACTGGTGGGCAGTTAGTTGTATCCCCACTTTATTTTTAAGAAAGGTGACCGGCCGCAGACGCCCATTGTTGCCGGGCAAATAAAAATCGCCCCATCAGGCGATTTTTGTGGCTATGTCAACCAACCTTCGAATTTTAGCCACAAACCGGGCTTTCGTCAAATTTTACTGGCGGCCACAACGTGGTTTTGACTTTGACAATTTGCGCCAAATGATTAAATTTCTGTAATCCCAACCAAAAGCGGTTGACAAAGAAAAATCTGAAAATATACTACCCTGCTATGAACATCAATCGTCCGCAAAATGCGCTGGTGCCGGTTGAAGAAGCGGTTGACCGGATATTAGCCAGAGTCGCGCCAGTAGAAGCCGAAACAGTACCGTTGACCCGCAGTTTTGGCCGAATTTTAGCCGCTCCCGTTATTTCTCCAATTAATGTGCCGCCCTTTGCCAATTCGGCGATGGATGGCTACGCGATAGTTGCGGCTGACAGCAGCAGCGCGTCACGGCAATCGCCGCGCCGGCTGACGGTGGTAGAAAACGTGCCGGCCGGCGAAACACCATCGTGCACGATTACCCCCGGCACCGCCGCCCGAATAATGACCGGCGCGCCGATGCCGCCCGGCGCGACTGCGGTCATTCGGTTTGAAGAAACCAGCGAATTTTTGCCGGCGGAAGGGCTGCCCCAAACTGAGGTGCTGCTGTACAACCCGGTCAACGCCGGCGACAACGTGCGGCTGCCCGGCGAAGACATTAAACAGGGGCAGACCATTCTCAAGCCGGGCCACCGGCTGCGGCCGCAGGATGTGGGCGTTTTGGCCGCCGTGGGACAGGCCCGGGTGCCGGTTTATCGCCGGCCGCGGGTGGCTATTTTGGCCACCGGCGACGAACTGGTGGATATTGAACAGCCACTCACGCCGGGCAAAATTCGCAATTCCAATGAATACGGGCAGGCGGCGCTGGTTGAAAAGTACGGCGGTGAGCCGGTGATGCTGGGCATTGCCCGCGACACCGTGGCCGATTTGACCGCCAAAATCAAACAGGGACTGGCAGCCAATGTTGATCTGTTTTTAACCTCGGCCGGGGTTTCCGTGGGCGATTTTGATATGGTTAAAACCGTACTGGCCGGCCAGGGTGAAATGCAGTTTTGGCAGGTGGCCATTAAACCGGGCAAACCGCTGGCATTTGGCGTGCTGCATCACCGGCGGCCGGTGCCACTGATCGGCCTGCCCGGCAACCCGGTCGCGTCGATGGTGGCGTTTGAGGTTTTTGCCCGTCCGGCGATATTAAAATTGGCCGGCCGAACCAGTTGGGCCAAGGCTTCAGTTTGGGCCAAACTGGACGAAGAAGTAACCAACAGCGGCCGGCGGCACTACATGCGGGCCTACTATTATCTGGCAGAAAACGGCGAATACCGGGTAACCACCCGCGACAGCGGCGTTAAAGTGCAAGGCTCCGGCATTCTCACCTCGATGGTGTGGGCCAACGGGCTGGTGGTGATCCCGGAAAGCGTCACCCACCTGTCGGCCGGCCAACAAGTTGAGGTATGGATACTTGACTGACAAAGCCTATTTAATTAAACTTGCAGCAATATTTAACCCACCTAAAGGAACGACATGTCAAAAAAGCGAACGCGGACAGCAACCGTAAAAACCGAAAACCCCGCCCTCCAACCCGGTCTGATCATCGGAGTTGTAGCGGCCGCAGTACTCATTGTGGCCGGGCTGGTTTTGCTGGGCAACTTTAATCAGAGTTCGGCCCCGGTTGACCTGACCGGCTTCCCAGCGATGGGCGATGCCAACGCCAAGGTGACGATGGTTGAGTACTCGGATTTTGGCTGTCCCCACTGTAAAGACTATAATCTGGAAAAATTTGACCGCCTTAAGGCTGACTATATCGACACCGGCAAAATCCGGTATGTGGTTCATCCCTACTATCTGGGCAATCCACAATTTGCCGTGGCCGCTGAAGCAGCGCTGTGCGCCAACGACCAGAATCAATATTTTGAATACGAACACGCGCTGTTCCAAAACCAGGGGCAGATCAACTACGACCCCAACACGCTCACCGATCTGGCTGCAAGCCTGGGCCTGGATAAAGAAACATTCCGGCAATGTTTGTCAAACCGAACCCATCAAAGTACCGTAGAAAATGGCCGCCAGGCGGCCCTTAAACGCGGCGTCAATTCCACGCCAACCTTTTTTGTAAACAACCGGCGGGTCGAAGGGAACCAACCCTATGATATGTTCCAGCAAGTTCTCGACCAGGAATTATCAATCGCCCAATAAACCCGCATATTAATGAGCAATCAACCCTATTTTTCACGAGGTAATTATGGCCACAAAAATAATTTGTAGAGCAAGTGACTGCATTTTCTGGGAGGACAAACTTTGCACCTCCGAAGAAATTACGTATGACCCGGAAGAAGGCTGCCTGACCTATGAAGTCCTCGATGATGTGATTGAGCTTGAGGAAGACGACGAGGACGAATGGGAAGACGAAGAATTGATTGACGACGACGATTTGGGTGAGGAAGACGATGACCTCTGGGAAGAAGACGACGACCTGTTTCTGGAAGAGGACGACGACGAGAAATGGCGCTTTTAAGCCAGCCCCTTGTTTCACTCAGATAAATGCACACCAGCGAGCCAGGGCCACCATCCCTGGCTCGTTTGCCAATAGGCCAAAACAAAGAAAGATGTGATAAAAATGACCCAACAAGCCGTAGATATTTTATTAACCAACGGCTGGCTGGTAACAATGGACAGCCAGATGACCGTTTATCCCGCCGGTGCCGTTGCCATCAAAGACAACACTATTACTGCCGTTGGCCCTACCGCCGAAATTGAAGCCGCCTACACCGCCCCCACCGTCATCGATTGCCAGAACTGCATTATTACCCCCGGCCTGATCAACGCCCACACCCACGCGCCCATGACCCTGCTGCGCGGCCTGGCCGATGACCTGCGGCTCGATGTGTGGCTGTACGGCTACA
>CAYOXS010000295.1:0-6218 GCA_964407935.1 uncultured Caldilineaceae bacterium
TACATCTCACTGAAAGCGGAGACCAAAACTACAGTTTTGGACTCCTGTCGCAAACTTTGAAGAGCCGGGGCAGGAACACATCCTGACTCCTGACCCCTGACTCCTGAATCCTGTTTCAGAGGAGAATTTGATGCGCATTAACGAGCGGCAGCTTGACCGCATTTTAGCCAACGTTCAAAAACCGGCTCGCTACATTGGCGGCGAATTCAACAGCGTGGTCAAAGATTGGGCCAATCCGGCCATCCAGTCCAAAGCGGCGCTGGCCTTTCCCGATGTGTACGATCTGGGCATGAGCAACCTGGGGCTGGCCATTCTGTACGACCTGCTCAACAAACGCGCCGACATGCTGGCCGAGCGGGTGTACGTGCCGTGGCCAGATATGGAAGAGCAGATGCGCTCGGTGGGCATGCCGCTGTACGCTCTGGAAAGCAAACACGAGCTGCGCGATTTTGACCTCATCGGCGTCAGCCTGCCCTACGAGCAGCTTTACACCAACGTGCTGACGATGCTCGATCTGGCGGGGTTTCCGCTGCGCAGCGTCGAGCGCGACGCCACTTTTCCGCTGGTTTGCGCCGGCGGCAGCGCCGCCTTTAACCCGGAACCGATGTCTGATTTCATCGACTTTTTTGTGCTGGGCGAGGGCGAGGATGTCATCATTGAGATTTTGCTGGCGCTGCGCGAAGTGAAACATGCCGACCGCGACGGCCAACTGCGCCGGCTGGCTCAAATCCCCGGCGTGTACGTGCCCCGCTTTTACCAGTTTAGCTACTACACCGAAGACGGCACCATTTCAAATGTGGAGCCGCTGGTGGCCGAAGCCGAGCCGCACCTTGTTAAACGCATCAACCCGCTACTGCCCGCGCCGGTGACCAAATTCATCGTCCCTTTTGTCGATGTAACCTTTAACCGGGCTTCCATTGAAATTCAGCGGGGCTGTACCCGCGGCTGCCGTTTTTGCCAGGCCGGGATGATCTTTCGGCCGGTGCGCGAGCGTTCGCTGGAGGAGCTGGTGGAAACGGTTGACGCGATTGTGGCCGAAACCGGCCACGAAGAGATTGGCCTGCTGTCGCTCAGCAGCAGCGACTACACCCAGATTGGGGCGCTGGTGCAGCGCATCTCGGAGAAATACGCCGGCCAAAACCTCAACCTGTCGCTGCCCAGTTTGCGCATCGAGAGTTTTGCCGCCGACCTGCTGGAGCAGTTGCAGGGCAGCCGCAAAGCCAGCTTTACCTTTGCCCCGGAAGCGGCCACCGACCGCATGCGTAACGTTATCAATAAGTACATCGCCACCGAGGAACTGCTGCAAACCGCCGACGAGGTGTACAAACGCGGCTGGCGGCTGATTAAACTCTATTTTATGATCGGCCAGCCCACCGAAACAGACGAGGATGTGCTGGCGATTGCCCGGCTGGCCAAAGAGGTGCTGAAAATTGGCCGCAAATATCACGGCAACAAAGCCAAAGTGCGGGTGGGGGTGAGCACCTTTGTGCCCAAACCGCACACGCCGTTTCAGTGGGCGGCGCTGGACAGCCTGGACAACATTCGGCGCAAGCAGAATTTAATGCGCGATGAGTTTGGCCGGGCGCACGGCATCATCTTTAACTGGAACCGGCCGGAAGAAACGCTGGTTGAGGCTTTCCTCTCACGCGGCGACCGGCGGCTGGGGGCGGTCATTCAATCGGCGTGGGCAAAGGGGGCCAAGTTTGACGCCTGGACCGACTGGCAGCGGCCCGACGCCTGGCTGGCGGCGTTTGCCGAGCACGGGCTGGACCCGGCCTGGTACGCCCATCGACCGCGGCTGGCCGACGAGATTTTTGCCTGGGATCACATTAACGCCGGGGTTGAAAAGCGGTGGCTGCTGCTGGATTGGGCCAGCGCCCAAAAAGAAGAAACCAAAGTGGACTGCCGCGAGCACTGCTACCACTGCGGCATTTTAACCGCGTTCAAAGGGCTGCGGGCCAACACGCCGCCGGTGGCCTGGGAATGCCCGCCCATTCGCAACCCGCGCTGGCAGGAACTGGCCGGCAAAGGCGAAGTCATCGGCCTGACGCCGGTGGTGAAGGAGAACATGGCCCGCGCCCGCGTGCCGGAAGTATAAACAAACGAGTTAGGTGAGTGTGGTGAGTTGAGTCAGTTAGGTGGGTTGGGTGAGTAAAAAACGCATTCAACTCACTCCACCCACCAAACTCACCACACGCACCTAACCCACCTAACTTACCACCGCCCCCGGCTTAACCACGCCAATGAACGGCAGTTCGCGGAATTTCTCATCCAAATCCAGGCCGTAGCCAAACACAAAAGCATCGGGGATAACAAAGCCGGTGTAATCAATATCGATGTCTACTTCACGGCGCTCGGCTTTGTCCAGCAGGGTGCAGATTTTCAGGCTGGCCGGGCCGCGGGTGATCAGGTTGCGGCTGATGTATTGCAGGGTGTGGCCGCTGTCGATGATGTCCTCAACGATAAGCACGTTTTTCCCGTCGATGGGTTCATCCAGGTCTTTGACAATGCGCACCACGCCGGTGGCCTCGCGCACGCCGCGCCCGTAGCTGGACACAGCCAAAAAGTCAATCTCGTGGGCAATGGTAATCTCCCGCATCAGATCGGTTAAAAACATCACCCCGCCTTTGAGAATACAGATCAGCAGCAGTTCTTTGCCGGCGTAATCCGCCGAAATTTGCGCCCCCAGCTCTTTAACCCGCTTTTGGAGCGTGGCCTCGTCGATGAGTTTTTCTTGTAAGTACGGTTGCCAATAGGTTGTCATCTTTCACTCTCTGTGTTAAAAATCTGTAAACTGGTGGCGCACACTATAAAGCAGGTTCCGGTTTGGAGCAATAATCAGCAGCACTTTTCGGCCGGATTGTTTCAGCAAAATTGCCCCGCCGTTGTACTCAAAAAAAGTCAGCCCGTTTTCCTCAAATTGATGGTAGGCCTCTTCCCGCCCGGCCACGTACTGCTTAAAGGCGTCGGCAAATTCGGCGGCATCTTGGCTGGTTTCCCAAATGGATGATTCGGCCACAATCCGCTGGCCGTGGTTATCCAGCCACAGCGAGTAGGTGTCGCCGTCCCAGCCAGCCGCGCCGGTAATGGCCGTATCCGGCTCAACCTGATCAATCAGCCACACCAAAAAACCGGCTTCGCCCAGCACGTCGCGGTCAACCTCGCGCCATTCAATCCCCAGCACAGAAGCCAGATCCGGCAGTTTCACCGCGACGGGTTTTTCACCGGCCAGGTATTTTTCCGGGTGCATCACCTGCTCGGTAGACAGGGGCGGGTTGGCGTAGGCCCGGTTCACCATGTCCCACGAGAAATCGCCGGTAATGAACAGGTAAATGGAAAAATATTCGCCGGCGGTGTACGGGAAAAAGGTGAAGATGCCCAGCGCCGGCGAAACGCCGTCCAGTTTGGCCGGCTGCTCATTGAACAAATAGCGATAGACGCTGTAATCAATCTGGTCCTGGGTGATATTTTCCAGAGTGAACAAATCCTCCACCAGCCGGGCGTCGCCCTCTGGCAACGAGCGCGCCGCCAGCAGCGCATCGCCCGACAGGTTGGTGTTGAAAATACGGCTCAGGTCAAAGTGATGGTCTTGCAGGGCGTGAGTGTATTCGTGGGCAAAAGTCATTTCCTCGTTGGCAAACATATTCACCGACTCGGCGATGATGACCAGCGATTTATCTTCCGGGGTGTAGTAGCCCATCAGCAGGCTCATTTGCGACTCAAACGCGGCTTCCAGCAGATCGACATCCGGCTGGAGCAGGCCCAGCGCCTTGTAAAATTCCTGCTGAGTTTGCACCGCGGTCAGCGTTTCGGCCTCGTAGGCTTCATCGCGCCACTGTTCGCGGAGTTGGGGCCGGGTGACAAACTCGATGGGGATTTTATTGGGCAGTTCAAGCTCGCGCCACTGTTCCACAAATGTGGTGATGTCCCTGATTTTGTCTTTGTTGATAAATTCCGGGGCCACGGCGTAAGTGGCCGTAGCCGTGGGCTGGCGCGTGGCTGTGGCCTGCGGCAGCATCGAGGTGGCGGTGGGGCGCGGAGCGGGAATGCCGGTAGCGGCGACCAGCAGTTCCGGCGTGGCGGGCGATGCGCTCGCTGCGGTTGGGGCTGGCTGACCGGTCAGCGCCGGTCGGTTTTGCCAGATAAGCAGGCTGGTTCCGGCGCAAATGCCGCACAGGGCCAGGCTCAATATAACCAGCATCAAAATTTGCAGGGTTGACAGCGGCCGGCGGCTGGCCGGTTTTTTTACCGGGGTGACCAGGTTCTCGGGCGGTTCGCGGTTGGCTAATTCTTCTAACCAGACAGGATGTTCGGAGGGCATCGGAGTTCTCTTTCTGCTACGGGAAAAGTTGTTTGATGGCGATAATTTGTTCGGCCAGCAACTGCTCAATGCCGTGCCGGGCCAGGTCTACCAATTGAATCAGGATGTGGTGCTCAAACGGCGCGCCTTCGGCGGTGCCCTGGATTTCGACAAATTTGCCGGTGCCGGTCATCACCACATTCATGTCCACCGCAGCGGCGGTGTCCTCGCGGTAGTCCAAATCTAGCAGCAGGCCATCATCCACCACGCCCACACTCACCGCCGCCACCGGGGTGATGAGCGCTTCGGCTGGCGCCAGCCCGGCGGCGATAAGCTTGTGCATAGCCAGCGCCACCGCCACATACGCCCCGGTAATGCTGGCCGTGCGCGTGCCGCCATCGGCCTGAAGTACATCACAATCTACCGTGAGCGTGCGCGGGCCAAGCAGATCAACATTGATGGCGGCGCGCAGGGCGCGGCCAATCAGCCGCCGGATTTCCTGCGAGCGGGCGCTGTCGCCGGCATGCTGGCGGTCGGTGCGCTGGTGGGTGGCGCGGGGCAGCATGGCGTATTCGGCGGTCAGCCAGCCGCCGCCGGAGGCTTCGCGCCAGCGCGGTACTTTCTCTTCCACTGAAACATTGCACAGCACGCGGGTAAAACCGGCGTCAACCAGCACCGAACCTTCGGCGTAGCGGGTGAAATTGGGTGTAAATTTGATGGGGCGCAGTTGGTTGGCGGCGCGGTTGTCAAATCGATTCATAAATTTACTCCTGCAACTTTTTGAATTTCGACGCGTAAAGGTTGGCAGAGCAAAAATCACGGAGGTGAAGTATGACCGCTCTGCACCATTACATTATAGGAAACAACATCCATTTTTTGAAAATCAGCGCTCCGCTCAACGGCTCCCACGCCGCCGAGGTGGAACTGGTGTTACGGCAACTGGCGCGACGCGGCGCCCGGCGAGTCGTGATTAATTTGGCAGACGTCCCATTTATCGATGGCCGCGGGCTGGCGGCGCTGGTTACCGGCCTGAAACTGCTGGGCTGCGATGCCGACTGCCTGCAACTGGAATCGCCGCAGGCGCAGCCGCGCCTGCTGTTTGCACTGACCGGCTACGACCACATTTTCCAGATCAGCCACCCCGCCGAAGCGATGCCGCTGGCGGCGTAACGTTTTTATCATACAACATTGCGGTCGTGGGGGGTGGCTCAAAAATGGTTATTTTGGGCCATGCGGAGAAAATTTAAGGTTAAAAAAAAGGACACCGTGGCTGGCCACGGTGTCCTTTTTATGCGGTGTTGGTTCAACCGGTGGGCGGCAGAGGCGGCGGCGTTGCGCCAAACAGGTTAGCCAGTTCCGGCACCTGGCCGGCGGCTGTCCAGTTGGCCATGCCCTGTTTCCAAACCAGCGTATCTTTGGCAATCTGGCCCGATTGCACGTACTGTTGCAGCGTGGCCATATCAAACGGGCCGGCCTGCTGGCCGCCAATCGCCGCGTAAAAGGCCGCGGCTTGCGGCAGAGGCGGCGGCCCGGCCGGCGGCGAGGCTTGCTGCGGCGCGCCGCCTTGCTGCTGCATTCCGCCAAACATGCCGGCCATCATCTGGCCCAGCCCCATGCCGGCGCCCATTCCGGCGCCCAGCCCCACGCCGGTGCCGGCGCCGCCGCCACCCTGCGAGGATTTTTCGATGGTTTCCATCGCTTTGAGCTGCATGTACATTTGCGGGTCGAGCAGGCCCATCTGCTGTAATTTTTCAGCCGAGGTTTCCAGCGGGCTGAGGCCGCCAATGGTAATGCTTTTGAGCAGCAGCCCCATCGCGTCAAATTGATCCTGCGCCTTGATTTTGATGGCCGTGGCCATTTCGTCCAGCATGGCCTGGGCTTTCATCAGATTGCCGGGGTTCACTTCCGAGAACCAGTC
>CAYOXS010000295.1:6318-7552 GCA_964407935.1 uncultured Caldilineaceae bacterium
TAGTACACCACCGCCGAGAAAATGGTGTCGCTGCCCCAAATTTTGTTGCTGATAAAGCTGGTCAGCACCGGCACATTGGCGGTAGTGAGCGTGTGCCGCCCCGGGCCAAACACATCCAGCGATTTGCCATCGCGGTAAAAAACGGCGTTTTGCCCCTGGCTTACAATCAATTGCGACCCCATCCGAAAATCGCCCTGCCCGTTTTCCGGGATGCGCTGGACAATCCGGTCGCGCGTTTCCATTGTCAATTCAATTTTATCGGCAACTCGTGCCATGCTGTTCTCCTTTGAAAATAAGCGAATCTGCGAATAAGCGAATCTGCGAAGGTAGGGGCGCTTCGCAAAGCGCCCCTACCCAATTTTCACTGTTGGTGCTGTAGCGCAGCTTATGTCGCACTCTTTTGAAAATAGGATTCAAGAGTCAGAATTCAGATTACAGAATTCAGCCAACTGACGGGTGTATTTCATTTTTGAGGCGAACATGTCACTTTGAGCGAGGAACGAGCGAAGAGTCTCCAGAACCGCCCTTTGTTGCCAAGTTCCGGGGGATTCTTCACTCCGCTACGCTCCGTTCAGAATGACATTTGGAAACTTGCCCCCAAACTG
This sequence comes from uncultured Caldilineaceae bacterium, assembly GCA_964407935.1. Classification (GTDB taxonomy): domain Bacteria; phylum Chloroflexota; class Anaerolineae; order 4572-78; family J111; genus J095. Next base: position 6,924 of record CAYOXS010000295.1, read on the forward strand.
AAACGCACCCCCAACTGACATCTGACTTCTGTAATCTGTAATCTGTCTACTGCATGCCAATCATGGTATCCCGGCGTTTGTCAAACTCCGCCGAAGCGTCGGTAACGGTTTTTACGTAACGGCGCACGCCGGGCGCCAGCGCGCTGCTGTCGCCGCTGTCAAGATCGGTTTGAAGCTGGGTTAGCGCCCGGCTAACCTCATCAACCTGGGCCAGCATGGCGTTGTCAAACTCGTACAAAATATCGAGCTGATCTTCTTTCACTTTGACCGTATCAAAAAAGCCGGCGTAACCCTGCGCCGCCGTTTTTATTTTGTCGATGAGCGTTTGCAGGCGGGTGTTGCCCCGGCCCATCTCATCAAGCTGGGCCATGCCGGGGCCGGTGAGCATTTGGCGAGCCATGTCTTCCGCCAGCGAAAGCTGTGCGGCTAACTGGCCGGCCAGGTGCTGCCGCAGCAGCGCGTCGGCCTCGCGGCGCATCTCTTTTTCTTTGTAGCCTTTGTAGCCCGGGATTTTTGAAACCAGCGACTCGAGTCCGCCCAGGTGGTTGGACACGGTTTGCCTTAAATCAACCATAAAAACTCTCCTTTCAGATGAGGGGGGATTCCGTTGGCAACATTATAGCGGATTT
>CAYOXS010000296.1:0-7522 GCA_964407935.1 uncultured Caldilineaceae bacterium
CCAACCGACCTAAACCTTTGCATGAATTCCGCCGATTTATACATCTGGATATTTCCTTTCACTGAGGGCTGCCGAGCAGATTAACGGATTTTGAACCTATAAAACCAGGCACGCATCCCCATTCTACCACCCCCCACCTTCGGTTTCAGTAAACCTTACCTAAACAAACCGTAAAAGCTGCGTAAAACAAAAACACGCCAGAAATATTCTGGCGCGTTTGAGTTTTCGTTGTTGAGACGATGAAAATTATTTTCCCTGAGACTCACGCAGGGCCAGGGTTAGCGAAAGAATGCCAAATTCTGTTTGAAGCGGTACAATCAGCCGGTCGATATCAAATGTTGAAATGCGCGAGCCTTTGCCCACAATCATGGTTGGTACCGAAATATCACATTTGTAACCCACCTGGGCCAACTTGGTGGCGGCCTGACCGGTAATCACATTGCCCAGCTCGCCGATACCGCTTTGGGCCAGCTCGTTAAATTCGGTGATCGTTTCACCGAGCATGTGCGAGACAATAGCCTTGGCGGTTTCAAAGCTGAGGCTGATAATGGCCACGCCCCACACATCACCTACCAAACTGATGAGCACGGTAATATCATCGCTAACGTAGGTGTCTCGCTGCAGGCGGAGCTGGCCCCGCGTAGCTTTAACATCCAGCTCGCTGTTTAACACCTCACCAGCGGCAACTATGAACGGATTTAATAATTCAACTCTCATGACACTCCCATCCAATCTGGAATAGTCTTTGGAAACCGGTTTTATTTGTTGGCTTCGCGCAAGGCCAAATGAATCTGAATCGGCCCTATTTCAGTTTCCAGCGGAACGTGCAGCCGTTCAAAATCAAGCGTAGAAATTAATGTCCCTTTGCCCATCACCATGGTTGGCGGCGAAATTTTGGAGTCGAAGCCGGCTTCGGCCAGCCGTTTGCCGGCCTGGCCGGTAATCACATTTCCCAGTTCGCCAATCCCGCTCTGGGCCAGCGAATCGAATTCATCAAACGGTTGATCCAAAATTCTTGAGACAATGGCAATCGCCGTGGATTCGCTCAAACCATACAGGGCCACGCCATTTACCTGACCTACCATGCTCACCAACACGGTAATATCATCAGCAGTGGCTGCCGAGCGGCGCAGCGAAAGCGGGCCGCGTTTCACGCTGATCCCCACTTCACTCTCTAATACCATAAAAGCGGCTTCTATAAACGGGTTAAGAAATTGAACATTCATCACCATTCACCTGTTTCACAGAGATTATTTTGCCCCGTTTCGACGATAAAAGGAGATACCAGCCGCATCGAATCCAATCTCCGTGGCCTTTGGCACAATTTCGGTACCACCTACAAATAAAACCCCACCGGGGCGCAGCGCTTTAAAAAAGTTGTGGTAAAGTTGATCCTTTACCGGCGCGGTAAAGTAAATCACCACATTTCGGCAAACAATCAAATCAAAGTTGGTTTCAAAAGAATCAGCCAGCAGGTTATGCTGCCGAAACGTGATCAATTTGCGGAGTTCATCATTGACCCAATATTTACCCCCCGATTCCCTAAAATAACGATTGTAAAGCGCAGGCGGCACATAGGCCACATCATCTTTGGTGTAAGGGCCGCCGGCAATGGCGGCATCCAGCGCCGAACGGTCAAGGTCGGTGGCTAAAATATAGTGGCGTCGAAATGGCCCGGTGAGTTCGGTGAGCATCATAGCCAGGGTGTACGGCTCCTGGCCTCTGGAGCAACCGGCGCTCCAAACCCGCAGGCTGGATCGCCCTTTGAGCAGTTCGGGTAGAACGTTATTTTGCAGCGCGTTATATTTTTCATTATCACGAAAAAATGATGACACATTAATAGTCAGATAATCGCGCAGTTTGCGCAGCTCGGCGGAGTCGCGTTTGATTTTTTGAAAATAGTCTCGCCAGGTAGGTTCACCCGATCTGAGCAGATAGGTGCCCAGGCGGCGCTGCATCTGGGTATCTTTGTAAAAACTCAGATCGATGCCGGTGAGAGTCAGGACTTCTCGTTTGATGTAGGTATATTCATCGAATTCCATCGCGCAGCATCTCCACAATTTTGGCGGCGACCGCCGGCAGCGGGGCTACCGCATCGGCCAGGTTGGCCTCGATAACACTCCGCGGCATGCCGTACACCACCGCCGTCGACTCATCTTCAGCAATAATCCGGCCGCCCGCCTCTTTAATGCAACGCGCCCCAACCGCTCCATCGGATCCCATACCGGTCAGTACTACGCCAATCACCGCCGGGCCGTAAAGCTGGGCCGCTGTTTCCATGGCCACATCAACCGCGGGCCGCACGTGATTGCGCCGGGGGCCGTGGTCTAAAGACATTTTTTTGCCCGACTCAAACTTTAAATGAAAATCACCGGGCGCCAGCAAAGCCAGCCCCAGCGCCAAACGGTCGCCCTCGGCGGCTTCCTGCACCGTCAGGCCAGACAGCTCGTTGAGCCGCTGGGCCAGCGACCGGGTGAACCCCGGCGGCATGTGCTGCACTACAGCCACCGCCGCCGGCAAATCTGAGGGCAGGCCAGATAACACCTGCTGCAAGGCGCGCGGGCCGCCGGTTGAAGCCCCAATTACAACTACGGGGTCGCCATCTTTAAAGGGACGCAGCCCGGTTTTGTTTGTTTTTTGCGGTGGAGCCACCGGCAGGGCCACCGGCGGCGGTATCGGCCTGGCGCCATTTGGCCGGGCCGGCGAGTTGTTGGGCTGGGTACAGGCGGCGGCTTTAATTTTAAGGCTCAAATCCATCACTACCGCGCGCATATCGGTGCTGGTAGTAGGTTTGGCCACAAAATCAACCGCGCCGCGCATCAACGCCTGGATGGTGGTGCGGGTGCCGCGTTGAGTTAATGAACTCAACATCACCACCGGGGTGGGGCAATCGTGCATAATATGCTCCAGGGCGGTTAAACCGTCCATGCGCGGCATTTCCACATCCAGGGTAACCACATCCGGGGTGAGCGCCGGAATTTTGCTCAGCGCATCCAGCCCATCGGTGGCGCTGCCAACCACAACAATGTCGGGGTCTGCGGATAAATGTTTGGCAATAGTGTAGCGCATAAAAGGCGAGTCATCTACCACCAAAACTCTAACGGGATCGACCATAGGAGTTAACCCAAAACTTTTTGTAAGGCCAGCATTACCCTGTCGGGATCAAAAGGTTTAACCACATAATCTTTGGCTCCACTTTTGATAGCCTGGATTACCATCGATTCTTGCCCCAGCGCCGTGAGCATAATAATTTTGGCGTTGGGATCAAATCCGCGAATTTCAGCCAGAGCTTCCAAACCGTCTTTCTCCGGCATGGTAATATCCATTAACACCGCATCGGGTTTGAAGGCGCGGTAGGTTTTTACGGCCTGGTCGCCATTTTCGGCTTCGGTCACTTCGTAACCGTGCCCGGACAGCAGCTTGGTTAGCCTGACTCTCATAAATTGGGCATCGTCAACAACCATAATTTTGCTCATTCTCAATAAGCCTCCTATCTCATCTTGATTAAGGACGGGTTCAAGACCTTCTCGCCTTGCCCCAGAGTTTTTACAGTAATTTCGCCGGAGTCTATCCGAAGTTTAACGGTTCGGCCCGATGTGCCGCCGGTGTCTCGGCCTTTAATCCTGAGGCCAGCCGCCGCGAGTGCGGCCTCGGCGGCAGCCACGTTGCGTTCGCCAATGTTGAGCGTATTTTTAAAGCCCGGCGCAGACAGCATTTGCGCTCCGCCGCAAACGTACACGTCTAAACGAGACGTCTGCGCTCCGGCTTTGCTCACGGCTTCAAGCAGCAGCGGAACGCCTTCGTCAACAAATTTTGCGGTAGGCGCAGTAGCGCCGTTATTTTTTGATGATTGGGGCAGCAGCGAATGGATCATGCCCCCTATACCGGCAGCGACATCGTACACGCAAATGGCAACGCACGAACCTAATCCATAAGCCACCAACAAATCATTCGGGCTGTTACTCAGTTTTAGTTCGCCAATTGAAACGGAGTGTACAATTTCTGGCACAGCTTTCCTCGTAGTTGTAGTGGTTGCAGTTAAAACCTGGCCTTATTCCTCATCGGGATAAGGCATCACCCAAAAATGGGCGGTTACGGTCCGATCCGGTTCTCTGAATTCTGCTTCAACAATCATCAACTGATCGCTAACAGCCGCCACCGGAGCGGAAATAACATTAAAAATTGCGCCCAGCATGTCTACCATAACCGCCGGCGGCGAAGGACGCAGTTCTATGCCGGTGCGCTTGGCCATCTCGTTGAGAAAATAAGAGGTGGCCAGGTTGCCGGTTTCGGCCAGCGCCGACCGCCCCAAATCGTCAAGTTCGGTGGTTGTGCCGTCCGGCTCGCCCAGCAGCAGGTCAATCAGGTGAAGCGCCTCCTTCAAAGCCAGAATCAGGATAACCTGGCCGGCAATATCGCCATCAATGAGCAGGTATACGCCCACCATCTCGGCTTCCGGGTCACCCAGCCAGCTTGGCAGGTGGCCAATCGACAGCGACTCGATGTTGGTGGTTTCAATGGTAATTGTCCGGCCCACCATTTCGGTTAAGCCGCGAGCCACATTTTGAATGGCGCTGTCGAGCAATTCCATAAACTTTTCGCTGGCGCCCAGTTTTTCCCAGTTCAGGGCTTTGGTGTCAATCATCATGGTCATTAAGTTATGCTCCCTCGGCGAGCGCGCAGAGCGGCGTTCATCAAACTGGGCACGTCGATGATCAGCGCAATGCGGCCATCACCCAGAATGGTGCCACCTGAAATTCCCGGCAGCTCGCCCATAATTCGACTCAGTGATTTTACAACGATCCCCTGCTTGCCGATGATTCTGTCAACCACCAGGCCAGATTTTTGCTTGCCCCAGGCCACCGAGACAATGGCTCGTTTGGCGTCGTTGAAGTCCACACTAGGCATGCGGGGGTCGGCAAAGAATTTTCTCAAATCAATTAGCGGCAGCACAGAACCGCGCCACCGAATAGCCTGCTGGCCGGTAAGAGTACTCACCTGCACTTCAGACAGGTAGAGCACATCGTTGATGCTGGTTAACGGGATGGCAAAAACGCCGTTTGATAGCTGAACCAGCATGGTATCGACAATAGCCAGGGTTAGCGGCAGCGTTACCCGAAAGGTGGTGCCCTTGCCCAGCGCGCTGTCTACTTCTACCGCGCCGCTCAAACGCTCAACATTGGTTCGCACCACGTCCATGCCCACGCCGCGGCCGGAAACATCGGTCACTTTTTCGGCGGTGGACAGGTTGGGTTCAAAAATTAAATCGATGGCTTCGGCATCGCTCAGTTGGGCCGCCCGTTCTTCAGTCAGCAGCCCCCGTTTTATGGCGGCGCGCCGCACTTTGTCGGGGTCGATGCCGCGGCCATCGTCAACAATTGAGATCACAATCTGGCCTTCAACGTGGGCCGCGCTCAAATTGACGGTGCCGGTGGCCGGCTTGCCCGCAACTTCGCGGGCAGCGGGCGGCTCAATGCCGTGGTCAACGGCGTTGCGCAGCAGGTGAATGAGCGGATCGCCAATCACTTCAATCAGCGAGCGGTCCAGCTCGGTGGTGCCGCCTTCAATAACCAGGTTCACCTGTTTGCCGGCCACCCGGGCCACATCGCGCACAATCCGCGGAAATTTATCAAACAGGCTGCTGATGGGCAGCATTCTGGCGCGCATTACTTCTTCCTGAAGTTGGTCTACCACCCGGCCCATATGAGTAGATGTTTCATTCAACTGCCCCATCACCTCTTCTTTGCCGTGCAGCGAGCGCAGTTCGTCTTCTACCAGTTGCAGCCGGTTACGGTTGGTGACCAGCTCACCCACCAAATTCATCAGCGCGTCCAGCCGTTCAACACTAATTCTGACTGTTTTTTCGGCGACCAGTTCTGTTTTGGCGGCCGGTTTGGGGCTTTTGCCATTTTCCTGGGGCGCAACCGGCTGAGACGCGGTTTGCCCGGCGGGGGGCAGGCTGTAGGGCCGAACCTCAAATCCGGCCAAATCCGACACATCGGCCAGCAGTGCTTCGATTTCGGCGGAACTGCCGTTGTTGGCAACCACCACCGCCCACAATTTGCCGTTGTGCTCACCGTTAGCCAGTTGGGTAAGGTTGGGGTGCTGGCCAACCACCTGCCCGGCCTCTTCCAGAGCCATCGCGGCCTGCATCAAGCGGGCGGCGGGGGCAAACGTATCGGGGCCGGTAGTGACTTCGGCTTCAAAGACCAATCGGTTTTTTTGCCGGGCCTGTTCTACCAGCGCCAGTTCCGCCGGCGAGAGCCGGGACGCGGCATGAGCGCCGTTGGGGCTGGCCGCAGGTTGACCGCCGGCCACCGCTTTGAGGGCGGACAGGGTAGCTGTTATGTCAATACCGCTGGCTTCCTGGGTGATAATTTCATCCCGCAGTGTTTTGAGCACGTCCACCGCCCCCAGCAAGTCATCGATGATGGCCTGGTTGGCCACCAACTGCTGGGTGCGCATGGCATCAAAAATGTTTTCCATGGTGTGAGTGATGTCGGCCATTTGGTGGTGGCCCACCGTTCCGGCCAGAGCCTTGATGGTATGCGCCGCCCGAAAAACGGCGTTAACCAGCGCCGCGTCGGTGGTGCGTTCCAGCTCTAAAATACCGGATTCCATCACCTGCATGTGCTCGTTAACTTCATCGAGAAAGATTTCCAGTTCGTCGGCTTCAATATCAAATGTGAGTTTTGTATCCATAGTTAAGCGCCTTGTTGACGATGAGAGTTGATCAGTTCAAGTGCGAGGGCGTCATTCTTCCGATTGAGCCGCAGGGACAACTTCGGTTTCGGCCAGGGCCTGAGTCTCGGTTTCGTGCGCGATCGGCTTTGGCGCGGCGGGCGTTGAGCCGCCCAGCACGGCTTTGACTCGTTCTTTGAGCGTTTCGGCTTTTACCGGTTTGAGCAGGTAGGCGCGCACATTCAGTTTGAGCAGGTTAAAAACCAGATCGGATTGATTCATAGCGGTCAACATAATGACCGGGATGTGGTTCAGGTCGTCGTGGTCATACAGGTAACGGGCTACCTGCTCGCCCGACATATACGGCAGCATAAAATCCAGCAGCACCAGATCGATTTTTTCTTTGCGGGCAATGGCAATGCCAACGGGGCCGTCTTCTGCCTCAAAAATGGTGTGTTTTTCGCGCCGCAACATAAACCAGATATTTTTGCGCATTATGGCATTGTCATCAATGATCAATATGTTGGCCATGATTACCTCGTGGTGGTAGTCAGATTTGTTTTCGACCCAACCCGCGTTTTCTTGAGACAGGTCGCCGTAAAAGTTGCATAAACAATCAGGTTCTGAACGTAAAAACACCCTCGGCCTGATTGATGGCCTGCACTTCTACCTGCATTAAAGCCTCCAGATCCAGCGATTGAAAATGGGTGGCCTCAATGCTGGCTTCGCTGAGTTGGTAATTCAAGCCGTCAAAGCCCAGGCTAATGCCGAGCATCAGCGCCGCAGAGTCGGCCAGATGAACGCAGTGCGTGATAATTGGTTCGATGGTGGCTTTTTCCGG
>CAYOXS010000297.1:0-7430 GCA_964407935.1 uncultured Caldilineaceae bacterium
TGTAAATCTGCGAAATCTGTGTCCTGATTTAAAAAATGCAAAGGCAGTAAACAAAAAAGAGGCGTGTGAGTGCGCCTCTTTTGGGGAATGCTGATTAAATACCGGGCGGTTACGTAGCCATACGCCAGCGGCGCGCCACAAACAACACAATTACCAGCCCGAGCGCAATTAACACAATTTCCAGCCCGCCCAGGCCCGTTTCGGGAACGTTTTGCGGCCGCTCGGCGTCACCGGCGGTTGAGGCCCCGCCAGCCGGCGGTTTGTTGGGCAGGGGCAGCCCCGGAACGCCGCCGCCGCTGTTGCTGCCCACGGCCGCCGCTTCGCCCGGAGCCGCTGCGCCGCCCGGCCCCACAACCGGGGTGTTGGTGGGGGTGGGCGCCGGCGTGTTGGTGGCAGCCGGTTTCACCGGGGTAAATGTCGCGGTGGGGTTGGGCAGCCTGATCATTAATGTGGGGGTGGGTTGGACCAGCGCCGCCTGCTCCTGCAAGTTTTGCCGGATCACAAAAACGCCCCCAATGCCCAGCAGCCCTAAAACCAGTAAGCCAATCAAGGCAATGGCCAATATTACAAATAATCTACTTTGGTGGGTGCTTTCTTCTTCCACGCGAGCGCTCCTTCCTGAACACCGCAGGCAAACTCCGCCTGAAGACACAGATATTATGTCATTCTATTTTATGTCAAAACTAAAAAAAATGCAAATTAAAAAAGTCCATATTTAGGGGCTAAAAGAAATGATACCACTATATATAGGAAATACAAAAAATGAGTGAGGAATATTTTTGTGCGCCGGACCGCCGGTCCATAAAATGAAAACGCCCACCCCGGAAACGGAGTGGGCGTTTTGTCTTCTTTGGCGAAAAGTTGGCCGTTAGCGGGCCACGCTGAGGTATTTTTCGCCGCCGTCAGGGAATACGGTGATAACCACCCCCTGCGCCAGCGATTTGGCCAGTTCGATGGCCGCCCAGGCCGCCCCCCCTGCCGAATAGCCTACAAACAGCCCTTCTTCCTGAGCCAGCCGGCGAGCCATTTCGTGGGCATCGTCTGGCCGGGCTTTGATGACGTCATCGGCAAAGCCGGGATCATAAATGCCGGGCACAATGCTGGTTTCCATATGTTTCAACCCTTCAATGATGGCCAGTTCGTCGGCGGGTTCAACGGCGTAAACCTTGATGTTGGGGTTAAGCTCTTTCAGCCGCCGGCCGGTGCCCATCAGCGTGCCGCTGGTGCCGATACCCGCCACAAAGTGCGTAACCGCGCCGCCGGTTTGCTCCCATACTTCCGGGCCGGTGGAATGGTAGTGCGCCAGCCAGTTGGCCGGGTTGTTGTACTGGTCCGGGTGAAAATAGCGTTCGGGCTGGGCCTGCACCAGCCGGTGCACGGTGCGGATCGATTCATCGATGCCTTCCAGCGGGTCGGTCAGCAGCAACTCAGCGCCGTAGGCCTGCAAAATTTTCTTGCGCTCGTCGCTCACATTGGCCGGCATCACCAGCCTGACCCGGTAGCCTTTGGCCGCGCCGATCATGGCCATGGCAATGCCGGTGTTGCCCGAGGTCGCGTCGATGATAGTTTTGGCCGGGGTCAACAGCCCGCGCCGCTCGCCATCTTCAATCATCCCCAGCGCCGGCCGGGCTTTTACCGAGCCGCTGGCGTTAAACCATTCGGCTTTGGCAAAGACCACCACGTTGGGGTTCACGCCCTCGGCGGCGGCAATCCGGTGCAGCGGCAGCAGCGGGGTGTTGCCAATTTGCGACAGGAGCGTATCACCCAACGGCCGCCGGGGTTGATCGTCGGGCCGAGCCAGCACAAATGGCGGGGCGGCGATTCTGCTTTGTTCTACAGCGTGTGCGGTAGACATAATTCAAACCTTTCTCAAAAGTTTGGTCACTTGTCATTTGTGATCTTTGACGAATGACCAATCGTTACCGATAATTGCCGTTAGCCGACGCCACTTCCATACTTGGCATGCCGCAAAATTGTTCGTAATCAATCAACTCGGTGATGGTGGGGTGGTCGCCGCAGACCGGGCACTCTTTATTTTTAGTAATGCGCATTTCGCGGAATTCGCCGTCGAGCGCATCAAACTGAACCAGCCGGCCCACCAGCGGATCGCCCTGGCCCAAAATGAGCTTGATGGCCTCCAGCGCCTCCAAACTGCCGATGATGCCGGGCAGCACGCCCAGCACCCCGCCTTCGGCGCAACTGGGCACCTCGCCGGGGGGTGGCGGATCGGGGTAGAGGCAGCGGTAGCACGGCCCGCCTTTGGTGGTGTCAAACACGGTCAGTTGGCCTTCAAAACGCAACACACTGGCATCTACCAGCGGTTTGCGCAGCAGCACGCAGGCATCGTTCACCAGGTAGCGGGTGGGGAAATTATCCGAGCCGTTGATGACAATATCGTACTGGCTGATAATGTTGAAGGCGTTTTGGCTGGTCAACTGGGTACGATGGCCAATCACCCGCACATCGGGGTTGATTTGGGCGATGGTTCTGGCGGCCGACTCAACTTTGGGTTTGTCCACGTCGTCCAGCCGGTGGATGATTTGCCGCTGCAAATTGCTGGTGTCAACCACATCAAAATCAACAATGCCGATGCGGCCCACGCCCGCCGCCGCCAGATAGACCGCCGCCGGGCTGCCCAACCCGCCCGCGCCAATCAACAGCACGCTGGCATCGATGAGTTTGAGCTGGCCTTCTTCGCCCACTTCTGGCATCACCACGTGGCGGGCGTAGCGGGTGCGCTGGTCGGTGCTGAGCGTGCGCGGTTTGACAAACGGATAGCCGGCGTTTTTCCAGCCGCTAAAGCCGCCCGCCACCGACACCACATTGTTGTAGCCCATCGTGTGCAAATCGCGCGCACCGAGCAGACTGCGCACGCCGCCGGCGCACATCACCGCAATCGGTTTGCGCCGGTCGGGGACGTGCCCCTCAATTTGCAGTTCCAGAAAGCCGCGCGAAATGTGCCGGCCTTCTTTGATATTGCCCTGTTCCCATTCGTCGCGCCCACGAATGTCGATCAGCGTGATTTCCTTTTTATCGAGCTTGTCCTTTAGCTCGTGGACGCTGATTTCCTTGATTTCTTTGCGCAGTTTGGCCAATAACTGGTCACTGGTAATGTAACTCATTTTTTTTTGCCTCGATTCGTTATGCGTGACCGCCGGCCATGGCCGGGATAATTGAAACTTCGTCTTTGTCGGCCACGGGCGTGTCAGCGCCTTGCAGAGTGCGGATTTCTTCGCCGTTAATAAACACGTTGACGTAGCGTTTGATCTGCCCGTTATCGTCGCACAGCCGGGATTTAACGCCCGGAAATTCGGCTTCCAGGTTGTCGATAAGCTGCTGGATGGTTGCGCCGCTCAGCTCAACTTTGCTCTGGCTGTTGGTGTAGCGCCGCAGCGGGCTGGGAATTCTGATGGTTGTCATTTAGCTTGTTTTTCTCCTCTAAAAAGTGTTTTTGGCAACAAAAAAGCTCACCGTCGTAGAGAACCGACGATGAGCCTGACAAATATCCAGGGGATTTAATTGTTACTATCAGCAACTACCCGGTACAGAAGGAGTGATTGGCTACAGATGTGGGGCTCATCGTCGTTGCAACACGGCGATGCGGGTCACCGTAGCCGCCACTCTCCGCCATCGAGAGCGGGGCTACCGCGCCCGCTTAATACATGTGCAACAATTTGTGCTGGCCATTAAATTAAACATAACTGTCTCTAAATACTGTTTGTACTATCCGACGTGCCAATTGCGCGATATCTTACCGATTTTGCCCGATTTGGTCAAATAACGCCGATTTTAAAAGAATCCCAGCAGTGTCGGGTCTTCCATCATTTCCGGCGTCCACTGCTCGGGCAGCACCTGCACCTTTACATCGCCGCCGACGGCTTTTTCGGCGGTTTCTTTGACCTGCTGCACCAGCCACGGCCCGTACGGGCAAAACGGGGTGGTCAGCAGCATTTTCACCTCAACCGGCGTTTTATCCAGCTCAACGCTGCGCAGCAGGCCCAGCGTCACAATATCCAGATGGAGTTCGGGGTCTACCACAGCCCGCAGCGCTTCACGGACGGTATGTTCGGTCACGTTTTTTCCTTCGGTCATCAGCTGCTCCTTTGAACATAAGTTTGGTGAGTTTGGTGGGTTCGGTGAGTTGGGTGCGTAATCCGTAATTCGTAACCGACTACTCGCCACTCACAATTCGCCATTCGCAATTATTACCCTACTCATCCTGTGGAGCGATGTAAATATCATCGCCTTCAATTTTTACGCGGTACACCGGGGCCGGTGAAAAGGCCGGCATAGTCTGCGCACCGGTTTTTACGTTAAACCGCGCCCCGTGGCGCGGGCAAATAATGCACTCCCCGTCCAGCTCGCCGTCGATCAGCGGGCCGTCGTCATGGGTGCAAATATCAGAAATGGCGTAAAACTCGCCGTTAATGTTAAACAGCCCCACTTCGTCGTCGTCGTAATCGACGCGCATTTTTTCGCCGGGCTGCAAATCAGACATTTTGGCTACTTTGATGAACTCGCTCATGTGTCACTCCGGGTTGGGTGGGATGGATTACCAGTCGTCGTCATCATCTTCCCAGGCGTTGTTGTCCAGACCGTACACCTCGGTTTTGAGCACCTTCAGCGATAACAGGGCGCATTTGAGCCGCACCGGCCCAATTTCAATGCCCAGCATATCCAAAATATCCTCTTTGCTGAACTGCCTGGCTTCGTCAAGCGTTTTGCCTTCCAGCCATTCGGCGAGCATACTGGCGCTGGCCTGGCTGATAGCGCAGCCTTTGCCAGAAAAGGCCACTTTGTCGATGACGTTGTCCCGATTCACGTGCAAATCGATGCGCACAATATCCCCGCAGAGGGGATTGTGCTCCTCGTGGGAGTGGGTGGCGTTGGCCAACGTGCCGGCGTGGCGCGGGTGGCGGTAGTGATCGAGGATATTTTCTTTATAAAAGTCATCCATTACAACAGAAACCTACTTTCACAGATTGCGGATTTGCCCGGCCGATTAGCCCAGCAGCTCGCGGACTTTATCCAGCCCAACGGCCAGCCGGTCAATTTCGGCGGGCGTGTTGTACACGTAAAAACTGGCGCGGGTGGTGGCCTGCAGGCCGTAACGCTCGTGGAGCGGCATGGCGCAGTGATGGCCGGCCCGCACGGCAATGCCCTCACCATCGAGCACCGCCGAAACATCGTGGGCGTGAATATTGCCCAGCGTAAAGGCCACCGCGCCGCCGCGAATTGCCGGTTCGGGCGGGCCGTAAATACGCACGCCTTCAACCTGGTTGAGCCGCTCCAGCGCGTAGCTTACCAGTTCGATTTCGTGCTGGCGCACGTTGTCCATGCCGAGCGCAGACAGGTAATCTACGGCGTAACCCAGCCCAATCGCCTCGGCGATGGCCGGCGTGCCGGCTTCGAATTTCCAGGGCAGGTCGTTCCAGGTTGACCCCTCAAGCCGCACCGTTTTGATCATATCGCCGCCGGTCATAAAGGGCGGCATATCGGCCAAAATTTCTTTGCGCGCCCACAGCACGCCGATGCCGGTTGGCCCCAGCATTTTGTGGCCGGAAAAAACCAGAAAATCGCCGTCGAGCGCCTGCACATCGGTGGGCATGTGGGGCACGGCCTGCGCCCCGTCAAACAATACCAGCGCGCCCGCGGCGTGCGCTTTTTGCACAATTTCGGCGGCCGGCGGGATGGTGCCCAGCACGTTGCTCATCAGCGTAACGGCCACCAGCTTCACCGACGAGTCGAGCAGTTGGTCAAAGGCGGCCATATCGAGCAAGCCCTGCTCGGTGACCGGGATGTATTTGACCGTTGCGCCGGTGTGGGCGGCCAGTTGCTGCCACGGTACAAAATTGGCGTGGTGCTCCATCTCGCTGGTGATGATGGTGTCGCCGGGTTTGAGGTTAGCCAGTCCCCAGCTAAAAGCCACCAGATTGATGCTTTCGGTGGCGTTGCGGGTAAAAATAACCTCGCGCCAACTGCGGGCGTTGATAAAGCGGGCCACTTTTTTGCGGGCCGATTCATACGCCGCCGACGCTCTTTCACTGATCTGATAGATGCCGCGGTGGACGTTGGCGTTGTATTCGCGGTAGTAGGTGTTCATGGCCTCGATAACGGCCTGCGGTTTTTGCGAGCTGGCGCCGCTATCAAGGTAGGCCAGCGGCCGGCCGTTGGCGTTTTGCTGAAGCAGAGGAAAATCATGCCGAATGGCTTCTACATCATACATCAAATTGACTCCATTTACCGGGATGTCTGAACTTGCCGCGCATAATACTGCCGAATGGCGTCTTTGAGCGTTTTCAAGCCCAGCGTGGCGCAGTTTACACGGGTGAGCACCACGTCTTTACCCAGTTTATCAATCAGGCCATTATAGTCGATGGCCTGGATTTGGGCAAGGGGTTTGCCTTGCACCAGCTCCATTACCACCGATGCCGAAGCCAGGCTGATGGTACAGCCTTCGCCTTCAAACTGAACCTGCGCGGCCGTGTCTTCGGGGCCAACCTTAAGGTAAACGGTGATCACATCGCCGCAGCCGGGATTTTCGCCCCGGGCCACGCTATCAGCCTTGGCCAGCGGCCCGTAATGACGCGGCGATTCGTAGTGTTCCAGCAGTTGGTCGGCGTAGCTTTGTCGGTCCATTACTTTTCAATCGGTACGCCCACGGAGTTGCCCCATTCGGTCCAACTGCCGTCGTAGTTGCGCACGCTGGGGTAGCCCAGCAGGTAGGTGAGCACAAACCAGGTATGGCTGCTCCGCTCGCCGATGCGGCAATAGGCCACCACGTTTTTATCCGGGGTGATGCCCTGCTCGGAGTAGAGCGCGGTCAACTCCTCTACGCTCTTGAAAGTGCCATCGGCGTTGGCCGCTTTGGCCCACGGAATGTTGGCCGCGCCGGGGATGTGCCCGCCGCGCACCGCGCCTTCCTGCGGATAATCGGGCATGTGCAGCAGTTCGCCACTGTATTCGCCCGGCGAGCGCACATCAACCAGCGCGCCGCCGGCTTTGATGTGAGCCAGCACCTGGTCGCGGAAAGCCCGGATTTTGTAATCGGTCCGCACCGGGGCGGGGTAGCTGGCGCGCGGGTAGTTTGGCACATCTTTGGTCAGCTCGCGGCCTTCGGCCACCCATTTGGCCCGCCCGCCGTTCATCACTTTGGCGTTACTGTGGCCAAAAAGCTGAAACACCCAAAAGGCGTAGCAGGCCCACCAGTTGTTTTTATCGCCGTAAAAAACCACGGTGGTATTGGGGCCAATGCCGTGCTTTTCCAGCAGTTGGGCAAAGTGCTGGCCATCCAGATAATCGCGCACCAGCGGGTCGTTCAAATCACGCACCCAGTCGATGTGAACCGCGCCGGGAACGTGACCGGTGCTGTACAGCAGCACATCTTCGTTGCTTTCCACCAGCCGCACGTTGGGGTCAGACAGGTGAGC
>CAYOXS010000298.1:0-7298 GCA_964407935.1 uncultured Caldilineaceae bacterium
CCGGCAAAAGCGAAGATTCTTCGTCGCTACGCTCCTCAGAATGACGGTTGTGATTAATTTCCGAACTCAGGTTATTAGCGTTGCAAGGCATTTACGGTGTTGATCAGATGGGTCAACCGCTCGGAAACAAGGCGAATAATACCCTGGTGAAATATGGAAGCTGCTTCGGGGTCGTTTTGTTCCATCTTTTTCATGGACCGCATTGATAAGCGATAGATCGTGCTGGGTTCGTTGGCAATCACGGCCGCGGTGCGAGGTTTGTTCAGGTAAAAGCCAATTTCTCCAACTACCCGTCCACCCCGCATTGTCTCTAACCGCACCGGACTGCGATCAGGAAACTCAAGCTGCGCTGTCACCTGACCAGACTCAATAAAATAGAGGTCTTCTGGCGGGTCACCTTGCTTTATTAAGTAGTACCCGGAATCAACCTCCAGCCGCTCAAAATATTTCATTAAATTATCCAGGTCTGTGTCATCGGGCAATAACGATCTAAGTTGCGCCCGCAAACTCTCCTGATCATCATTCAGGTTTATGCCAGCCGCCAGTAATATCTGATTTTCACACCATTCCAGACCATGATCCAAATCCGGGAAAAAGCGCACGATTTTTTCTTTTTCACCTGTCTCAACCTTATCTAGTTGGGCCAAGAACCTGGCTACAGAGTTGTCTTGACCGGGCAGCGCACTTTCAACCGAGGGATTGGTAAAAACCAGCACAATCTGCTGGGTCTGAGCCAGTTGGATCATCTTGGTAAAACTCAACATTGCCGTTGAGTCCAGGCCAGTGACCTGCCGAAAATCGAGCAGGACAAAGCGTAACCGGGGCAAATCGGTCGCTTCTATCCGTTGCCGCACATGATTTAACAGGTTGTTGGCCGTGCCAAAAAAGATGAAACTCTGTAATTGAAGGGTATAAATTTCATTTCCCTTTTGCGCCAGCATTTGCCGATGCGCGCGGCGGCGCGTAACCTGGCTTTGATAATCTGCGCCGGAGAAGGCGTGTTTAATCACACTAACACGGCTGTAGTTAACAACAAACAACACGACAGCCAACACCACGCCCAGAACAACTCCCTGTAAAAAGCCCACCACCCCAATAACAATCAGAATGGTGACGATGATCAGGTAATCGATCCGGGAAAATTTGAACCAGGCCTGATAAACCCATTCATCCAAAAGCGATAGCCCCAGAAACATCAATAGCCCGCCGAAAATCATTTTGGGAGTCCAGGCCAGCAAGTTAGGTCCAAAATACAGAATGGCGCCGAGCACGGCAGCAACGACCAGGCTAATTAACCGGCTGCTGCCGCCAATGCGGTACGCCAGAATAGACAAACCCGGCGCCGGATAGCTAACGAGGCCCCCAACCAAACCGGACCCAAGTGTCCCCAGACCGCTGGCGTACAGTTCTCGATCGAGCTGAAGGTCCTGTTTGACCGACAATTCCATTGCGCTCGCGCCAAGTAGCAGGGCAATGGTGCTGACAATTATAAGGGCGGCGATATTGCCGGCCTGGTCCAGAATGACTGACCATTGCAACGCGAGCAAGCTGGCCGGAGAAATAGGCTGCCATAATCCGCCGCCGGGGAAAGGCCCCAGCAGCCAACCCTGGTCGCTGACTTGCTGAATCGGCACCTGGAGAACGCCAATAACCAGATAAAACAGGCCGGCCGCAGCCAGAATCATACCCGGCATAATGAGGAAATGACTGAAGCGATTTAAGATTATCAGCATTGCCAGGGCAAAGATTGCTCCCGGCAGCCAGCGCAGTAACGTATCTTGCTGAAAAAGGGCAGGCAACTGGCCTAATCCAACCGACATATCGGCCATCGCGGCCAACCCCCCGCTAACAAGCACCCAACCCAAGCCGGCCAAAAAACCACCGGCCACCGGGTAAGGCAAAAACCTGAACAAAGCGCCCAGCTTGAAATATCCCTGAAGCAGAAAGACCAGGCCGGTCAACAACGAGGTAACAATAATTACCGCCACAACGGTGAGATACATCTCCTCCGGGGTGGCAAAGGTTGCCATACTGCCGGCAATTCCGGCGGCTATCACGGCGATAATGGCCGCCGGCACATCCTCATTAGGCGATATCATCCCGCGATAGGAGCTGGTCAGCCCGGTGATTAACGTCGCGATGAGTGTGCCCGCCAGAAACAGGCCAATGCCATTGGAGACAAAGCCGGCCAGCTCACCAGAAAATATCAAAACAGCCAATGAAATTTCCGCTGACGCTGTTATTATCCCCACAACCAGGCCGGCAATCACTATAGCCAGTAATTGGCTGAACTCGATTTTATTGTCTGTCTCTTTGTTGTTTGTTTGGGTCATCATAGGCTGTGACATATTGATCTTCCCTCGTTGTGTCTCAGGATGCCGTAACTGTTCATTCCTCAACCCACAAAATCAGGCCGTTAGAGGAATTTGACACTGCTTGCTAAATATTCCCCCCTTCCCTGGGCCAGGGGGATGAGGGGGAAAAGTGTAAGTTTCTAACTTTGCGGAGTATAGAAATTTTCATTTGATTGCTGGAAAATATTTTTTGATTACTGGAAATTTTTATTTGATTACTAGCTTTTTTGATTCAACTGAGTGTAACTGAAATTTGACTGAGTGTAATCTGATTTTGACTGAGTATAATTGAAATTTGACTGAGTGTAATCTGATTTTGACTGAGTGCGTTTTTACCTCAACCCGAAAACATCGCAATTTTTCGCTTTATTCAGCGAAACAGCCCAACTTTGGATTAGCGAGAATCCACCATAATTTATCAGGACTCCCAAATTTGCTCTCTGAGCCTGTAATGAGGAAACTGGTATAAATTGTTGTTGGGAATTTGGCGGCTGGGTCAGGATTAACGACCGGTACTAAACCATCGGTATGAACCGGCCTTTTCTCCCGTGCTCAATAATAACACATGTTTTGCATCAATAACAACAAAAATGAGCTTGCTTCAGCCGTTCACCTGCCCCCTTTCCCAAATTTTGGGGAGGGGTTGGGGGGAGAGGAACTCTGCAACAATCCCGATAGCGTAAATCTGTTGTATTGTGTTTTTTAGCACTTGTGCTAAACTTTAGTTAACTCTGTGTTGATAACCAAAAACCCCATGCCCATTTGCCGAGACTGCCAGGGAACTGGCAAAGTTCAAATCAAAACCGAAATCACCAAACGCTGCCCGGACTGCCGCGGCACCAAACAGTTGCGTGATGGCACCGAATGCAAACGCTGCAACCAGTGGGGCGAAGTGGGCACCGGTGAGTTTGAAGTTGAAGAGAAACTTTGCACCACCTGTTGGGGTAGCGGCAAAGTCAGCGAGCGTTCGCTGACCGCCTGGTATTTGATCCGCGTTGTGCCAACCACGCTGCTGGTGCTGGGGTTGGGCGGCGCGCTCATCTGGGCGGCGTGGCAGTTTGTTGACATCACCGCGGTCACGGCGCTGGCCATTGTGGTTGTGTTCGGTTTGTGGGGCGGGTTGATGTATCGCTTTACCAGCCAGATGCCCGATATTGGCGAAATCTCGCCGCCCAACTGGTTTCTGAACCGGGCCATCCCCACCACCATTACCGCCATCGCCATCGGCGGAGCGGCGGTTTGGGCAAGCTGGGTTTACCTGCAAAACGCGCCGGTCACAGCCATCCTCGGCCTGGCGGCGGTGCTTATGTGGGCCGCGATTATGTATTACTACATCGTCCGCCTGCCGGATTGAAGCGTGAAACGTGTTTTTTGGCTAATTCTGGTGGCCGTGTTTTCTTCTTGCGCTGCCAACAACTCGCCCCAAACCCTCTACATCTTCGATGCCAGCGCGTTGCAGCTCAACCACTACGAGTACTGCCTGGGGCTGACCGGCCGCAGTGATGGCTGCGACGAAAATTCGCCGCCGCCCGCCGGCAAAACTTACGCCGACCTCCTGCGCGATTACGACACGCTCACTTTTTTGACCACGCTGCAGGGCATTGTCAACCGCGATGCCCCCCGCCTCTACCTGCTGGGCGATCACCAGCGCAACGGCGCGCCCGGCGTCGATGAATTCTGGCTGAACGTTTACCGCGAAAGCGGCCAACCCTACGGCTGGCTGGCCAACACCGAGATTATCGAACTGGACTCGCTGGAGCAGGTGCTGGATACCTTTGCCGCCGATGCCCGCGGCGTGGTGGAGTGGGACCCGGCCGTGCCGGCCACGCTCAATGTGGCCACTACTATCGCCGGGGTGGATGATCTGGCCGTGTTGCGCGCCGGCAGTACCATCACTCCGCTGGTAACGCGCTACCTGCCGCTGCGGCAATCGCTGGTGGGCATGTTCCAACCCGGCGCGGCCACCCTGCCCGGCAGCCAAACCCCGTCCGGCGGCTCGCCCAAAACCGATGCCTATTTGTGGGCTAAAGAAAATTATCTGGACACCGGGCGGGCCAATGCCCAATTTCTGGCCTATTTGCTCGATGGCTGGCCGGCTACGCGCTACGCCGCCGGGCAGATGACTCGCGGCGGAACGTACGCGCTGGAACGCGACACCGTGGTGCAGCAGCGCGGCTTCGCTTTTGACCTGTCGCCCTGGCCGGATGAGCCGCCCACCGACGACCCCGCCCAGCCTCTCGGGGCAGACGCGGCCACGCTGGGCCAAATTCTCACCGCCGCCGAAGATCAGACCGGCGGCGGACTCATCAAAATTTGGGGTTTTATTCCCTGGTACGAAAAATATTCGTCGGTGGTAGGGGGCAAACACCTGCCCACCGATGGCGAGTGGGAGAGCACGTGGTTATTTTCGCAGCACGGCGGCTACTTGCAGGGCGGCGGCGGCGACGCCTACGGCGTGGCGATGGCCAACGTGTCGGTGCATAAATTTGGGCCAAAACCGGCCGGCCGCGCCGCGCCCCAACCGCCCACCGAGGCCGATCTCATCGCTGCCGGCTACCTGACGCCGGACGGCAAAGTTGCGCCCAACCACACGTTTGTCCTTTTTTATGCCGGTGATTACGATCTGGCCCACCCGGTGCTGGCCCTGCTGGCCAGCTACGCCACCGCCGGCTGGGTTGATCCGCAGCGGGGGCAGGTGCCGCTGGCCTGGGGCTTCAATCCCGGTTTGGTAGAAGACATCCCCGGCGTGATGAGCTATTTTTACGCCACCGCCGCGCCGCAGGATTATTTTGTGGCCGCCAACAGCGGGGCCGGCTATCTCAACCCGGACGGTCTGACGGAAGTTGGGTTATTGCGCTGGCTGTGGCGCAGCGGCCTGTACTACTGGCTGTACGGTTACAATGTGCAGGGTTTTCTGCTCAACGGCAACGGGGCGCACCTGTCGCAGCGGCGGCTTGACGCCTTCACCTTCATCGCGCCGGTGGGCATTCTCTCGCCAGAAATCCAAACCGATGAGCCGTGGCCGCGGTTGCAGCGCGGCACCCCCGTTAGCGCCATCCCCGCCGAGGCGCTGGCCGGTACCCCGGATGTGGCCGCCGAGGCCATCCACACCGTTTACCGGCGGGCGGTACTGCAACAAGGCCGCCCCCCGTTTTTGGCCATGCGCTCGGCGTTTCAGCCGCCCACTTTTTTGTGGGGCACCCGCGACCGGCTGCAAGCCCTCGAAGCCGAAGGCCATTTTACCGGCCTCGACGGCGCGCCGATTTATCCCGGCTACACCGTGGTCGATCCGTATACGTTTTTCTTTTTGCTGGATCGCTGGTTGCAGACGGAATGACGGGTTTAAAAAATAAGGCGTCCAAAACTACAGTTTTGGACGCCTTTGAAAATAGATAATCGTAGGTCGGGTTTGCAGCCCGACGGCCATACTACAAGCGTGACTTACTCATTGTCACTAATTCCCAATTCCTAACTCCCAACTCCTGACTCCACTTCGCTGGGCCGGTTGTGTGGAAAGCCGCGCCGCAGCAGCACCGGCAGCAATCGCGCCACACTCAGCGGCGTCCAGCCCAGGCCGCTGGCCCGCACCTGCCCGGATTTAACCGCCCGCCGAAAATCGGCGGCGGTAGCGCCGGTAAACCAGGTAAATGGCTGGCCCACCGTAAACGGCACGTGCGAATCGCTGCCGCCCAGCGCCGGCAGATTTTGCCCTTTGGCCCGGTTGAGCCATTCGGTAAGCAGGTTGGCCGGAATGTTCAGCGGGAAGCCGTTGCGGATTTCCACGGCATCCAGCGGTAAATGGAATATTTTTACGCCGACGCCGGCCATATTGTTGAACGTGTGCCAGCCGCAAAAGGGATGCACGGCCACGGCCAGCCCGCCCTGGGCGTGGATGGCGGCAATCGCCTCGGCGGCGGTTTCAAATTTGGGCAGCGATGTTTTGAGAAACAGCCCCACCACCTCGCCCTCGCCGGTGGACACTTCCTGCCCAATGATGACCTCCAGGTGCGGCGCGTGGCGCTGGGCGTAGGCCCGCGCCGCAAACGAGCCTTCGGCGGTGTCGTGGTCGGTGATGGCAATGACGCGCATGTCGGTGTGGGCGGCCACGTAGGCAATCATCTCCTCCGGCGACATCAGGCCATCGCTGTAAGTGGTGTGGATGTGGGTATCGGCTTTGCTAAACATGGTTACTCCTCGTCAATTAATCCTTCATTCGGCTTAATTATAGCCGGCACAAATCAGAAGTCTATCAGGAAATTCTAAGAAATCGGTTAAATACAGCGGGTGGTGTGAGCGAGCGAGGCAGCGATAAATCCTTTCGCTGATTCGCTCACTCGCTGATTCACTTTCCGAACCTTAAAAATTGATTACTCGCCCCGGTTGGGGCTTGAATTTTGGTGGGATTGGGTGTAAACTGAGTGTGTGCTCATTCAAATGAGTGAGTGCTCAATCTATAACCGGAGCGAAACGTATGCTCGATAACTCACTCGATTTCAAAGAGCAAATGGCCGAAGCCCGGCGCACCCAGATTTTAATGGGCGCGGCCCAGGTCTTTTCTGAAAAAGGATTTCACAAAGCCACCACCAAAGAAGTTGCCAAAGCCGCCGGCGTGTCAGAGGGCACCATTTACAACTACTTCAGCACCAAACGAGACCTGCTGGTGGCGATGATTGATTTGCTGGCTATTCAATCGCTCAAGGATTTGATGACCGCCGAGCTGTTGGAGGAGCCGCGCCAGCTCTTTGCAGCGATTATGCGCAACCGTTATCAACTTGCCACTGAGCGCGGCCACTTGATTGTGCCGCTCATCGCCGAAGTTTTTACCGATGTTGAACTGCGCCAGGCGCTCTACCATCAAATTGTGATGCCCCTGGCCGCGAATCTGGAAAAATTCATCCAGTACCACATTGACGCCGGTCACTTTCGGCCGGTAGACCCGCTGGT
>CAYOXS010000299.1:0-7276 GCA_964407935.1 uncultured Caldilineaceae bacterium
GCGGTCGGTGTCTTCGCCCCGGCCAACAATCACCCTCAATAAGCAGATGCAGCAAAAGCGCCGGACGGGCTTGTGGAGCGCAACCCGAGTGGTATACTTGCAATGACCGCAGCCGGAACCAGTTCTTGCCCTAACGAGATAAACTGAGGTATACATATAGCTACCGCAGATGGCGTCAATCTGCGGTAGCTATATTGAACAAGGTTCATATCTAACGACCGGCTGAGAATAATGGCAGATTACAGGCACACTCCCCTTGGTTATGGGCTTCTCCTACCGCTGGGCGCTGCCAGCATATTTCTGTTGGAAAAATTCAAATCCAGTGTGGTTCACGCGGCAGCCAGACCACATTGGCACCATCACCTATACCTATACCGGTTTGTGCGACCCGGAGAATTAGTTTGTGGCAGCGTTTTCCGCTGAAGACCACTATTCTTTCATTTCGGCCTGGGCACAGGCGATCAACTATTATCTGCAAACCGGACACCCCCAACAGACAGCAGGTGATTAATGGAACAATACTATCAACGTATCAACCAGCAATATCAGAAAAATGGCGGAGGTTCACCGGCACTATTTGACACCATCCTGGCGGTTGCCGCTGAAATCGGAATCGACGAGGCGCTGGTCTGTTTGGAACGGTGTGTGGTTGAAAAAAGGCTGGCCTGGCTGGTGGAAAATCAGGACCAGTTGCCTCAAACAGATGATCCGCTGCTGGCGGCATATCAACTGTTTTATGAACGATATTTGGGGGTCGCGGTGCCAGTCGACGGGTGCATTGTGGAACAGACTAACTGCAAGTTGGTGATGCGCTGGTGGAATGCGTGTCCCACTCTGGAAATCTGCCGGAAATTGGGGTTGGATACCCGGCAAGTCTGCCGGAAAGCCTATCACCAACCTGTTCAGGCATTTGTGTCGCAGCTCAACCCCCGCTTACGCTTTGACCGAAATTACGCGGCCATCCGCCCATACACGGCATATTGTGAAGAAATCATAACGATGGAAGACTAGCCGGGGGCAATCCCCGGCTAATCGGCCGCCCCCCGCTTAAGTGCGGCAAATAATTGCACCGGGGCGCTGGCTGCGCTGCCAGCGGGCAATTTGGGCCAGAATTGTCCCGGTCAGTAATGCGATCACTTTCTGGTATGAAGGTTGGGTGAAAACTGGCGCAAAATGAGCCATAACGCTTATAATTTCGGCGGGAAGGAACATTGGGCTCTCCTGGGCTGGATAGTGGTTTGGCGATTATTATCTTACCCCAGTTTCACCTTTTGTTCCTTCTTTTTTATTCTTATTCTGTTTTTTGTACAAAGTCGAACTAACTCGAGTGGCTAAAAATACCAGCAAGTTCCAAAGCGGTATAAATCAATAAAAGGGAGAGAACAGTATTCACGGCACTAAACTCGCCCGGAAACGGGCTTCTTCGGAGGCTTTGAACCCCAAACGTCACCAGGCGTGAGATTGGCCATGTGGAACCGGTTTGAGCAAATGCTGTTCCTGAAATTATTATAACCCAAACAAAGATCACCGGAGGAGATCAGAATGAGATCACTGTGGGGCCGGGCCCCGTTTCAATTTGAATTACGAGAATTGCCCATGCCCGAACCAGGGCCGGGCGAGGTGATGGTCAAGGTTACGGCATGCGGCATTTGTGGCACCGACCTGCATTTTGCGCGCCACAATGAAAATTGGACCCCGCTGGGCCATGAAGTGGCCGGAATCATTGTGGCCACCGACACTCACGTGACGGGCTGGCAGGGCGGCGAGGCGGTGGTGGTTGAGAACCATGTGGGCTGCGGAGTGTGCCCGCAATGCAAAAATGGCCGCGCCCAATACTGCCAAAACATTATCACGTACATGGACGACCGGGCCGGTTTTGCCGATTATCTCCGGGTGCGGGCCGATATGGTGCATCAATATGATGCCAGCGCCCTGGCGCCGCACGAAGCCGCGCTGGCCGAGCCGCTGACCGTGGCTCTGGATTTGCTACACCGGGCCGATCCGGATTTCAACAGCGAAGTGGCTGTCTTTGGTCCCGGCCCCATCGGGTTGATGCTGACCCGCCTGGCCAGGTTACGCGGAGCGCGGCGGGTTTTTCTGACCGGGTCCAATCGCTCCACCCCGCGCGGCCAATATCGGCTCGATGTTGGCCGGCAAATGGGCGCTGATGTGGTGCTGGCCGCGGCCGAAGATGATATCATCGCTGCGCTCAAGACGGCCGTCCCGGCTGGGCTGGATGTTGTGTTGGTGACCTCTCCGCCACGCACGCTCACCCCGGCCTTTGAGGTGGCCGGCTTTGGCGGCGTCATCGGGCTGATCGGCATTGAGTTTGGCGCGGGCGAAAACCTCACCTTTGATGTCAACGCTTTTCATTTTAAGAAGCTGCAGTTGCGGGCCTCGCACGCCATTCCCAATCACTATTTCCCCATCGCCCTGGATCTGCTCGCCCGGCGGGTGGTCGATCCGGCGTTGGTCATCAGCCATACTTTTACTCTGGAACAATACGAGACCGCCTTTCAGACCCTGATCGATCCGCAACAGGCCGCCGCCAAAATTATCCTGAGGCCGTAAACAGCCAATACCGGCTTGCCCCCAACCTTATAATTGTCCGTGCAGCCAGGCGGCATTTGACCTCCTCCCCGTCCGACCCGCCGTTCCCCCGCCCGTTTGAGTTGCGCCGGCCGCCGGTGAGGGTCCGCCTTAAATCGTCAATCCGACTCGCCAGCGTTACGGTAGCATCTGCGCGCCACTCCGTCAAAAGAGTGGCGTTTTTTGTTAAAACTCACCCCAGGGAGCTAACCCTTACCACCCAGGCCCAGGCCCAGGCCATGCGCGGGTCTACCCGCCGCACCAGACAATAGGCAGCCGGGAAAAACCCCCGCCGGGGCCAGAAACGGGAAGCCAGCAGGTTGGTGCCGCGCCAATCGGTTTCACAAAAGCGATACCCTGCCGCATGAGCCTGGGCAACTGCCGGGTTTTCAAAGCGGGCCGGCATATCGGTGAAGCAGCCCGCTGGCGAGTCTGCTGGGCAGCCAACAATGCGGTGGCTTGGGGCAGTAACTCTGCTTGAAAAGGGATTATTTGGATAAACACCGAACCCTCCAGCCCTCGTGAAATTCGCCCATCGCTCAACAACCAGGCTGCGGTGGGTGCTGTGAGCTAACATTGTAAAGATAAACGCTGAAGATGCCAACGCGCATTGCTGAGCGAGGCTGAGGCATAACTGTGGGAACGGGAGATGCTGCTACGGCTATCGACCGGGCCGCACCTGCTGGTGGTGCATCACTCGCCGCCCACGGCCAGTGGGGCCTACTTACAGTTCTGCCACACCGCCTTCCCCACCCGAATCCAGCTATCCAACTTGTCAACGACGCTGATCAGGCTATGGTATCAGCAGACCAGGGCTGAACGTGGAGTGGGGCGATGGGTGCCACACTCCGGCCGGATTGAGGACTGAGCAGAACTGAGGCAGGAGATGATGCGATGACCCAACTATTCCGCTATATTTGTACCGGGCTGCTGGCCCTGATGTTGCTGCGGCCGCTGCCTGTACGGGCCGATGGCCCAACCCTGGGCGGCTGCCCGCTGTTCCCGGCCGATAACATCTGGAACACGCCCATCGACCAGTTGCAGGTTGACGCCAGTTCCAGCGCCTACATCACCTCCATTGGCGCGACCACCCGCCTGCACGCCGACTTTGGCGCCGGCCAATGGCCGCCCGGCTCCGGCAGCAAAATCGGCATCCCCTTTGTGGTGGTGCCCGCCAGCCAGCCGCTGGTCGCCATCACCAGTTTTTTTTACGCCAGCCAGAGTGACCCCGGCCCCTATCCCATCCCGCCCGATGCGCCCATCGAAGGCGCGCCCGACACTTCCGGCGACCGGCATGTGCTGGTCCTGCGCCAGGGTGAATGCAAACTGTACGAACTGTACCGGGCTTTCCCCAATGGCAACGGTACCTGGCGCGGCGATTCCGGGGCGGTCTTCACCATGACCAGCCACGCCCTGCGGCCCGACGGCTGGACATCGGCCGATGCCGCCGGCCTGCCCATTCTGCCCGGTTTGGCCCGCTATGATGAGGTGTTGGCCGGCGAGATCAAACACGCCCTCCGCTTCACCGCGCCGCAAACCCAGCGGGCCTACGTTTGGCCGGCCCGCCACTATGCTTCCAGCAATACCAGCCCGGCTCTGCCACCGATGGGCCAACGCTTCCGGCTCAAAGCCAGCTTTGTAATTGACAACAGCTTTTCGCCGCAGGGGCGGGTGCTGCTGCGGGCCATGCAAAAATATGGGCTGATCCTGGCCGATAACGGCTCGGCCTGGTATATTTCCGGCGCGCCGGATGAGGGTTGGGATAACGACGCCCTGGCCGCCGACTTCAACCGGGTGCATGGCAGCGACTTCGAGGCGGTCGATGTCTCCAGCTTGCAGGTGGCCGCCGACTCCGGGCAGGTGGTTGGCTTTGGGCTGGCCGTGACCCCGGCCGGGCTGGCCATCGACCCCGGCGACACTGCGCCCTTCACTTTGAGTGTCAGTTACAGCGGCAACTTCAGCCAGCCGGTCGCCTTGAGCGCGACGGTCAGCCCGGCGCTGCCGCTGCAATTGCAGCCGACCGGCGTCATCACCACGGGCAATGCGGTAGTGACCCTGACCGACACCCATTCCGGCCAACTGCTGTTGGGGGTGTGGCACACCCTGTGGCTGACGGCCACTGGCGGCGGGTTGACCCAAACCGTCCAGGCCCGGCTGCTGGTTGGCGGCAGCCGGGTTTACTTACCGCTGCTGCTCAAACCGTAACGCGCTGGTAACTCCAGGCAAGAAACTCCCCGTGGGCAGCTCAATTTATTTGATCACCAGGGGTCCTTGCCTTTGACTTTGAACATGCCCTGATGCCCTACGGCGATTTGGGGGGTGGAATATTGGGGGTATATTTGCCAAAAACTTGGGCTATAATAACAGCTAAACCGTGCGTCAAACGGGGGTCTGTAATTTGAGGGGGTTATGCGGATGAAGCTTGAAAATCAGCCGTTAAATGACAGTATCAGTGTCGTGCCACCGGGGCCTGTTTTGGGTAATCTTTCAAAAACCTGGTGGCTTGACAAACGAACCGCAATTTTAGATGTGATCCTGCTGATCACAGCACTATTGTTGATCTTTACCACCGATAAGATATTTTTCTTCCATATTATATTTGTTCTGTTAACCTACGGCGCATTTTACTGGCGCTTTCGGGCGTTCACTTTGCGGGCCGTGGTTTGGGTCACCCTGACGACTGTTGTTCTGCTTGTTTCGATTATCGCCGGCCAGATTCCGGCGGCGGAGATGGTCGAAATTCCGTTAATGACCATCATCCTGGCGCTGGTATTTTTTATTGCCCGGCAGCGTTCTTTGGTCCGCGACGCCCTGCACCGCAGCGAGGAACGATACCACACCCTGTTTGATAACCTTTTCAAAGCCTCCAGAGACGCAATCTTCATCACCAATCGTGATGGCACTGTTACCAGTGTCAACCAATCTTTGCAGGATTTGTTTGGCTATTCAGAGTTGGAAATTGTGGGGCGTGACTTTGAACAGTTAGCCGCCGACTCCCCGGAAAATGGAGCGATCATTCTGTCTGAAATTACCGAAAAGGGTTCAATTAAGGATTACGAACTGGAATTGACCAAGAAAGATGGGGCAAAGATGACCTGTTTGCTCACCTCTAGCCTGTGGCGGGCCAATGATGGCCGCGTGCTGGGGTACCAGGGCATCATTCGTGATATCACCCACCGCAAACTATCTGATCAGGCGCTGCGTGAAAGCGAAGAACGATATCGCCGGTTGGTTGAACTCTCGTTTGAAGCTGTTGCGGTTTACAACCTTGAGGGGATTGTTGTTTACATTAACTCAGCCGGCGCCAGGCTTTTGGGGGCCACTGAACCGGACAATATCATTGGGCGGCCGGTACTGGATTTTGTTCACCCGGATTACCTGGAAATTGTAAAGCAGCGGGTGGCGCAGGTTCAAAATGGCGGCATAGGCGCGCCGCTGGTTGAAGAGCAGTTAATCCGGCTCGATGGCACGACCGTGGATGTGGAAGTAGCGGCGGTGCCAATCACCTTTCGCTTTGAGCCGGCCGTGGAAATCGTCATCAGAGATATTTCTACCCGCAAGCGCGCCGCCGCCGAAAGAGAAATTTTGCTGCAAACCGAGCAGGAACAGCGCCTGCTGGCCGAAACGCTGGGCAGCGTGTTTTTGGCCTTAACCGCTCAAACCAGCCGTGAAACCGTGCTCGATGAAATATTGCGGCAGGTTCAGCGGGTTGTGCCTTACAGCGCGGCCAACATTGCGTTAATTAAAGATGGCATGTTGCAAACCACCCGCCATCAAGGTTACAGGGCGTTTGGCGGCGAGCCGCAGTTTGCCAGCATCAGCCAGCCGCTAAAGAATTTTCCGCTGGACGCCGGCGTGGTCAGCTCCAAACAGCCGCTGTTCATAACGGATGTTAAACAAGACCCGTTGTGGGTTACAATTCCGGGCACAGAGTGGATCAGATCATCAATCATTGTGCCTATTTGTCTGCGCGACAGCGTGATTGGTTTGTTGCGTCTGGATGGCGTTACGCCGGGGCAATTTTCGGCCAAGGATATCAATTTTCTGGAACCATTATCCACTGCCGCGGCCATCGCGCTGGAAAATGCTCAGTTGTACGATCAGGCCCGGCAGGAATTGGCCGAACGCAGGCTGGTAGAAAAAGACCTGCGCGAGCTTTCTGCCAAAAATCAAGCCATTTTAGATATTTTGCCCGACTCGCTGTTCCACGTGCGCGGCGATGGTACGCTGCTTGACTATAAAATCGTCGAAGGCAGCATTTTGCAGGAACTGATGAGCGGGTTACAGAACAATAAAAATCTGCGCGACATGCTGCTGCCGGATTTGGTTGACCGGCTGCAGGCATCCATTAACAATACCCTAACTACCCGGGCCACCCAAATCTTTGAATACCAACTGCCGCTGCCTCACAATACCCGGGATTTTGAAGTGTGGCTGGTGGCCAGCGGCCCCAACGAAGTTTTTGCCATTGTCCGTGATGTAACCGAGCGAAAAATGCACGCCGACGCTCTTGAAAAGGAACGCGCCCGAATTGCCCGCGACCTGCACGATTCTCTGGGCCAGAGTTTGGGCTATTTGCGCCTGAAACTGGATGGTTTTACCAGCCCGGCCGGCCAGCCGGTCCCCACGTATATGCGCAAAGATTTAATCCAAATGCGCGATGCCACCAACGAAGCCTACGAACTGG
>CAYOXS010000300.1:0-4549 GCA_964407935.1 uncultured Caldilineaceae bacterium
TGGTTTTGCCGGAAAATCCGCGCAACCTTGACCGGGTGCGGGGCCGGGTAACCGCCGTTGAAAGCGATGGCGTTCGGCTTGACACGCCCAACGGCGAGGTCAAAGTGCTGACCACCGCCGAAACCCGCATCCGCGTTGGCCAGCAGCCCGGCAGCCTGGCAGACATCAATGTTGATGACCCGGTACTCGCGCTGGGCAAAAGACAGGGCGAGGGCGAACTGCTGGCCCAATACCTGCTGGTAGTAACCGCCCAGCAGGTGCGCCAGCACACGCTGCGCGGCGAAGTCATCGGTATTGACCCCGCCGCCGGCACGCTTTTGGTGCAGGGCAAGGGGCAAAAAGAGGGTGTCTGGACGGTGCAGACCAATGAAAACACCAAATACCGGATTCCCGGGGTTGACACCCCATCGTTGGCGGATATTGAAGTGGGTAATCAGGTACTGGTGATTGGCCGCAAAGCCGCCGACGGTGAAAATAGCGGCATTGCCTGGCATATTGCCGTTATCCCGGAGCAGTTTAAAGACAGCCTGCGTGTTGGCGGCGAGGTGTCCGCCGTGAACGGCGACTCCTTTACCCTGAACAGCCGTCGCGGCGAGTTTACCGTGCAGACCAGCACCGACACCCAATATCGCACCCGCGGCGATGAAGAAGTCTCGCTGGCCGATATTACTGTGGGGTCAAAAGTGGTGGTGGTGGGCCAAGTGGTCGACGGGCAGCCGGAAACAATTGAGGCCCAGGTTGTGGGGCTGCAAAAGCAATAACCCCGCTAACCCGCCAGTAAAAAATAACGGTCAGGGCCGGCCCTGACCGTTATTTTTTTGGTTTGCGCCACAGTTGCAGCTATACTATATCAGCATATCTGCCCGGAGCAAGCGAGTTTATCATGAAAACCAATCGACGCACGCTGATTCTGCTGCTGGTGCTGGTGCTGAGCGCGCTGCTGGCCCAGCCGTTAGCGGCCCAAAACAACATCGAGGTGATCAGTTCAACCTGGGACGGCGAATTCCGCGATCACCTGGCCTTTAATTTGGAAGCCAAAAGCCCGGCCGAAATTGTCGAGGTCACCCTGTATTACCGGATTGTGGGCCAGTTGGCCACCTCTCGCAACGAGGCCACGTTTACTCCCGGCCAATCCATCAGCGCCGAATTTTCTATTGACCAGACCAAGCCGGAAAATTACATGCCGCCCGGCACCAACGTGGAATACTGGTGGAAAGTGACTGATGCGGCCGGCAACGAACTGAAAACCGACCGGGAAAAGCTCACCTTTCTGGACAACCGCTACGACTGGCAATCGCTGCAAAACGAGCGCCTGACGCTCTACTGGTACGATGGCGATCAGGCGTTTGGGCAGGCGTTGTTTGAGCGGGCCAATGAAGCGCTCGACACCCTTGGCACGGATATGGGCATTGCCATCAAAAATCCTATCAAGATTTTTATTTACGCCAGCCATCGCGACTTGCTGGGCGCGATCAATTCCAACTCGCCGGAGTGGACTGGCGGGCAGGCTTTTTCTGAGCACGGGGTAGTGGTCATCGGCATTGAGTCAAATCCCAGTTCGCTGGCTTGGGGGCTAAACGCCATGACTCACGAAATGACCCACCTGGTGGTGCATCAGGCGACGGACAATCCGTTGAGCGCGCTGCCGCGCTGGCTCGATGAAGGGATTGCCGTGTACAACGAAAATCAGGACGAATTGGTGGCCGATTTTATACCGCAATTTAAGCGCGCCGTGGCCAAAAATGAGTTGATGACCCTGCGCACGCTGTCCAGTCCCTTTCCGCCCGATCCCGTTGAGGCCAACCTGGCCTACGGTCAGAGTGGGGAAGTGGTTCGGTTTATTGTGAACCATTACGGCCCGGAGGCGATGGCCAACCTGCTGGATATTTTTGCCGAGGGGGCGCTGTACGATGAGGCCTTGCAGCAGGCGCTTGGTGTGGATACCGACGGTCTGGATAACGCGTTTCGGCAGAGTTTGGAGCTGCCGCCGCTGCCCGGCACGCAGATAGAATCTGCGCCGGTGGCCAACAGTGAGGCCGTTACCGAACCTGCGCCCAATGCCGAAGTTGCACCCTCTGCGGAAGAGGCCCCCGCGGCCGAAAACAAACCCGCCCCCCAACCCGAAGCAGAAGCGCCGGTTGTTAACGAGCCGCCGGCCCAGCCCGAACCGGCGGGCGCAACCGGGCTGCTGCCCTGTTTGGCCGGGATAGCGGCGTTATTGCTGATGAGTGGCTTGGTTTATGGCCGGCGGTTGATTTAGCCGCGGCGGCTAATCATCGGTTTGCCAGCCGTGTTCGCCGCGGAGAGGCACAAACGCCACCGGCGCCAGCCGGCTTTCTTTGAAGCTGTCGCCCCGGCGCTGGATGCAAACCAAATCCTGATACCCCTTGGCCCCCACCGGCACAATCAGCCGGGCGTTGTTTTTTAGCTGCACAGTGAGCGGCGGCGGAACGTGCGGCGCGGCGGCGGTAACCAGAATGCCGTCGTAGGGGCTGTGTTCCGGGCAGCCGTAGCCGCCATCGCTCACCAACACCTCAACGTTAAAAATTTCCAAAGACCGTAAAATTTTTCTGGCCCGTTCGGCCAGCTCCGGGACACGTTCAACGGTGTAAACTTTGGCCGCCAGTTGGCCGAGAATGGCCGCCTGATAGCCGGAACCGGTGCCGATTTCCAGCACCACCGTTTGCTCGTCGGCGGGCAGGGCCAGCGCCTGAGTCATATAGGCCACAATGTACGGCTGAGAAATGGTTTGCCCAAAGCCAATCGCCAGCGGCCGGTCCTGATACGCGGCAGACAGCAGGTCATCGCTGACAAAGCGATGCCGGGGAATGTCGCGCATCGCCTTCAACACGCGGGGGTCGGTAATATCTCTGCTGGCGAGCTGGCGCGCCACCATTTCGGCGCGAGCTTGCTCCGGGTCTGGCGTTTTTTCAAACATTGTTGCGGCCTCAACCATTATTTAAGCACACTCCCCGGTGATTAGCAAGCACAATTTTTTTAGCAAAAACGCAATTTTGTGGCCCGCTTATATTCGTGCTATACTTCACACTTGTGTTTTTTGGTGTTTTACCGTTCTTTGGTCTGCAAGCCCGATGGTTTGCAGATTTGTGTTTTTAGGAGTGACACCTGTGACAGTTTTGATTGTAATTTACGTGGCAGCCGCGCTGTTGCTGGCGGTATACGCCTTCAACTCGTGGGTGCTCACTTTGTTGTATGGCCTGTACCGCCGCCGCACGCCCGCCGCGCCATCTGCCGCGGCTGCCGCCAACCTGCCGCCGGTCACTGTGCAGTTGCCGGTGTTCAACGAGGCGCTGGTGGTTGAACGGCTGATCGACGCCACCGTCCGGCTCAATTATCCGGCCCATCTGCTGCAAATTCAGGTGCTCGATGACTCCACCGATGAAACCACCGAGCTGGCCCAGGCGCGGGTGGATTTTTACCGGGCGCAGGGAGTCAACATCGAGCTGATCCATCGCCGGGAGCGGCCCGGCTTTAAAGCCGGCGCGCTGGCCAATGGCCTGCTTTCGGCCAGCGGCCAATTTATCGCCGTATTTGACGCCGATTTTGTGCCCGACCCCGATTTTCTGCGCCAAACCGTACCGCATTTTGCCGATGCGCCCCAACTGGGCATTATTCAAACCCGCTGGGGCCACTTAAACCGCCACTATTCCTGGCTAACGGCGGCGCAGGCGCTGGCGCTCGATGGCCATTTTGCCATTGAGCAGGCCGCTCGCAACCGGGCCGGGTTGATGATCAACTTCAACGGCACCGCCGGAATCTGGCGGCGCGCCTGTATTGAAGCCGCCGGCGGCTGGCAGGGCGACACGATTTCTGAGGATTTTGATTTGAGCTACCGGGCGCAGTTGGCCGGCTGGCGCTGCCTGTTTTTACGCGATGTCGTTGCCCCGGCCGAAATTCCGCCGCAGTTGGCCGCCTTCAAACGGCAGCAGTTTCGCTGGGCCAAAGGCTCAATCCAGTGTTTAAAAAAGCTGGGCTGGCAGGTATTTTTGGCCAACCTGGCCTGGCCGGTTAAATTGCAGGCGCTGGTCCATTTGAGCAGCTATCTGGTTCATCCGTTGATGGTGACCCTGGCTGTGGTTACGCCGCTGTTGATTTTGAGCGGCGGCACCGATAAAATCCGGTTTCCGCTGATCTATTTGAGTCTGGTGAGTTTGGGGCCGCCGGTGCTGTACGCGGTGGCGCAAATCAGCCTGCACCCGCGCCGCTGGCGGCAAAATTACAAGGCCATGCTGCTGCTGATTTTGCTGGGCAGCGGCATCGCCCTGAGCAACTCCAAAGCGGTAGTTGAGGCGTTGCTGGGGGTGGGTAACACCTTTCGGCGCACGCCCAAATTTAACGTGAACACCACCGCAGACCAGTGGCAAACCAGCGCCTACCGGCTGCCGCTGGACGGGCTGGCGCTGGGTGAACTGGCGTTGGGGCTGTACTCGCTGCTGGGCGCTGTTGCGGCGGCGTTAAACGGCCATCAATTTGCGGTGCCGTTTATTTTGCTGTACGCGTTTGGCTTTGGTTACGTGGCCCTGCAAGG
>CAYOXS010000300.1:4649-7251 GCA_964407935.1 uncultured Caldilineaceae bacterium
AAAATGGGTAATCTGTCACCAACATTTGTGACAAATGTCACTTGTGCAACCGGCTACGGAAGTCTATGATGGACACAACTTCCCTTTTGAGGTCACCTTATGTCCACATCTCGATTGTATTTTCTGGATAATCTCCGCGCCTTTGTAATTTTTCTGGTGCTTGTGCTGCACGGTTCGCTCACCTATATGGCCTACGCCCCGGAATGGTGGTACGTGCTCGATCCCCAAAACAGCCTGTTTTTTACAGCGGTGGTGCTGCTGGTTGACGTGCCTATTATGTTGATGATGTTTTTTGTGGCTGGGTACTTTGCTTACCCCTCGCTGAGCCGGCGCGGCGTGGCCGGCTTTGTGCGCGAAAAATTTACGCGCATCGGCCTGCCGTGGATATTTGGCGCGCTGGTGCTGGCTCCGCCCACCGCGTATATGATCTACTATTCTCGCGGCGTGCCGGTTTCGCTGGGCCAGTTTTGGGCCAGCGATTTTTGGGGACCGCTGTACCAGCAATCGGTGTACTGGTATCTGGGTATTCTGTTTCTGTTTTTTGTGCTGTTGGGAGCAAGCTACAGCTTTTCTGCCCGGCTGCGCGGGCTGGCTCAAAAAAATGTTCCGCCCACGCTAACCACCTTCGCCATGTTTTTTGTGCTGACCACGGCGGCTGCCGGGCTGGTTAATTTGTATTCCAGCATCGATACGTGGTCAAATAATTACCTGTTTGTCTACCAGCCGGTGCGGGTGCCGCTGTATGTGGGCTATTTTGCCCTGGGTGTGTACGCTTATCTGCGCGGCTGGTTTACCACCGAGGGTTATTCTCCCTCGCTGTGGCGCTGGCTGGCGCTCTGTGTGGTGTCCGGGCTGGTTTATCTGGGCTATCGTTTTACCGTGCCGCTGCCCCTACAAACCACGTTCCTGCTCAAATCCCTCACGGTGATCCTGTTCAATCTGTTTTGCCTGTCGTCGCTGATGGCCGGGCTGGCCATCTTTCGGCGATATGTTAATGGGCAGGGCGCGTTTTGGCAGGGGCAGGCCAGAAACTCATACGGTGTTTATTACTTGCACCCGCTGTTTCTGTATCCGCTGGCGCTCCTGTTTGTCCCGCTGTCGATCTCTGTTTTTCTCAAGGCGACCGCTATTATTTTGCTGGCGTGGTTAGCTTCGTGGGCGGTTAGCGCGCTGGTATTAACCCGGCTGCCGGGCCTGCGGCGGATTTTTTAAACAAAACAGGCCTCGCCTGCCGCGAGACCTGTTTTTGTTATGTGTCACACTGTTGAGGTCCTTCTGAGCGAAGCGACCTGTGCCCTTTCAGGTTATCGGCTTATTATGCCACTTGCCGGGGATTCTTCGGCCTTCGGCCTCAGAATGACGGGCCAGAAACCTCTTTGAATGGAGGTGGCCCTACCCGTGCCGCCGCACAAAGCTGGCCATGCGCTCCAGCGCCTGCTCAATTTTTTCGTAGGCGGTGGCGTAGGAGCAACGCACGTAACCCGCGCCGCCAATTCCAAAGGCCCGCCCCGGAATCACCGCCACGCGCTCTTCGGTGAGCAGCCGCTCGGCAAATTCGGCGTCATCCATGCCAGACCCCCGCACCGATGGAAAAGCGTAGAACGCGCCTTTTGGCTCAAAGCATTTCAGGCCGATGCTGTTCAAGCCATCGACAATGAGCCGCCGCCGCCGGTCGTAACGCAGCCGCATTTCTTCAACCGCCTCTTCGCCCTGTTCAAGGGCAACCCGGGCCGCGTCCTGAGCGGTGGTCGGCGCCGACATAATGGCGTACTGGTGAACTTTGTTCATCGCTTCCAAAATCTCGATGGGAGCGGCGGCGTAGCCCAACCGCCAGCCGGTCATGGCGTAGGCTTTTGAAAAACCGCCCAACAGGATGGTTCGCTCCTGCATGCCCGGCAGCGAGCTAAAACAGACGTGTTCGGTATCATAAATCAGCCGGTCGTAAATCTCGTCAGAGATCACCAAAATATCGTGCTTTTGCACCACCCGGGCAATGTCTTCCAGCGTTTGCCGTTCCAATACCGCGCCGGTGGGGTTGTTGGGGTAGCCAATGAGCAGTGCTTTGGTGCGGCGGGTAATAGCCGCTTCAATCTCTTCGGCGGTCACCTGAAAATTGTTTTCCACGCGGGTGGCGATGGGCACGGGGATGCCGTTGGCCAGGCTCACGTTGGCCGCGTACGACACAAAACATGGCTGCGGCACAATTACCTCGTCGCCGGGGTTGAGGATGGCGGTCATGGCCAGGTACATGGCCTCGGATACGCCCACCGTCACCAAAATTTCCATGGCCGGGTCGTACTCCACGCCGTACAGCCGCCGCAAATGTTTGCTGATGGCCACACGTAGTTCCATTGTGCCGGTGTTTGAGGTGTAGTGGGTGTGGCCGGCCCGCAGCGAAGCGACGCCGGCGTCGAGGATGGTGTCCGGGGTGACAAAATCCGGCTCGCCAATCCCCAGCGAGATCACATCGTCCATGGTGGCGGCGATGTCAAAAAAGCGGCGGATGCCGGATGGTGGAATTTGCTGCACTCGGTTTGAAATGAAAGAACGCATAAGCCCTCAGCTTTACTCAGAAATTGGTCACTGATTATACAACAAGCCG
>CAYOXS010000301.1:0-1772 GCA_964407935.1 uncultured Caldilineaceae bacterium
AGATTCGCGGCATTCTGGAAACCATCACCGCCGAAACCGGCCTGGTGGTGCAGCAGATCAGCACCGGCGGCGGCATTGCCGCCAGCAACATCGCCTGCCAGATTCAGGCCGACCTGACCGGCATCCCCACCCTTCGCCCGGCCTTCACCGAGTTGGCGGTACGGGCCGCGGCGCTGCTGGCCGGCCTGGGCGCGGGCGTGTGGGCCGGAGTGAATGATTTGCCTCCGCTGCCCGGCGCTCCCACCGTGTTTGAACCTCGCCTGCCGGCTAACCAGCGCGATGCCGGCTACGCTCGCTGGCTGGTTGCCGTGGACCGCGCCAAAAATTGGATTTCTTACTAGCCGCGGGTCGCTTTCCCATTTTTTGGACAAAGGTCTAAAATGTAGCCGGCAATTTCAATATTACATTTTACCAACGAGGTCCCCATGAATCTTCAAAATGCGCAAGCCGCCATGCACCAGGAAAAAATTGACTGCTGGCTGGTGCACGATTTTCAAAAAACAAACCCCATCATGCGGCAGTTGCTGCCGCTTCAACAGTTTGTCTCGCGACGGCTGTTCCTGATTGTGCCGGCCGAAGGCGTGCCCATGCTGCTTGGCTCAAAAATTGACCAGGACGCGCTCCGTTCGCTGCCCTACCACACCGAGTTTTATGTAAGCTGGAAAGAGATGGAGCAAAAACTGGCCATTTTGCTCACCCGCTACCAGACCATCGCGCTGGATTATTCGCCCGGCTGCGCCCTGCCGGTCACCTCGCGCCTGGATGCCGGCACGTTTGAACTGATCAAACGGCTGGAAAAAACCATCAAATCCGCGGCCAACATTTTTCAGGCTGCCGCTGCAATCTGGAGCGAAGAGGCCCTGCAAGCCCACCTGGAAGATTGCCGGCGGGTAGCCGCCATCAAAGATGAAGCATTTGAGTTTATTGCCGCCAGCCTGCGCAACGGCAGCCCCATCACCGAGTACGATGTGCAGCAGTTTATCATGCAGCAATTTGCCGCCGAGGGGCTGGTTACCCCCTATCCGCCCATTGTTGGGGTTAACGCCAACAGCGGCGACCCGCACTACTCGCCCACCGCCACCAAACACGTGGCCGTTAATCGCGGCGACTGGATATTGATTGACCTGTGGGCCAAACGCCCCGGCTACGATTACATTTTTGCCGATATGGCCTGGGTGGGATTTGCCGGGCAACAGCCTCCGGCCCAGCATCGGGCCATCTTTAAAATTGTGCGCGATGCCCGCGACGCCGGCGTAGCCTACCTGCAAAATTGCACCGAACAGGGCCTTACCCCCGAAGGCTGGCAATTGGATGACGTGGTGCGGCAGCACATCACCGCCGCCGGCTACGGCGCTTATTTCTTCCATCGCACCGGCCACAACCTGGGGCCGGGCGACAACGTCCACGGCCAGGGAGCCAATATCGACAACCTGGAAACCCACGATACGCGCAAACTTGTGCCGGGCATCGGCTTTTCCATCGAGCCGGGCATTTACCTGCCAGATTTTGGCGTTCGCGCCGAAATAAACGTGTATATGGACCAGACCGGCCCGCGGGTGACCACGCCATCTCAGCAGGATATTATCTGCCTGGATGTGTAATCCCAACCTTAAAAAACTCTTGACAAACAAATAATAGTATGTTATATTTCTGACAACGTTGTCGTTAACGTTGTCAGTGGTAATCAGGAGAGATTACAATGCCCGTTACTCTGCGTGATGTCGCGCGAAAAGCAGGCGTATCCATCAAAACGGTCTCGCGAGTGGTCAATA
>CAYOXS010000301.1:1872-7237 GCA_964407935.1 uncultured Caldilineaceae bacterium
GATGTCGCGCGAAAAGCAGGCGTATCCATCAAAACGGTCTCGCGAGTGGTCAATAATCAGAGTGAAATCTCTGAAGACACCCGCCAGCGTGTGCAGGATGTCATCGACGAGTTAGGCTATCGCCCCAACCTGATTGCGCGAGGCCTGGTAACGCAGCGCTCCTTTACCGTTGGGTTGGTCTTTCCAGACATCACCAACCCCTTTTTCCCCGAAGTAGCCCGTGGCGTGCAAGATACGGCCCGGGCCAGAGATTACAACACCCTTTTGTGCAACAGCGACGAAAGCCAGCAGGAAGAACTGCGCACCCTCCATTCGCTGGCAGCGCAGGGCGTTGACGGCATTATTATTTTTCCCTGTTACCACACCGGCGATAATCTGAAAGCGTTTGCGGAACAGTACCGGCCGGTTATTTCAGTTAACAGCCGGTATGACCACCCCAATATCAGCCTGATCCTGAGCGATAATTATGGCGGCAGCAATCAGGCTGTTGAGCACTTAGCAGCCCGCGGCCACCGCCACATTGCCATGCTGGCCGGCCTGGAAATATCGCCGCAGCGGGCGCAACGGGTACTCGGTTTTTTAGACACAATGGCCGCGCACGGCCTGCCGCTGCCCGATTCCCGGCTGACAAGCGGGCTGCCCACGGTTGACAGCGGCTATGACCGGGCGCTGCAACTGCTTACTGACGACCCCCAAATCAGCGCTATTGTGGCCTACAACGACCTGCTGGCCCTGGGCGCAATGAACGCCTGCAAAAAACTGGGCCGGCGTATTCCGGCCGACTGCGCCATAATTGGCTTCGATGATATTCAACTCGCCTCATTAGTTACCCCGACATTAACCACCATCCGCCTTGATAAATATGATATTGGCCGGCAGGCAATGATCCGCCTGCTGGAAATGCTGGACAACCCGGAAGCCACGTATCCGCCCATCCACTTGGGCGCTGAGCTTGTCATCCGCGAGTCAACATAACTGTGACATCGACGTAACGAGCTTTTTTTTATCCATTTTTGACAACGTTGTCGTTATCGTTGTCAAGACAAAAAACAGACAGAGTTGTTAATTAAAAGGAGGTGGATCAATGTCGATAAGCATTCAACAGGCAACACGGGTGGGCAGTAAACCTGGCTGGTTAAAACCCTGGCAAAAAGGCGAAACCTGGTTTGCGCTGTTGTTTATTCTGCCCAGCCTGATCGGGTTTACGCTGTTTTACGCCATTCCGGCAGTACGGGGCGTGTTCATCAGCTTTACCGATTGGGATCTGCTTACCCCGGCCAAATCGGTGGGGCTGGCCAATTACCAAAGGCTACTAACCGACACCGATTTCTGGAAAGCCATGTGGGTAACGCTCACGTATGTGGTGATCAACATTTTTGTGCAAACCGTGCTGGCAGTGCTGATTGCGGTATTAATGGACCGGTTGACCAAATCCATTGTGGTGCGCGGGGTGCTGATTTTGCCGTACCTGCTGTCAAATGTGGTGGTTGCCCTGCTGTGGTTGTGGATGCTGGACCCCACCCTGGGCGTTGTTAACAGCTTTTTGCAAACCATTGGCTTTGAGCGCCACCCCTTTTTCGGCGCTCCGAGCCAGGCCATTGCCACCATTGCCGGGGTGAATGTGTGGCGGCACATGGGCTACACGGCCCTGCTGGTGTTTGCCGGGCTGCAAACTATTCCCAAAGATGTTTACGAAGCCGGGGCAATTGATGGCGCTACGGAATGGCATATGTTCTGGCACATTACTCTGCCGCTGCTGCGGCCGGTACTGGTATTTGTGCTGGTCACCACCATCATCGGCTCGTTTCAGGTATTTGATACCATCGCCATTACTACGCAGGGCGGGCCGGCGCAGGCTACCCGGGTGATTATGTGGTACATCTTTGAATTTGCCTTTCAACGGTTCAATATGGGCTACGCCACCGCCATTTCAATAGCGCTCTTCTTTATCCTGATCCTGGTCACCATTGTTCAAATGCGGGTGCTGCGGGCCAACGAATCTGATCTGTAAGGCTTATCCAGACAAAAAAGGAGATGACTGATGACAACCCAAACTGTTGCGTTACACCGGCCAAAACGTTCACCCATTAACTGGGGCCACTTGTTAGCCTGGGCCGCCATGATTGCCCTCATCTTTATCACCCTGTTTCCCATGTGGTGGGTGATGCGCACGGCCCTGTCTACCCAAAAATTACTCTTTAGCGATACCACCTCGCTGCTGCCGATTGGCTTTACGGTAAACAACTTTGCCCGCGTACTGGGCCTGCTCAGCACCGAAGAAGCCGTCGCCGCTGGCGGGTCCGGGCAGGCCATTAACTTTTTCCTGTTCCTGCGCAACTCATTTATTGTCACCACCCTGCTGGTGGTAGGCCAGGTTTTCTTTAGCGCGCTGGCCGCCTACGCCTTTGCCCGGCTGCGATTCCCCTTCCGCGATCAGATATTTTTCCTGTACATTGCCGCGCTGATGGTGCCCGGCATTGTTACGCTCATTCCCAACTTTATCCTTATCCGCAATCTGGGCTGGCTGGATACTTTTCAGGGCATTGTCGCCCCCAAATTCCTGATGACACCCTTTGCCGTTTTCTTTTTGCGCCAGTTCTTTTTGGGCATCAACCGCGAGGTAGAAGAAGCCGCCAAAATTGATGGGGCCGGCATGTTTGGAATTTTCTCACAGATTGTGTTGCCGATGAGTGTGGCGCCCGTTACCACGCTGGGCATCCTGACCTTCATTACCGAATGGAATGATTATTTGTGGCCATTTTTGGTGGG
This sequence comes from uncultured Caldilineaceae bacterium, assembly GCA_964407935.1. Lineage (GTDB taxonomy): Bacteria > Chloroflexota > Anaerolineae > 4572-78 > J111 > J095. The sequence continues at coordinate 4,642 of CAYOXS010000301.1, forward strand.
CAAGGATGAAAGCGTGCGGGTGCTAACCGTCGCTCTGGGCATTTTCCGCAGCCAAACGCCGCAGGGCGCGCCAGACTGGGGTGGCTTGATGGCCGGTGCGCTGGTGGCGATGATCCCCATCCTCATTCTGTTTGCCCTGACCGGCCGCAAAGCCATCGACTCAATCCAGTTTAGCGGCATCAAGTAACCAAAGGAGGGAACGCAACAAAAAAATCTGACTGGCTCAAACAAAGCTGCCGGTGGGCGTAACAGCCCCGGGTAAATAACAACCCATTAAAACAATTTTAATTTAAAGGAGAAGAACCCATGACAACTCAACACTTTAAACTGGTACTCACCTCAATACTGGCCATTTTAAGTTTAACCCTGGCTGCCTGTGGCGGGTCTGCCGCCCCGGCTCCAGCCCAATCCGCCGCTGAAAAACCGGCCGCTTCGGCGGCCGCCCCCAGCGGCCAGGCCGTTGAAATTCGCTATGGCCTGTGGGATTCGGCCCAGCAGCCCGCCTATGAAGCCTGCGCCGCCGAATTTACCAAGCAAAATCCCAACATCACCATCAAAATTGAACAAAACGGCTGGGACGATTACTGGAGCGGCATTCAAACCGGGATGGTCGCCGGCAACGCCCCCGACGTCTTTACCAACCACCTGGCCAAATACCCGGAATTTGCCTCCAAAGGCCAGATTATTAATATTCAACCGCTGGTTGACCGCGATAAAGTACCCACCGACATCTATATTGGCGACTTGGCCGACTTGTGGACCCGCGACGGCAAACGCTACGGCCTGCCCAAAGACTGGGACACCATCGCTGTGTTCTATAACAACAAAATGCTGGAAGATGCCGGCGTTGATCCCAAAGTAATGGAAGATTGGACCTGGAATCCGCAGGATGGCGGCACCTTTGAAGAAACCATCGCCAAGCTGACCATTGACGAAAACGGCAACAACGGCCTCAGCCCGGACTTTGACAAAACCAAGGTCAAACAATATGGCTTTATTCACCAGGGGCAGGGCAGTGGCAAGGGCCAAACTCAATGGAGCTTCCTTGCTGCCAGCACCGGCTTTAAATACCAGGATGAAGTTTGGGGCACCCAGTTCCACTATGACGACTCCCGCCTGGCCGAAACGCTGACCTGGTACAAAAACCTGATGGATAAAGGTTTTGCGCCACCCTACGCCGACGTGAACAGCCTTGGGCCTTCGGCTATGTTCCAGGCTGGCAAGGGCGCAATGACCAGCGACGGCTCGTGGATGATCAGCAACTACGTTAACAACTCCAATTTTGAAGTAGGTTTTGGCCTGCTGCCCGTTGGCCCAGAAGGACGCAAGAGCATGTTCAACGGCCTGGCCGATTCTATCTTTGTGGGCACCAAACACCAGGAAGAAGCCTGGCAATGGGTTAAATTCCTGGCTTCACCGACTTGTGAAAATATCGTCGGCAGCTACGCCGTGGTCTTCCCGGCCATTCAATCCGGGGTAGATAAAGCTCTGGCCGCCCACAAAGAGAAGGGGCTGGACGTGAGCGCTTTCACCAAAGAGGCGCTTGATCCCAACGGCACCTTCCTGTTCCCGGTAGCCGACCACGACTCTGAAATCAACACGATTATGACCCAGACCGAAGAAAAGATTTACCTGGGCCAAACCACCGATGTCGCCGCTGCGCTGAAACAAGCCAACGACGAAGTGAACGCTCTGTTTAAGTAGAAGCGTCGGGATGTTGACCGCCCGCCAACAATATTTACCCGTAAGCCACCACTCTTTCATTTATTGGAAAGCGTGTAAAATGAAATAGGTAGTGGGAGTTGACCATTTTGCGGTCAACTCCCACTGCCAGCGTTTCCTCTGCCCGGGAACCGCAGAGCCGGTAATCACACCTCATCCGAAAGGCTTTGAACAGAATGATTCATTTTAATCCCACCACTCATACCTTTAATTTGGGCCTAAACTCCAGCTTCTACGCCTTTCAGGTTGACAGCGAAGGGCGGCTGGTGCATTTAGGCTGGGCACCGCGCCCCGCCGGAGCCGATGACGCCGCCCGGCTCAGCGGACAGATCACCGGCCCGGATGGATCAACTTCTTTTGAGCAGCAAACCCAGTGCGATGAATTGATTACTTTTGGCGATGTAACCTACCACGAGGTCTCGCTCAAGGTGAGTTTCCCGGCGCTGCCGGCCACGGTCGCTCCCGGCGAAGCGCCGCACCGCCCCATCCGCGATGTGCGCTTGCGCTACGCCGGCCACCAGATCGACCCGACCACCCAACCGGGGCTGGCTCCCGCTCACGGCCAGCCCACTGCCGTTACCACTCCCCGCGAAACCCTGCGCGTTTTTTTGCAGGACCCGGTCCAGCCCTTCCGCGCCACCCTCTGCTACCGCCTTACCCCGGAACACGACATTATTGAGCGCTGGCTGGAACTTGAAAATCAGGGCGCAGAGACCATCACCATTGAGGCGTGCAGCTTTGGCACCCTGCACCTGCCCAACGGCGTCACCGAATTGACCAGCGTATCCGGCGCTTGGGCCAGAGAATTTACCCCCCGGCGCGAGCGGCTGCCCATCGGCCTGCGGGTTATTGAAAGCCGCACCGTCCAAACCGG
>CAYOXS010000302.1:0-7211 GCA_964407935.1 uncultured Caldilineaceae bacterium
AGGGGGGCAGGGGGGTGAGGGCCAGCCAACGCTTATTTTCAAACGAGGGAAAGATATTTTTTGGTTGTGCTTTGCGGTAACTTTACCGCCGCAAAGCACAACCAATTTTCTTTTTAAATTGCAATGCAAAAATAAACACTCGTTTCATTAGAAAAATTTATGAAATACCTATTGCATTATTTTATTTCCTGTGTTATAGTGGGCACAACTTGATACTAGGACGTCAATTATGACAGCACTTTCGGTTCGCGAAAATATCCTCACCCAGTTTTCCACGCTTTCACCCAAACAACGACAGTTAGCCCGCTTCATTCTGGACAATGAAGACATGGTTGCTTTTGCCTCGGCCAGTGACATTGGCGAACAGGTTGGCGCCAGCGCGGCCACGGTCGTGCGCTTTTGCCGCGCTCTGGGCTACCAAGGCTACACCGACCTGCAAGCCACCATTCGCACCCAATTTCCGCAATACCGCACCGCCGTGGAAAAAATGGCGGCTCACCTGGCCAATGGCGGCCCCGGCGACAACCTGGCGGCGCGGGTAGCGCAAACCGGCACGCAAAATATTCAAGACACCATGAGCCAGGTGTCCGGCGACACGTTAGCCGCAGCCGCGGCAGCCATTGCCCGGGCCCGGCACATCCGCATTTTTGGCAGCGGCCTGTCCGCGCCGGCAGCTATGCTGATTGAGCACTCGTTTCTGTCGCTGGGCTTTTCGGCGCGGGCGTGCAGCCATGGCCGGGCCAACCAGTCACTGGAGCTGGCCCAACTGACCAACAAAGATTTGGTAATTGTGATCAGCCTATGGCGCTATCTGCGGGAAACCGTTGAAGCCGCGCAGTCTGCGCGGCAGGTTGGCGCGGCCTGCATCGCTATGACCGACAGCCCGGTTGCGCCGGTGGCTCAGTTGGCCGATTTTGTATTTGTGGCTGTGACCGAAGGCGCAGCCCACAGCCGCTCGCTGACCGGAATCATCGCCTTAATTGAACTGCTGAGCGCCACCCTTGTTTCAAACCACCCTAATGAAAGTATGGCCGCCCTGCAACGTCTTGATGCGCTGTATCGGCAAAATGCGCTGTTGTTGAGTGATTGACCTATGCCAAAAGTAACCATTTGCGGCGGCGGCAACGCGGCCCACGTGATCATGGCCCTGGCTCCCAACGCCGGTTGGGAGGTAGATGTGTTTGCGCCGCTGGCCAACGAAGCTGACCGGCTGCAGGCCGGCGTCGCTGCCGGCGGTATCACCGCCACCTTTGGCAACCGGCGGGTGATCGGCTGCCCGCGCCGCGCCAGCGCCAACCCGGCCGACGTTATCCCGGGATCCGAGTTGGTACTGCTGGCGCTGCCGGCTTTTGCTCACGGCGACACGCTGCACGCCATCGCCCCATTTCTTGATGCCGGGGCGGCGGTGGGGGCGCTGCCGGCCCGCGGCGGCTTTGATTATCAGGCCCGCGCTATCCTGGCCGATACCCTGCCGGTGAGCCTGTTTGGGCTGCAAACGCTGCCCTGGGCCTGCCGTATTACCGCCTACGGGCAGGCTGTGGAGGTGCTGGGTACCAAAGCCGGCGTCAATGCGGCGGTGTCGCCGGCCAATCAGGCCGATGACCTGCTGCCGGTGCTGGCCCAACTGCTGGGGTTGCAGATGAAGCCGGTGGCCTCATTTTTAACGCTGACGCTGGCCAACACCGGCCAGCTCATTCACCCCGGTATTATGTACGGGTTGGGCCGGGGTCGCGAAGCCGACACGTTTGCCGCCGCCGACATCCCCCTGTTTTACCAGGGCGTTGACCCACCCACCGCCGATTTGCTGCAAGCCATGAGCGATGAAGTGCAGACCATTGCCGGTGCTATCGCCGCGCGAGACCCAAATTTTAACCCGCAGGAAGTGCTCTCCCTGTTTGACTGGTTATTACACAGCTACCCCACCGATATCACCGATTCCACATCTCTGCAATCAGCCTTCAACACTAACCGAGCCTACGCCGGCCTGCGGCTGCCCACCCGCCCCGCCGGCCCGGATACTTTTGCCATCGATTACACCGCCCGCTACCTGGCCGAAGATGTGCCTTTTGGGCTGGTGGTGCTGCGCGGCATCGCCGAGTTAACCGGCATGGCCACGCCCACCATCGATGCGGTGATTACCTGGGCGCAGGCGCGATTGGGTCGTCAATATTTACACAACGGCGCGCTATCCGGGGCTGATGTTTTGGCCACGCGCGCGCCGCAAGCCTACGGGATTTTAGATTTTGGATTTTAGATTTTGGATAGCTTGTTGTAATCCAAAATCTAAAATCTAAAGTCCAAAATGGAATCAGGAGGAAAGTTAGAAACATGCCAAAAGCCAAAGATTTTCCCAGCGAAAGCCCCAAACGCCGCGTGATGGTCGGCGCGATTGGCGCGTGCGTGCATAATTTGGGCGTGGAAGGCTTTGCCGACTGGATGGAGGATAAAGGGCTGGGCTACGTGAGCGTTAAGCTTGGCCCGGCGGTGCCCATCCCGGAAGTCGTCAACAAAATCCGCGAGGCCCGCCCGGAGGTGGTGGGTATTTCGATGCGGCTGGGCGACTTGCACGTTGATAAGCTCATCAGCGAGTTTGTGGAGCTGGCCACGCAGTACGGCATCCACCCCGACGACAGTGGCATCCGCTACGCCTTTAGCGGCCTGCGCCCCGCGGCCAACGTGGTGCGGGCGATGACCGGCGTGCCGCTGGAGCCGGATGAGTTTACGCCGGTTGAAGAGCGCCATTTTGATTTGGAGCAGGTTTCCCGCGATTTTTCGCGCAAAGAGCATTTTTGGCACTTTTTTGACCTGGTGGCCGACGACTACATTACCATGGAAGAGCTGGACGATTTTGCCGAACAGCGCGTTCAGGAAAAAAAGACCGAGCAAATTGAGTGGTCGGATTATCTGGTGGAGCGCATTAAGCAAGTGCGCGAGCGCGAAGACCGGCCTATCCTGCGCGCCCACATCGGCATTGCCGCCGAAACCATTGAGCCAACAGTGGCCGCCATTGAAAAGCTGGCCGATGCTCACGCCTTTGAAATTGTGTCGCTGGCCCCGGACCAGCCCTCGCAGGAGATGCTGGCCAAATTTATCCGCGGCGAAGAAGACCCCGACCGCTACCTGCGCGGGCAGGGCGGCGCGCCCATCCGCACCATCGAGGATTTGGACCGGCTCAAAGCCGCCAGCCAGCGCGGCAACTTCCCCATGAGCCGCATCTACACCGGCACCGACGAACTGGTGACGCTGGCCCAATTGTGGGAAAAACACCTCAATATGTGCTTTCCCGCCGTACCCATTTTCTTTTACAACGAGCTTGATGGCCGCGGCCCCATCTCCATCCGCGACAGCTTTACCGAGCATTACCAGACCATTCGCTGGTGGGCCGAGCAGGGCAAGCCGCTGGAAATCAACGACCCGCACCAGTGGGGGCTGCGCTACGCCTCTGACGATATGCAGGTGACCGACCACGTGCTGGTGGGCGTGATCGCGCTGAAAATGGGCATCAAACATTACGTGATGCAGATGATGTTTGAACTGCCGCCGGAAATCAGCGCGCTGGACGATTTGGCCAAAATGAAGGCCGCCTACGAACTCATTGAGCCGCTGACCCGCCATTACGATTTCAACATTATCCGCGAAACCCGTTCCGGGCTGCCCAGCTTCCCGCCCAACCTGTACCAGGCCAAAGGGCACCTGGCTTTTGGCGTGTACACCCAGCTTTACATGGACCCCGATATTTTACACGTGGTCTCTTTCCCCGAAGCGCACCACGAGGCCAAAGCCGAAGACATCATTGAATCGTGCGAGCTGGTGAAGCAGGTATGCTGGGATTTCAAAAAGGGCAACGTGCCCGATATTTGGGCCGATCCCACCCTGAAAGCCCGCAAACGGGAGCTGAAAGAGGGCGCGATGTACAACTTGCTGCACGGCGCGCTGCTGGGCGGCTATCGCGGGCCGGTTACGGTGGAGAATTTCCGCGAGTGGGCCAACGAGCCGGCGGAAAACGCCGAGCGCAACTTTGAAACAATGCTGCTTTCCTTTGTGGACGACGCCAACTACCGCACCGGCACCTGCGGCCTCATCAGCCCGGATACAATGGATTTGGGGCTGCAAACCGGCCTCTATCAAGCCCCGCACATTACCGTGATTGACCGCCGTTACGAGCTATCAGGCGCGTGCCGCACCAAAGTGGTCAACGGCATGTGCCGCGCCGAAGAAATTTACGGCGTCAAGATCAACAACGAGTTTGAGCGGGTCGATCTGGTACGCCAGCGCTTCCCGTGGTACTTTGACGAAAGCATCCAGCAGGCCGACGACAAATCCTACATCACCGACGAAGTGGAGCCGATTGACCAGGCCGTGGTCATGGAAGCTCGCCGGCGATTGGGGGTGAGCCACAGCGATCTGGACAAGTTGAAAGTGTTGGTGGTTGATTTTGGCAGCACCTTCACCAAAATTGGCCGGTTCGATGCCCAAACCGAGGAATTTACGCTGAGTTACGTGCCCACCACGCCGGACGACATTCGCGTTGGGCTGGCCAATGGCATGGGCGTGCTGGCCGAGTGCGAAGCTCGCGGCAACTGGCAGCCGCTGGAAGCGGCCATGAACCAGTACGATGTGCGGCTGCCCTGTTCCAGCGCCAAGGGCGGGCTGAAGATGGTCACGGTCAGCCTGGTTAAATCGGAGAGCGGCTTTGCCGCCGATCTGGCCGCGTTGACCGCCGGGGCCAAGCTGCTGGCCAGCTACGACAACAAACTCACCCTGGAACAGGCCCGCCAGATTTATCAGGTTGACCAGCCGGAAATCATCCTGCTGACCGGCGGCGTGGATTACGGCGGCGACACCGAAACGCAGCTTCACAACGCCAAAATGCTGGCCGAACACGCCAAATTTGCCACCTACACCGACTACGGCGTGCCGGTGATTTACGCCGGCAACCAGGACTGCCGCGCCGAAATTGAGCGCATCTTCAAAGCGCACGGTGTGGACATCCGCATCACCGAAAACGTGATGCCGGAGGTGAACCACTTTCAGATTGAGGTGGTCAACGAGGTCATCCGCGAGCTGTTCCAGACGGTCATCATTCGCGGCAAGGGCTTTGACGTGGCCGAGGAGTACATGAGCGACAAGTTCATCCCCACGCCGCGGGCCGCTTTCCGGGGCATCAACCTGCTGGCCAAAGGGTTTGGCAGCCAGCCGGGGCTGGGCAACATTATGGCCCTGGACATTGGCGGGGCGACGACTGACTTCTATTCTAATGTGTTAGACAACCCGCTGTACGTGTACCCCGGCAGCGACAACACCAAGCGGCTCAAGCGCACTATTTTGAAAACGCCCAACACGCCGCTGGCCTATCGCCGGGTAGAGGGCAAGTACGGCCTCAGCTACAACGCCGAAAACATCAAAGAGATTCCCCGCTTTCAGCGCGGCGCAATGGAACGCGACCTGAACCATTTTCTCAGCGAGCAGTTCCCCAACCACACCCCCGACCCCGCCGACCAGTTCACCCAGTTTGTCAGCCCCACCAGTTGGGGGCTGGCGGTAAATCTGGACGGTTATCTGAGCTGGGTATCGGCCAACCCGCTGCAAATGCCGCAGTCCCGGCTGGAAAACGCGGCCCGTTCCTTTTTGGCCAGCGAAATTATGGCCATCGCCACCGAGCGCAACCTGGGCTACGTGGAAGAAACCGAAACCTACTTTATGCAATACGGCGTCAACTTTTTTAACCAGCCGGTCACCACGCTACTCATCGGCGGCACTATTTACCACAAAATGAAAAGCGGCAACCCGGAACTGGTCAACGATGTCGGCCTGATTGCCCGCGGCGCGCTGTACAACGCCAAACAGTCAAACATTTTACGGCCCAACGGCGCGGTGCTGCTGGATGCCTCGTATCTGGTTTCCATTTTGGGCGGCATGTATGGCCGGATTGACCCGGAACGCGCCCTGCGCATTATGCGCCGCGAACTGGTGCCGCTGGCAGTTGGCCAGCCGGCAGTCGCCGCGCCGGTAAAGGGGTAGGCCGTCAAGCCGATTGATTTTTAGGAAGGAGATTATTTTGACAGTTAAGATTCATGCTATCCGGATAGGGTCTGTTCAGGTTAAAACCGCACAACAGGTCAGGAAACCAGGCGGGTTGATCCGCGTTCTTACTGACTCCAGATGGACAGAGTGGCTGCCCATTTTCGCTTGGGTGATAGACCATCCCGAGGGAGTTATCGTCGTCGATACCGGCGAAACTGCCAAAACCTCCGACCCCGCCTATTTTCCCAAGTGGCATCCTTATTATCGAGGATCAGTCCGGATGAATGTGAAACCTGAAGAGGAGATTGGCGCACAACTTGGTAGTATGGGGATCAGGAAGAAGGATATCAAGACACTAGTCCTGACCCACTTTCATACAGACCACGCTGGAGGTCTATATCATTTTCCCGACAGTAAAATCCTTGTATCTGGCGATGATCTTCAATTAGCTCAGGGCTTTTGGGGCAAGTTGCGGGGTTATTTACCCCACCGCTGGCCAGAATGGTTCGATCCAAAACCTATTGACTTCGAGCATGAAAAATGTGGGCCATTTGAGCAGATGTACAAAGTGACAAATGCTGGGGATGTTATTATTGTCCCGACCCCTGGACATACCCCGGGACACATTTCTGTGATGGTAAAGAGTGAAGATGTGACCTATTTTCTGGCCGGGGATACAAGCTACACCGAAAGTCTCTTGCTTGACCGGACCGTTGACGGTGTATCTCCCAATGCTGCCGTAACCCTGGCTACAATGGAGCGGATTCTTGGATTTGCCAACTCCCACCCCCTCATATATCTGCCTTCCCATGATCCTGACAGTGTAGCAAGGTTAAAAGAAAGCCGCCCTTTGATAGAATTATCAAAAGGTTACGTCAATTAAGGAGAACCGGCGACCATTTAGGTGCCTGGCCCAACAATCAATTTGCCGGTAATTTGCCAGGCGTACTAATCGTGAGAGGTCAAAGGTTTTCTGACTCCTGGCCCCTGAATCCTGTTATCAGAGGAGGTGTATTTCCTAACAACCACAACTCCGCCAACCCAATGGTAAAACGGCCTTAAAGCAAGGCCCGGTTTGAAGGTTATCAAATTAAATACAAAACTCAGGAGGAGGACCGTGAAAAAAGCATTTTATTGGGTAAACATCAGTTTGCTGCTGGCGCTGCTGCTCTCGCTGGCGCCCGCGC
>CAYOXS010000303.1:0-3144 GCA_964407935.1 uncultured Caldilineaceae bacterium
CGCGCCATACCCAGCGTCTGCACCAACTGATCGATTGGTCGGCGCTGCCGGCCGCGCTGGTGGAGCAGATTATCGCCGCCGAAGAGGCCATTTACGTCGCCCCGGACGACCCAATGGTCAATTGGGATGAAGCCACGCTCCAGCAGATTTTTGCGCGGGCCGGGCTGGCCAACATCAGCGTCATCCCGGAAACTACCGCCGCCGAGTGGCGCATTGGCCGCGGCCAGATTGACCGTTGGTTTAATGTGGATGATGCCGCCGGCCGGCTCACATTTGCCCAACATTTGCAGCGCGCCGGCCTTAACGCCGCCGAACTGGATCAAATCAAGCGCATTTTTCAAAATCAACTGGCTGAAAAAGTAGTGCGCTGGCAATCAACCACCGCCTATCTGGCCAATATGTAAACATTGGCTTTGGATTAACCGATCAGAAAAACCCTTGCACGCTATGGCAGAGTTGGTCACGCTTGATGAAGCCTGGCCTAATATCACAAGTCCCCGGCACGTCTTAACCGTGTAACTCTAAAAGTATTGCTTGATACTTTAAACGTACGCCTTGCGTTTTAAAACGCAAGGGATGGAATTTGAAACGCAAGCCTAGCGTTTTAAATTGCTAGGGATGAAATTTGAAATGTAAATAGGGCGCTTTGCGAAGCGCCCCTACATCTCGCAGACTCGTCGTCGGGCTACAAGCCCGACCTACGATTTGGCCACAAATTTTTAGAAGCCGGGGTAGGAATCCCCTAACTCCTAATTCCTGACTCCTGAATCCTATTTTCAACGGAGGACAGATTGACGCCTGAAATTGCGCTGGCATTTGCTATTTTAGTTGGAGCGCTCATTGCATTTGTCCTTGATGTCGCGCCCATAGATTTTGTAGCCTTCTCAATTATGGGCCTCATTTTGTTGTTGGGGCCAATTTTGGGAGTTAGCCCCCAGGAAGCCGTTTCCGGGTTTAGCAATCCAGCCACCATCACCATTCTGGCCATGTTTATTTTGAGCGCCGGAATTTACCGCACCGGGATCATTAACCGGCTGGCGCACCACATGGTTCAAATCTCCGGCAAAAATGAAATCAAACAACTACTGACCATTTTATTTGTGGTGGGGCCAATTTCGGCGTTTATCAACAATACCGCGGCGGTGGCTATTCTCATTCCCTCAGTCATCACTATGGCCCGCGAACACCGGGTAGCGCCCTCAAAATTGCTCATCCCGCTTTCGTATTTTTCCCAATTTGCCGGCGCTATCACGTTGATTGGCACCTCTACCAACGTGCTGGCCAGCAGCCTGGCTGCCGGCGCCGGCTACGAGCCGTTTGGCATGTTTGAATTCTCTCACGTCGGCGTGCTGATTTTAATCACCGGCACGGCCTACCTGCTGACCCTTGGCCGCAAGCTTCTGCCCCGGCACCGGATTGAAACCGAAATTGCCAAAGATTACCGTATGACCGAATACCTGACCGACCTGATTGTGCTGCCCGATTCGCCGCTGGTGGGCAAAACGCTGGTTGAAGCGCGGCTGCGCCAAAAATTTGATACCCACGTGCTGGAAGTGCTGCGCCACGGAGATACCCTGCCTCATCCCCTGCACAACAAAATACTGCAAGCGCAGGATATTTTATTTGTAAAAACCCAGTCTGACCAGCTTGTTGGGCTGCAAAAAGCCAACGGGCTGGCCATTGAACCGGAAATGCGCCTGTGCGACGACGACCTGCAAAGTATCAGCCGGGGGCTGCTGGAAGTGGTCATTGGCCCTACTTCGGATTTGATCGGCGGGACGCTGGAAAATACCAATTTTCGGTATCACTACAACTGCACGGTGATTGCCATTCGCAAACACGGCGCGGTGATCCGCGAGCGGCTGGGCCGGGTTTCACTCCACTTTGGCGATACGCTCCTGCTGCGCGGCTCAAAACAGGCGCTGGCGCAGATCAAACGGGAACCGGGTTTTATTGTAACCGAAGAGCCAAAAATGGATGAGTTTAGGGCTAACAAAACCGGCGTGGCGCTGGCCATTATCGGCGGCGTGGTGGTGCTGGCCGCCATCGGCTACCCCATTCTGGTCACGGCCATTGTCGGCTCGGTGCTGATGGTAATGACCGGCTGCCTCAAAGTGAACGAACTGCACGAGGCTATTCGCTGGGACGTGATTTTTCTGCTGGCCGGCATCATCCCGCTGGGGCTGGCGCTGAAAAAAACCGGCGGGGCGCAGCTTTTGGCCAACCTGGCCACCCACAGCGCCAATTATGTGCCGCCGCTGGTTGTATTGGGTGTGGTCTACCTGGTGACGATGTTACTGTCTGAGTTCATTTCTCACAGCGCGGCGGTGGTTTTGATGGTGCCGGTTGGCATTGCCACGGGTAACGCGCTGGGGCTGGATCCGCGCGCATTTGTGCTGGCCAGCATGTTCGCTGCGTCGATGAGTTTTTCAACGCCGGTGGGTTACCAAACCAACACAATGGTCTACGGGCCGGGCGGCTACAAATTTTTGGATTTCACCCGGGTGGGCGCACCGTTGGGCCTGCTGATGGCAATAGCCACGCCGGTGTACATCTACCTGTTCTGGGGCCTGTAATGACCTTTGACATTTCATTGGTATTGGCCATTTTGATGGCATCGGTGTTACTGTTTGCCACCGAACGCCTGCGCCCGGATATTGTGGCGCTGCTGGTGCTGGTAGTGCTGGCTATTACCGGGCTGGTCACCCCGCATGAGGCGTTTTCCGGCTTTGCCAACCCGGCGGTGGTTACGGTGGTGGCCATTTTTGTTATCAGCGAAGGGCTGTTTCAAACCGGCATCGCCGATTTTTTGGGCGTGCGCATTTTACGCATGGCCAAATCCAGCCAAACCCGGCTTATTATCATTTTAATGCTGACCGTCAGCCTCATGTCGGCGTTTATGAATAACGTGGGCGCCACGGCTGTGCTGCTGCCGGCGGTGCTGATTATTGCCCGCCGCGCCCGCATTGCGGCCTCAAAACTGCTCATCCCGTTGGCCTTCGCCTCGATGATGGGCGGCAACCTGACCCTGATTGGCACGCCGCCCAACATTCTGGCCTCATCGATATTGCGCACCCACCCCGCCTGCGCCTCGTTCAGTTTTGGCTGCGCCGGGTTTGGCTTTTTTGATTTTTTGCCGATGGG
>CAYOXS010000303.1:3244-7198 GCA_964407935.1 uncultured Caldilineaceae bacterium
AGCGTGCTGGCGCTGCGGCGGCACAGCCACGCCATCCCGCGGTCTATCAAATCCGTGCCGCTGCATCCCGGCGATGTGCTGCTGGTGCAGGGCCGCCGCGAGCAGTTAGACCTGCTGCGCAGTGATCCCAACTTTCTGCTGCTGGAGCCGGTTCACCTCGACACCCGCCGCACAGAAAAGATGCCGCTGGCGCTGGTAAATGTGGCGGCTATGCTGCTCACGGCCACCACCGGCTGGCTGCATATTTCGGTGGCAGCGGTGATTGCGGCCATCCTGTTGATCATGCTGGGAGTATTAACCATTGACGAGGCGTATCAATCCATCGACTGGCAATCGGTATTTTTGATTGCCGGCATGCTGCCGCTGGGCATTGCAATGGAATCTACCGGCGCGGCCAAATTCCTGGCCGATACCATTATGGAGTGGATGGCTGCCCTGGGGCCAATGGCCATGCTGGCCGGCATTTACATTTTAACGGCGGCGCTGACTCAAACGATGTCAAACGCCGCCGCGGCGGTACTGCTGGCCCCCATCGCCATTAATATTGCGCTGGACCTTAATGCCGACCCGCGCCCCTTTTTGATGACGGTGGTGGTGGCGGCCAGCACCAGTTTTCTCACGCCCATTGCTCACCAATCCAACATTCTGGTGTTTGGCGCGGGCGGCTACAAATTTACCGATTTCGTTAAAGTTGGCGTGGCCCTGACCATCATTTATCTGGTTGTGGTTGTCACTGTGCTGCCGTACATCTGGCCGCTTTATCCCCCCTGATGCACCAGCGGGTAAACCGCGTGATGCAGCGGGCGCAGGGCCGGGTAAATGTGCCGGTACACTTGCTGATAATAGCTGTTGTAAAATTCAATGTGGTCGGCCAGCGGCTCCACCGGCCAGCGCCGATAGTTGATCAGTTGCAGCACCTCGGCCACATCGCGATAAACCCCGGCAGCCAGCCCGCCCAAAATGGCCACGCCCAGGCTGGTTGATTCGGTCACTTCGGCCACAGTGATGGTTTGATTGATCACCGTCGCCCGGATTTGCATGGCCAGTTGGTTGCGGGTAACCCCGCCGGCAGCGATGATACTTTCCACGGCGTTAAGCCCGGCGTATTGCAGCAGCGGCTCCAGCGTGAGCCGAAATTCGTAGGCCAGCCCCTCTAAAATTGCCCGAAACAACGCGCCGCGCTTGGCATCCGCATTCAGGCCGATGAACGCCCCCCGGCCTTTGGGGTCGTCGTTGGGGGCGTTAGCCAGCCGCAAATGGGGCAAAAAGGCGATGCCCAAACTGCCCACCGGTACGCGCCCGGCTTCGGCAACCAGCGTGGCGTAATCAATCTCCGTGCCAACAATCTCGCGCCACCACTCCACACACGCCCCGGCTGTGTAAGTTCCGCCCAGCACGTAGTAGCTGCCGGCGACCACGTGCGCGCCCTGGGTGTACCCCTGCCGGCCCATTTGCGGGTCGGTGAGCGGCTGGCTCAGCGACAGGAAAATCGCTTCGGCGGTGCCAATGGAGTTAAGCAGCGTGCCGGGGCCGGTTACGCCCGTTGCCAGCGAGCCGCAAACGTGATCGTGGCCGCCGGTTGCCACCAAACAACTGGCCGGCAGCCCGGTGGCTGCCGCCGCGGCGGCGGTAACGGAGCCAAGCGGCGTGCCGCTGGGTTGGAGCGGAGCCAACAGATCGGGCGGCAGCCCCGCCTCGCGGATGAGGCCGGCGTCCCACTCCAATTTTTTCAAATTGAGCAGCAGCGTGCGCGACGCCAGCGAGTATTCGGCAGCAGCCACGCCGCTCAGCCGGTAGGCGATGAAATCGGCCATGTTGAGCCAGCGCACGGTGCGGGCAAAAACATCCGGCTCGTTTTCTTTGAGCCACAAAATTTTGCACAGGGTAAAGATTGGCTGCAACGACAGGCCAGACACAGCAAACAGATTGTCTTTGCCAATCTGCTGCTCCAGCCACAAAGCCTGCGGCTGGGTGCGGGTATCAAACCAGGCGATGGAATAGTAGGTTGGCTGGCCATTTTTATCGAGCGGCACGCCGGCCTCACCCACGCTGGCCACAGCCACGCTCACCACCCGGCCAGCATCGTTGAGTTGGCCGGTGGCCTGGCGCAACACGGTCACCACCGCCTGCCAGATTTCCTCCGGCTCGTAGTAGGCCCAGCCGGGCTGGGGGTAATGAACGGGTGTCGGCACACTGGCCGAAGCCGCGATTTTGCCGCCCGGTTCAAAAATTATCGCTTTGATACTGGTGGTGCCAACATCGACACCGGCAATCAAAGGATCACGGGTCATTGTGATGTCCTTTCGGTGGATGGAAATGATGGGTTAGTTGACCACCAACTGCCGGGTGCCGGCCAGCCCCAGATACTCGGTGAGCGCCCACACGGTGCGCTCGTACACAGCCTGCCGGGCGGCGGCAACATCGCCGGTTTGGCGCAGCACCTGCTCGTAGGGCTGGCGGATTTCTGTGCCGATGTTCATTTTGCCGATGCCTCTTTTGATGCCGGCCAGCACGTACTCTTTTTTCACGCCCGAACCGCCGTGCAGCACCAGCGGAATGCCGCCGGTGGCCTGGCGCAGTTTATCCAGATGTTCCAGATTTAGCCGGGCTTCCACTTTTTTCTGGTCTTTGGCCGCGCCAGAAATCGCGCCATGAATACTGCCCACGGCCACCGACAGCCAGTCGCAGCCGGTTTCCTGTACAAAGCGGCGGGCCTGGTCAACATCGGTAAACCCCTTGCCCGATTCAAACAGTTCGTCGTAGGGCGGCAGCGGGCCGGCTTCGTGGCCCAGCACCGCGCCCAATTCGGCCTCGCACGGCACGCCGGCGGCGTGGGCCAGTTCGGCCACCTGCCGGGTGGCGGCAATGTTATCGTCAAGGCTCAGGCGTGAGCCATCAACCATCACCGATTGGTAGCCCAAAGCCAGCGCCTCTTTGACCACCGCCAGGTAGTCTATCCGCTTGTTATCTTCATCGATGACCGGCACGTGGTCCAGATGCAGCCGCACGTAATCGGGTTGGCTCCATTTTTGAAATTCGTCCATTACGGCGGCCATACTCTGGCTTTCAAACTTGGTAAACTCCAGTTGGGCCACCTCAATCAGCGCGACGCAATCGGTGTCGGCTACAGCCTCGATGATTGGTTTGACCATCGGCAGGTAGGGCACGTTGAACGCAGGCACCACTATGCCCGCTTTAACAGCATTTTTTACAATTTGGGTGGAATTTAGCATTAGAAACGGCTCCTGTTATTGGGGGTTGTAATAGTTTTTGTAGTCGATGGTGAGCAGATACAGCGGCGGCTCGTCTTCCTCAATCTCCGGGAAGCGGCCGGTCGGCTCGTAAAAGCGGTTGTCGGTATTGTCGTCGTTCACCACAGAAACTTCACCCACCAGCACCCGGCCCTCTTCGGCCCAGAATTTGTGGTACAGGTTGGTGGGCAGGGTAATGCTTTCGCCGGGGGCCAGCCGCACCGTGTGGCCGGCTTTAAAGTGATGCACTACCCCATCCAGGCTGACGGTGATGTCGGTGTCGGCCAGGCCGCCATCTGGCGTTGAATTGTAGAGCTGGATGGCTAAAATCCCGCCGCCGCGATTGATGATGTCTTCCATTTTGGTCCAGTGGGAATGGAGCGGGGTGATCTGCCCCTCGGCGCAGATCAGGATTTTTTCGGCGTAGATTTTACCCTGGCCGGTTTTGAGGTTAGCCTGGTCGCCGTTTCTGATGGTGAACAGGAACAGGCCAAACTCATCGTATTTGCCCAGGCCAAAGTCAGTTATATCCCAGCCGAGCTGGTGGTCTACAATTTCCCGCGCTTCTTCGCCTTTGCCGGCCCAATCGGCGGGGGTCCAGTAGGCAAAAGGCGGCAGGTAAAAGCCGCGCTCTTTGATAAAGGCGTCGGCGCTGCGCATAATAGCATTGACTTGCGAACGTTTCATGGTTTCTCCTTTGAAA
>CAYOXS010000304.1:0-7175 GCA_964407935.1 uncultured Caldilineaceae bacterium
AGCAGGTTGCTGCGCGTGCCCAGCATTTCGGCGGCCAGAATGGTTGGCTCAAAGGGGCTGTCAAAATAAAAATAGAGGATGCGCTCGTAGGGCGGCTGCTCGATGGCGGCGAGTTTGGCCCCGCGCATGTATTTGCGCAGCACCAGCATCAGCGGCGTTTCGTGGCCCACGCCGCGCCGGCTTTTGTTGAGCGTCAGGTGCAGGCGCGGCGCTTGCGGCTCGGCGGACAGAGTGAGGTAGTGGCGGATAGGGTGAATGAATATTTCAAAACTGTAGGTGAGCGAGTTGATTTGGGTAACGCGCTGCACCCGCCCGCCGCTGAGGGTGTGGCGCAGTTCGTGGGCCATTGCGGCCAGGGAAAAGGTGTCAAAGTTCATTCTATCGCTACGGCCAGTTTGTAGGCAAAATCTTCAACGGTGTCATTGCCGCGCATGCGAAGGCGGGGTATTTCAAAACGGTCATTGTAGCTTTGCTCCGCGCCCCAGGCGGTGGTGACTGCCCCCCAAAAGTTGGCCGAATCGACGACGCGTATGGTCAGGTCATCGTACCGGCCGGAAGGGTAGCAGAAAAAACGCACCGGCTCGCCAATGCGCTCTTCGATGGCTTCTTTGGAGCCTAAAATTTCGTACACCAGAAAATCCACATCGCGGCCGGTCAAATCTGAGTGGCGGTAGCTGTGCGAGCCAAATTCCATGCCGGCCTGGTGCATTTCTTTAACCATTTCCCAGGTGATGAAATCAACGTTGTACTCGTCGATGACCTGGGTAAACACAAAAAAGGTGGCGGTGAAGCCGTATTTTTTGAGCAGCGGAAAGGCGTTGGTGTACTGGTCGCGGTAGCCATCGTCAAAAGTGATAACGATGGGTTTGGCCGGCAGCGGCTCGTTGCGGCTGAGCGCGTAGGTGAGCTGCCTGAGTGAAACAGTCTGGTAGCCCTGCTCGCGCAGGTAGGCCAGTTGGGCCTCAAATTGGGCCGGGCCAACCGACAGATCGCTGCGGATGGCGTCCGCGCCGGGCGGCGGGTCAGACAGGTAGTGGTACATTAAAATGGGTACCGTGGCGGCAAAGCCGTGCGGCGATGTGACCGGCGGGGTGGGCATCGGTTGCGGCGTTGGTGTCGGGCTGGCCGTCGGCGTGGGCGAAGGCGTCCAGGTGGGCACGCGGGTGCCGGTGGCAGTTGGCCGCGGCGTTTGGGTAGGCGTGAATGTTGGGCTGGCGGTAGGCGACAGAGTTGTGGTGGGGGTGGGGGTTAATGTGGGCAGCGGGCTGGGGGTTGGCGTGGGCGTGCCGCGAAAGAACGCCAAAATATCGGCCGCGCCCGGCAATTTGGCTGGCGCGCCGACGTCGCCGGCGGTTGCCGGGTTTTGGGGGGACACAGCGCCAAAGCCCAACTGCACGGCCACAATCAAAATCAAAATCGGGGCGATGTACCAGTATCGGCCCAAAACTTTAAAAACGGTCATCGAGGTGTTGTCACTAACTTATATTTCGTCAAAGTCTTCCAGTTCGCCGGCGGCGGTGAGCGTTTTGATCGACAGCTCGGCTTCATCCAGCACCCGGCTGCACTGTTCGGCCAGGGCCATGCCCCGCCGGTACAGCGCCAGCGACTCTTCCAGTGGCAGATTGCCGGTCTCTAATTGTTGCACGGTTTCTTCCAACTGGCGGTAGGCCTGTTCAAAGGTCAACCCGGTAATTTCCGGCGGTAGCTGGCTCATTTTTGGCCTCGATTGTGCTGGTCATTCCAACGCTGCACCCAGTTGATGGTGCGCCTGATGCCTTCTTCAAACGGAACCTGCGGCTCAAAGCCCAGCAGGGTTCTGGCTTTGGTCAAATCGGCAATGTAAAAGCTGATTTCGCCGGGTTGGATGGGTTTGTCAATGATTTCCGGCTCTACGCCCAGATAACCGGCGATGGTCATAGCCAGATGCCCCAGGGAGGCCGGGCTGCCGGAACTGAGATTGATGGTTTGGTTGACCACGTCGCCGGCCATTAATTTGTCAATGCCCAGCAAAATGGCGGCAATGCAATCGTCAATGTAGGTAAAGTCGATGACTTTGTGCCGGTCGAAAATGGTGATCGGCTCGCCGCGGCTCAGCCGGTCGATGAAAATATGGATGACGCGGGTCATCCGTTCCAGATCGCCATCGAACCGGCCGTAAACGTTGCTCAGCCGAAAGACCAGATATTTTAGCCCGTAGCAGTGGGCGTAGCTGTAAATCAACATTTCGTCGGCCATTTTGTAGGCGGCGTACGGGCTGAGAATGTGGAATACATCGGTGGTATCCTCGCTGACGGTGGGCGGCTGGGGCCGGCCGTACACCTCGCGCGAGCTGCTGAAAATAATGGGAATTTGGTGGGTGCGGCAAAACTCCAGCACGTTAAAAGAGATAGTGGCGTTTTCGTGGGCGCGGCGGGGGTCGATGACCAGTTCGTGAACTTTGGCGTTGGCCGCCAAATGCACCACCAGATCGGGCCGGCCAAAATCGGGCGCGACCGCGGCCAGCGCTTCTGGTGAAGGCATGCCATCGCTGGCCAGATTGTGCTGGATGGCCGGGATGTCAGCGGTCCAGGTGTTGGGGCGCTTGTCAATGCCGACCACACGGTCACCGCGCTGCTGGAGGGCCAAACAAAGATTGGTGCCAACCTGGCCGCTACTGCCGGTAACTAGAATTTTCAATAGAAATCTCCTTTAAAAAATAGGATTCAGGAGTCAGGAATCAGGAGTCAGGGAAGGACTCAGTGAAGTAGGTCGGGCTTGTAGCCCGACAGTCACGCTAAAAACGTGACCTACTACTATTCGTCATTCGCTATTCACCACCCGCTACCCGCCGTTTATTTCACTACCGAACTTTGGCGTCAATTTCACCGTCAACAAGTTTGATAACCAGCTCATCGCCGGGGCTAACCTGGCCGGCGCTGGCAACCACCCGCTCGCCTTTTTGAACAATGGCATACCCCCGGCTGAGCGTGGCCCGTGGGTTGAGCGCGGCCAGCCGCTCCGACAGGCCGGTGACCTGCTGCCGCTGCAAAATCAATTGATGCCGCAGGCTGCGCCCGGCCCGGGCCACCAACGAGTCAACATTTTGGCGCGAGTTGTTCACCTGCCCCTGCGGCGACAGCCGGGCCAGCAGCCACTGCTGCCGGCGAACCTCGGCGCGGCTGCTGCTCAGCCGCTGGCGGGCCTGTTCGGTGAGGGCCAGTTGCTGGCCGACCAGCAGCCGGCGCAGTTCGTCGCGGTCCGGCGAAACCAGCTCGGCGGCGGCGGAAGGGGTGGGGGCGCGAACATCGGCCACAAAATCGGCAATGGTAAAATCGGTTTCGTGGCCCACGCCACTGACCACCGGCACGGGGCAGGCGGCAATGGCCCGGGCTACGCTTTCGCTGTTAAAGGCCCACAAATCTTCCAAACTGCCACCGCCGCGAGCCAAAATGATAACCTCCACCGGCTGTTGAGCGATGGCTTGCAGGGCGCGCACAATTTGCGGCGGGGCGCTGTCGCCCTGCACCGGCGTGGGCGAGAGGATCACCCGGGCCAGCGGATAGCGGCGGCGGAGCACGTTGAGCATATCGCGCAATGCGGCGGCCTGCGGCGAAGTGACCAGGCCGATGGTTTGCGGGAAGGGAGGCAGCGGCCGTTTGCGGGCGTTGTCAAACAGCCCTTCGGCCTCCAGCCGTTTTTTGATGCGCTCAAACTGGGCGTGCAGCGCACCCAGCCCGGCGGCTTCCAGCTCATCGACATAAAACTGGTAGTTGCCGCCGGCCTCATACACCGAAATTTTGCCGTGGGCCAGCACCGCTTCGCCTTCGGTTTGGGGCAAGTACAGCAGTTGTTCGGCCTGCGAGCGCCAGATTACGCAGCGGATGCTGGCTCCGGAGTCCTTTAGCGTAAAATAAATGTGCCCGGACGACGCCGGCCGCCAGTTGGAAATTTCGCCCTCCAGCCAGACATCGCGCAGGTTGAAATCGGCGTCAAACACGCGCCGGATGTAGCGGGTAATATCCGTTACGGAGCGAACTTGCGGTGAGGTATCAAATAACGATGGCTGCTCGAACATGCAGAGCGGTGTTCCAATCTCAAAAATTTGCGGTTATTATGGCATGCCGGCTATGAAAACACAATAAAAAAGCGTGCAGAATGCACGCCGTTGTGTTTGGGGCCGGTTTTTGGTTAGAGTAATTGAAAACGGTTGGAGGCCCGGACAATTTTTGAATCAAAGTTGGTTACGTATTCAAAAAGGCGCTGCTGAAGCTGCTGCCACTCGTTGCTGTTTAGAATGCTTTTCATCGAGGCCAGATCCGCCGCGACGCTGCCCTGCAAAATTTGGGGGCCATCGCCAAACAGAGTGTACCAGGCTTCGGTGGGCTGCATACCCAGTTTCATCATCCCGGGGGCAAATTCTTTAACAATAAACTCAAAATATTCAGTTTCTGAACCGGGTTTGATGTCCCAACTCATCAGCAGTTTAACCATAACCAGGAAGCCTTTACGAGAATAATATGGTAGAGCATAGCAGAAGCAGGGTAATTCTGCAAGTCTGTTTAAGTGATAATCAGTCGCGAAAGCGGCTCCCCGTGGCCAAATGGGCCAACGGCGGCCAGGTTGTAACGGGCCGGATCGATGAGATGGCGGGCCACGCGCTGCACATCTGCAATGGAAATGGCGCTGTAATCGGCCAGCACTTCTTCCGGCGATTTGATGGTGGGCTGGAACATGGCCTGGTAGGCCACCCAGGCGGCCCGGCTGTAGCTGTCTTCCAGCCCCAGCACGGTGCGCCCTTTTAAATACTCAACAGCGCGGCGCAGTTCGCGCTCAGACACCGGCTCCTGCCGCAACCGCTCCAGTTCATCCAGAATGGCTTGCAGTGCCGCCGGCGCGCCGTCGGGGTCTACCCCGGCGTAAACCACCAGCGAACCGGTATCCTGCAGCAGGTTCAAGCCGGAGTCGATGGCGTAAGCCAGCCCCAGTTCTTCGCGGATGTTCAAAAACAGGCGCGAGCTCATGCCGTCGCCCAAAATGGTGTTGAGCACGCTCAGCGCGTAGCGGTCGGGGTCCAGCCGAGACAGGGCCGGTAGAGTCAGGCAGAGGTGGCCCTGCTCGTTGGGGCGGTGCTGCACCAGGCAGCGCGGTTCGGTTTGCTGCGGCGGCGCGGCGGCAAATTCCGGCGGCGGGGCCGGCTGCCAGTCGCCGAGCAGCTCTTCCAGTTGGGGGATCACCCGGGCGGGGTCAAACGCCCCGCCGAGAGCCACCAGCAGGTTGTGGGGGTGGTAACTCTGGCCGAAAAATTGCAGCAGCGCTTCCCGTTCAAGTCCATTCACGCTGTCTTCTGTGCCGGCAATGTTCTGGCCGAGCGGGTGGCTGGGCCACAGCAGCTCATCAGCCAGAATAGAGACCCAGGTATCGGGCTGGTCAAAAACCATACTGATCTCCTCGCCAATGACCAGCTTTTCTTTTTCTATGTCTGTGGCGGCAAAGAGCGAATGGCGCAGCAGGTCGGCCAAAAAATCAAGGGCAATATCGATTTGCGAAGCGGCGACTTTGGCGTAATAAACGGTGGTGTCCTGGCTGGTGTAGGCGTTGCTTACTCCGCCAATGCCTTCAATCGCTTCGGCGATGAGGCCGGAGTTGGGGCGCTTGCTGGTGCCTTTGAACAGCATATGTTCGATGAAGTGGGCGATGCCGGCGTTGAGTTCGGTTTCGTAGCGGGAGCCAACCCGCACAAAAACGCCCACACTCACCGATTGAAAGGTGTGGACGGGCACCATAAAAATTTTCAAACCGTTGTTTAAGGTGTGTTCCTGATACATAAATTTTCCCGGGCAAAAAAAATAGGCTGCGCGACACACGCAGCCTGAGAGATTATAGCCTGACTATGGAACAGGTCAATTTTACTGCCGGTTGCGCCAGTAAATTCTAAACTGGTGCAGGGTAAACGCCGCGCCGCCTAACCCAAAACCGAACAGCGCCAGCCAATCGCCGGCGCCGGTTTCCGGCAGGGTGGCGGGGATGGCCAGAAAGTCCGTGCCGGTTTCCGGCAACAGGCTGGGCGGCGGAAAGAACTCCTCGCCGGTTTTGGGCATGACCGGCGGCGGCACAAATTCTTCGCCCTGGTCAGCTTCCGGGGTAGCGGCGGGGGCAGCGGCCGGCGCGGTGGCGGCCGGCGGCGGGGTGGCCGCTTCTGCCTGAACAATTGGAGTGACCGTCTCTTCGGCGGCGGGAACGATCAGCCCACCGGCGCCAACGGTAAAATCGATCCAATCCTGGTCGCCGGCGCTTTCGGCGTAAAAGAGCGAAGCGGTGTTTCTAACCTGGCTGCCGGTGGCCAAATCCGGGCTGGCGGCCACGGTGATCAAAAAATTCTCTTCCGCGCCGGACGGCATCCGGTCGAGGTAGGCGTACACAAGCTGGCCGTCTGGCCCGCCATTTATGATTTGCACGCTGCTGCGGCTGTTTTCGGCGGCGGCGGCCTCAACGGCGGTCAGGCCGGGCGGCATCAGATTGGTGACAATTATATTGGTAATGTCGGTGGGCAGGCCGTTTTTTACCACCAGCCGGAGCACCGTATTTTCGCCGGGCGAGAGATTGGCCGGCGCGGAAAGCTGAATCGAGGCCGGCGGGGTGGGCCGCGGCCCGCTGTAAACGGCCAGGTTGGCGATGACCGGGTGGTCGCAGGTTAAGTAAACGGCGGCATCCTGTACCAGCGGCTCGCGCAGGCCCACTTCTGCGGGCGGCAGGGTAAGCTGTAACCTGGCGATGCCCACGCCCAAACCGCCAAAACCATAATTGCCATCGCTGGCGCTGGCTGTGTCAATCTGCCAACTGCCGGTTTTGAGCACCACTCCGATCTCTCCCAGGCCGCCTTCGCCCCAACTGAGCACCTGCCCTTTGAGCGCGGCGCAGGCGGCCGCGCCGCCAGTTTGCCCGTTACCGCCCCCCCCGTTGCCAGAGGTGGTGCCACTGCCAGCGCCATCGGTGGGCGGGCGCGGATCCTGCGCGTAAACCGGCCCGGCCAACAGGATGCCCAGCAGCAGGCCGGCCAGCAATATTGCTAATGATTTGTGATAGGGATTCATTGCGCCCTCTACTTTCAGGCGTTGGCTTATACGCCTCTTTAAGGTTTCTGCCTATTTCACTTTACCATAACAAAAATATTACGTCAACTTGATTGGTTGAACCAA
>CAYOXS010000305.1:0-7117 GCA_964407935.1 uncultured Caldilineaceae bacterium
ATGCTCACCTCCGAACTGGTCGGCGGGCAAATGGCCCCCAAACCGTGGCCCAACTTTTTGCCCACCCAGTTCAGCCTGCAATCGCCCATCCGCGACTCGCAGAAAAATCGCGATTTTGTGCTGGTACCCACCGTCACCGACTGGCTCAACGGCGACACCGACGGCCTGTGGCCCGGCGTTGATTGGCGCAAAGGCGCGCTGCGGCCGGTAATGGGCCTGCTCGACAACCCCGCCGAAGCCCAGCAAATCCCGCTGGCCTTTGATCTGAGCCGCACCCACCTGATTGTGATGGGCGATTCCGGCTGGGGCAAAACGATGTTTTTGCGCTCGCTGCTGGTCAGTTTGGCCGCCACCCACTCGCCCAACGAGTTTCATGCCTACGTCCTCGATTTGGGCGGGCGCAACTTCCGCAGTTTGGAAGAGCTGCCGCACGTCGGCGCGGTTATTTACGCCGACGAGGAAACCTACGAAGAGCGGCTGCAACGGCTGCTGGCCAAACTGGAAAAACTGGTTGATGAACGCCAGCAAATTCTGAGCAACGCCGACGCCAGCAGCCTGTTTGATTTTAACGAGCGTAACCCGGAGCAGGCGCTGCCGGCGGTGCTGGTGCTGATCGACAACTTTGCCGAGTTGCAGGAAAACTACGAACTGCTGGTCGAAGGCACGGTGCTGCCGCTGATCCGCCGCTCGCTGAGCATGGGCGTCACCTTTGTAATTACGGCCAACGTGCCCACCAACATGCCCAGCAAACTGTACAACCTCTTCGGCGAGCGCATCACCTTTAAACAATCCAACCACGACCGGCTGATGGATATTGTGGGCCGTGGCGCGATTGAAATGGATGATATTCCGGGGCGCGGGTACATTCGCGTGGGCCGGCGGCCGCTGCTGTTCCACGCCGCGCTGCCGCTGGGGTTGTTCCACGCCGAAGACGGCCGCGACACCCTGCCCGAAGCTGACGAAATCCGGCTGATGGCCCGCTTTATGCGCGAGCAGGTTGAAGCCCGCGGCTGGCCGCATCAGCCTGACCCCATCGCCACGCTGCCGGAGCTGGTGCCGCTGGCAGCCATGCTCGAAGCTGCCGGGCCGGTGCATCCCAGGCGTGTCCAGGCCGTGCTGGGCCAGGATGCCAGCCTGCGCCCGGCGTTGTTTGATTTGCAGCGGATGGGGCCGCACTTTGCCGTGGTCGGCCCGCCGCTGTCCGGCAAATCGACGGTGCTGTACAACTGGGTGCTGTCGCTGGCGTGGCGTTACGCCCCCCGGCAGGTGAAACTGGTGCTGGTCGATTTTCAGCGCAAATTTGTGGAGTACGACGGCCAGCGCCGGCTCGATGAGCTGCCGCACGTGCTGGCTGCCATCTCCGAGGCCGAGCAAATGGAGGGGCTGCTGGCCAACCTCAAAACCGAGTGCGAGGCGATGGCTGCCGCCGGCGATTACGAGCTGTTCATTATTATTGATAATTACGATGATTTGGCCGAAGAAATTGAGCGGCTGCGCGATTTGCCGCGCGATCTGGCCGGGCTGGCTCGCCGCTACGGGCGCGACGGGCTGCACTTTATCATTGGCGGCACGCTCGACAGCGGCATCAGTGAGTTGCGCCGCCGGGTGCAGGCGGCCAATTACGGCCTCGGCTTGCGCACGGCGCAGGCGGTAGAAACGCTGCGCGTGGGCCGCACCCCGGCCGAGGTACGCAACAAAGAGCTGCAAATTGGCCGCGGCTTCATTGTAAAATCCGGCCAGCCCACCATGATTCAGGTGGCGACGCCGTATCAGGGCAAAGGCATCCCCGTGCCTGCCGCCGCCGGCGAGGACGACGAAGAGCCGGTCGGCATCGCTTTGGATTACTGGGTGGAAAAAATCTGCGCCCGTTACCCCGATCAGCGCACGGCCTGGGCCGCGCCGGTGGAAGGGGCGCTGGCCGAAGCCGGAGCGGGCGGGGCCGCGCCGCCGCCCAGCGGCAAAGCCACGCGGTTGATGTCGCTGTTGCAGCGCGGGTTGCAGCAGGAAATGGACCATCTGCGGGAAGGTAACGGCGCCGGCGAACTGGTCACGGCCAAGCTGGTGCAGCTCGACCCGGCCAGTTGGGGCAACGAGGACAAGCTGATGACGCTGCTCAAAGAATTGTGGGTGAGCCAGAAGCGGGCCAGCGGCCTGCCCGATGAAATGATCCAGCTCACGCTTGATGTGATGGACGACGAATCGATTTTACTGGATGTGGAGGCGGCCCTGACGGCCCCGGAAGAAAGCGAAAAATAGAGTGACTGTATAGCCCCCCCACCCCCGCCCCCCCCCCCCCCCACCGGGGGGGGGGGGGGATAAAAAAAAATGGTTGTTGGTGGGGCAGCTGCGCGCCCCCAAACAACACTAAAAAAAGAAAGTCCCCCTCTCCCGCTGGGCCAGGGGGTGAGGGCGAAGAAGAATTACAAGTTGGGGTTGTTCTTTGTAACAATCGTGGTGCAAACTCAAGCCAACCAACGGAGCAAAGATGACTAGTTTATACGAACAAGCCGGCGTGTCGATTGACGCCGGGCAAAAAGCGGTCAATTTGATGAAAGAGGCCGTGACCGCTACGCACGGGCCGAATGTGCTGGCCGGCATCGGCGCGTTTGGCGGGCTGTTCAGCCTGGAGGGGCTGCTGGACGGGCTGGCCCGGCCCACGTTGGTGGCCAGCACCGACGGCGTTGGCACGAAAGTGAAGCTGGCCGCGGCGCTGGGCCGTTACCAGGGCATCGGCCACGATATTGTGAACCACTGCCTCAACGATATTGCCTGCGCTGGCGAAGGCGTGCGCCCGCTCTTTTTTCTGGATTACATTGCCAGCAGCCAGCTTGCCCCGGAAATGGTGGCCGAGGTGGTAACTGGTATCGCTGCGGCCTGCCGCGCCACCGGCTGCGCCCTGCTCGGCGGCGAAACCGCCGAAATGCCCGGCGTCTATCGCCCGGCGGAGTTTGATCTGGTGGGCACAGTGGTAGGCCTGCTCGATGCCGGGCGGGTGTTCCCCCGGCCCACGCTGGCCGCCGGCGATGTGCTGCTCGGCCTTCCTTCGGTGGGGGCGCACACCAACGGCTATTCGCTCATCCGCAAAATATTTGAGGAAACGCCGCTCGACACGGAATTTGCGGGGATTGGCCCGCTGGGCGAGGCGCTGCTGACGCCGCATCGCTGCTACCTGCCAGAGTTGGTCCGGCTGCGGGAAGCCGGAGTGGCAGTGCAGGGATTGGCTCACATTACCGGCGGCGGGCTGGTGGAGAACCTGCCGCGGGCGCTGCCCGCCGGACTCACCGCCCGCATCGAACCGGGCAATTGGCCGCTGCCGCCGCTGTTCCGGCTGATTCAACAGCAGGGCGGCGTGCCAGACAGCGAGATGCGGCGCGTGTTCAATTTGGGCGTGGGCATGGTCGTCATTATTAAACCGGAACAGGCCGCGGCCGCGCTGGAGACGCTGGGCGAAGGCTGGCGCATCGGCGAGGTAGTTGAAGGCAAAGAAATGGTGTGGGCCAATGCCTAAATCAAAACTGGTGGTGCTTATCTCTGGCAGTGGGAGTAATTTGCAGGCGTTAATTGATGCCTGCGAGGCGGGGACGCTGCCGGCCAAAATTATGCTGGTTGTTTCTAACAAAGCCAACGCCTACGGGCTGCGCCGGGCGGAAAGCCGCCAGATTCCGACGGCGATATTCAAACGCCGCAAAGGCGTTGACCGATGCGATTATGACGAGGATTTGGGGCGGTTTATCGCCGCGCTGGAGTCGGATTGGGTGATTCTGGCCGGCTGGATGCACCTGTTCAGCATGAATTTTTTGCGCTATTTTCCCGGCCGGGTGGTCAATTTGCATCCGGCGCTGCCAGGCCACTTCCCCGGCACGCACGCCATCGAGCGGGCCTTTGAAGCGTTCCGGCAGGGCGACATTGAGCACACCGGCATTATGGTGCACGTGGTGCCGGATGAGGGCGTGGATGACGGCCCGGTGCTGGCCACCGAGATTGTGCCCATCCACACGGACGATACGCTGGAAGCGCTGGAGCAACGGATTCACGCCGCCGAGCACCGCCTGCTGGTAGAAACGGTGCGCCGGCTCATCAGCGGCGAGCTGCGCCCCGGCTGAGTTACTCCAACTCTGCCGTTACCGGGACGCGCACCAGTTCACCGTTTTCGTTTTCGCGCACCCGGTACAGGTCATCCGGTTTGGCCACCCGGTCAATAAACAGAATGCCGTCAAGGTGGTCAATTTCGTGGTGAACCACCACGGCATCAAACCCTTCAAACACCCGGTCAAACGGTTTGCCCCACTCATCCAGGCCGGTCACCCGCAGATAGTGCGGGCGCACGGTTTCGGCGAACAGGCCGGGGATACTCAGACAGCCGTCAAAATCACGTTTTTCATTTTTGGCTTCCACAATTTCCGGGTTGATCAGAGCGACGGGCGGGCCGGGTTCATCGCTGGAGTCATCGTGGCTGGCCAGCCGCACGACCAGCACCCGGCTGTGGTCGTTAATTTGGGGCGCGGCCAGGCCGATGCCATCGCTCCGGTCCAGCAGCGTATCTTTTAAATCCTGCACCAGTTTGCGGGTGCGCCGGTTGACCACGCGCACCGGCTCGCTCTTTTTGCGGAGCGCCGCTTCATTTTTGCTGTACAACACAATCGGTTTGATGGCCATATTCAATCATCCCCAAATTTTATTTACCGGAACTATAACAAAAAATCAGAGCGTCGACAAACCGGCGATTATTCAAAAAATGGACAGAAAGTTGCTTTAAACCCCGGTAGTTCTGAGGTATAATATGCACGGGTATTCCCCCTGAAAAAATTTAATTATTAGTTCAAAGGAGACGCATTATGGCAAAGAAAATTCTGTTCCTGGTGGGCGACTATGTGGAAGACTACGAGGTAATGGTGCCATTTCAGGCATTGGCTGCCGTTGGCTACGATGTTCAGGCCGTTTGCCCCAACAAAAAAGCCGGTGAATTTGTGCGCACCGCCATCCACGATTTTGAGGGCGACCAGACCTACAGCGAAAAACGCGGCCACAATTTTACCCTCAATGCCTCTTTTGACGACATCAACGTGACCGATTACGCCGCCCTGGTTATCCCCGGCGGTCGCGCCCCGGAATACATCCGCCTGAATGAAAAAGTGCTGCAAATTGTGCAATACTTTGCCAAAGAGAACAAACCCATTGCCGCCATCTGCCACGGGGCGCAAGTGCTGGCCGCCGCTGGCGTGCTGGAAGGCCGCGAGTGCTCGGCGTACCCCGCCTGCGGGCCGGATGTTACCCGCGCCGGCGGCCGATATATGGACATTTCAGTTGACGCCGCCCACGTGGATGGCAACCTGGTTTCCGCGCCAGCCTGGCCGGCTCATCCCGCCTGGATTGGCAAGTTTTTGCAGGTGATGGGCGCCAAAATTGAGTTGTAAACCCGTATAACAAAGTGCAATAGCCCCAACAGGCCGAGAGCACTCTCGGCCTGTTAATTTTCACAATGGACCAAAAAACTCTACTTCGAGCCATTCCCTATTTTAACCCCCTGGCAGACCCCGCGCTGGAACAGGTGATGCGGCAGGTTGTTATGCGCAAATGCCAGGCCGGCGAAATTATTTTTTTGGAGAACGACCCCAACGCGGGGCTGTATCTGGTTGTCGAAGGGTTGTGCAAGGTTTACCGGGTTTCGGCGGAAGGCCGCGAGTATATTCTGACCACGCTCCACCCCGGCGATTCGTGCAACGAGGTGCCCGTGGTTGACGGCGGGCCAAACCCGGCCAATTTTGCGGCCATCGAGGACTCAACGTTGTGGGTAATTTCCGGCGAAAGCATGACCTACCTGCGACAGGCGTACCCGGAGTTGAACAACGCCATCATCAAAAATCTGGCTATGCGCTGCCGGCAACTGGTCCAGCGCGTGTACAACCTCACTTTTTTGCCCGTTACGGGCCGGCTGGCCGCCTTTCTGTTGCAGCAAAAAGCGGAAGATAATGAGATCAGCCGCCGCTGGACTCAGGATGAAATCGCCGCCCATCTGGGCACTGTGCGGGAAATGGTGGGCCGCGCCTTCAGAGAGTTGCAGCAGGCCCAGCTCATCGCCATTAACCGCCATCAAATTGAAATTCTGGATGAAGAAGGGTTGCGCCAGTTGACCTGACGGCGCAAAAAGAAAAGCCGGTCGCAATTGACCGGCCTTTTTTTATCGCCCCGGCGGGAAAACGTGAACTTCGTCGCCGGCGGTAATAGATACCCCCGGCCCGCCAATATAGCTGATATCCTTGCCGTTGAGCAGCACCCGCCACATGGGTTTGATCTGGTAGATTTTGTGCGGCACAAACCAGGGCGTCCCGGCGGCATCGAGCCGCTCCCCGCCAATCCAGCCCAGATCAAACACTTCTGAGCGGGCCTGCGGATGGTAATTGAAAAATTTCTGCAACAGCGTATCAACCGTGGCTCCGGTTGGCAGGTGAATTTGCAACTGCTGTTGGTGAGTAACGTTGCGCATCCGGCCAAACATCGACACCGTCACCGCGAAATCACCGCTGTCAATGGTCCGCGCCGAGCGGTAACCCATCAGCATCATATTTAAATGGAGGCTCAACATTTTATTCCAGCCGGCCAGCGCCAGCGGCACCACCGCCGCTCCGGGCATCTCCTCGGCCAGAAAACGGGCGAAGGCGGCATTAATCAAACTCACCGAGCCGGTAACGTACATCTCCGGCACGTGAATCTGGCGCGGGCCGTGCGCCGCGTGAATTTGCCCGGCCCGGAACAGATAGCGGGCAAAATCCTCGCTCATATCCAGCCCCAGCGTGCGGGCCAGCCAAACGGTGAAAAAGCGACGGCGTTCGGCCAGGTGGACGGGGTCCGCGCCGCGTTCCCAGCCCAAAATGGCGGCGGTTTCGCGGTCTTGCAGCAGGTAATCGTAGGTGCCCACCACTAGCTCGTGGCCGCGCCGAAACAGCACTTCCACCGTTTCCAGCATCGCCGCCGTATCGGCCCGGCTCAAGCCCAAGAACTCCTTCATCCGCTGCCATTCTTCTTCCGGCGTTGGAGTTAAATTGGCCAGTTCCCACCGTTCGGCGGTTTTATTGTGCCCGTTAATTTTGGCAAAAGGATTCATGGTGCGCCTCCTGTG
>CAYOXS010000306.1:0-7089 GCA_964407935.1 uncultured Caldilineaceae bacterium
GGCAGCGGCAAGCCACGCTAGACACGGGCAACGGACCCCAGCCGGCCACACTGCCCGGACCATTGCCCGGCAATTTCACTCACTACGCGCCGCCGGATTTTGAGCTAGACTTGACGCCCGAACCGGACCAGACAGAAGCGCAAATAATAGAGCTGTACCAGCAAGGCGAAAGTATCAGCAACATTGCCGCCGCCGTTTTTGGATCCAAAGGCGGCAACCAGAATCGCCAGGTGAGAGATATTTTGGAGGACGCCGGGTTGGTGTAAAGTGTAAGGGCGTGGTGTAAGGGGGTGTAACCCATTTTTACACTTTACACCGCGCCTTATATCCCGTAACCATATGTTATGTGTACTTGAAAAGAGGAATAATGATGACAACCCAACCGGATGTAAAGCAAACCATTTTGACCGGCACAGTACAAGAGCGCGCTATACTCTACGCCAGAGTGAGCAGCGATGACCGGAAAAACGAGGGCGGTAATCTCAAGGGCCAAATAGAAATGGGCCGGTCATATGCAGCTAGCAATAATTACAGTATTATCACCGAGCTTTCAGAGGATGACCGGGGCGATTCTGGTTATGATATTGATTTACCGCAATTAAACAAAGTCCGTGAAATGGCCCATGCCGGTCAATTCGATGTGCTGGTAGTACGTGAAATTGACCGGTTAAGCCGCAATCTGGCCAAACAATTGATTGTCGAAGAAGAATTAAAGCGGGCTGGGGTGCGGATTGAATATGTTTTAGGTGAGTATCCAGATACCGCCGAGGGACGATTACAGAAGCACATTAAAGGGAGCATTGCCGAGTATGAGCGGGAAAAAATCAAAGAGCGGATGTATCGGGGCAAATTACGCCAAATAAATAACGGTTATGTTATGACCAGCCAAGCCCCATTTGGCTACAATTTGAGCATTGATAAAAATGGCAACGCAACGTTTGAAGTTAACAGTGTAGAATCCGAGATTGTCAGGTATATTTTTCAACAGTTTGTTGACGGTTTGACCATTGGCAAGATTCAAAAGGCGCTCACAAATAGTGATATACCCACGCCAAGCGATCTAAAAGCATATGCTGGCAGAGGGCGCAAAACAGAACGCGGCCAATGGGGGCGAGCAACCGTTGCCAAAATTCTTAAGAATGAAACATACGCCGGAGTCTGGTACTTCGGAAAAGAGAACAAAGAGAAATACCGCAAACCCGATGGCACTAGAGGATATAAAAAAATCAGTAACCCGCGCTCGCAATGGAAAGCTGTTGAAGTGCCGGCCATTATCAACCGAATTGTGTATGATTATGCCCGACAGCGACTAACCGAAAATAAAGAGAGAAGGGGGAAACGTAAGGCCGGCGAATATCTGTTGTCAAAACGGATAACCTGTAGCAAGTGTGGGCGCAAAATGGCCGGCACAAAAATTAAAGCCAGAGAACAATCATGGGAGTATTATTATTGCCCATCAAACCGGAAAGAGGATATTTGGGGCGATTGCGACCAAAAATACATCCGCAAAAAATTGGTAGATGATACCGTTTGGAACTGGCTACAGGGTATCCTGTCTGATAAGAACAAACTCAAAGAGGAGCTTGACGCAATCGAGGCCAGAAAAGGCAGTAAAAACACACTGCTACAAAAACAACTGGAAGCGGCCAACCAACAGATTCAGACTTTGGAACAGGAACTAAAAGACTTGCTTAATCTGGCCAAAGGCCTGAAAAGTGGGGGCCGGGCATACGCCGCAGTGATGACCGATATTGAGCGCGTAGAGGATACAATCACCAAACTTGAAGCACAACAGCAACAGATTAAAACGCAAATTGAGGGGATCGCGTTAACTGAGGAGAAGCGCAAACAGCTAGAATTTTACGCCGCTAAAGTTGCGGAGGGGGTAGAAGTCGCAAATATTGATTTTGACCTACGCCGGCAGATTATAGAAACGCTGGATTTATCTGTAAACGTCCACAATGAGGAAGAAAAGGTAATTATTGAAGTTACCTATTTCCTGTATGACGATTCAGTAATTTTGTCTACGAGTATGTGAATTCGTATTTGGCAAAAAATCGTTCCAGTTGAAATGGCCGGATTTGCATCGATGAATCTCGCTTTCAAATATGTTCACTCGGCTAAAGGCCGTGGTAGCACCGCACTTAGCCGTGATGACTTTTTACCCATCCCCCCTGGCCCCCCTGGCAGGGGGAGGGGGTAAAATATTGTCACAAAAATCTGTCCACGGTTTAATACAGAGTTACCAGGGCCGTTTGAACGTGATTTTTTTTACGGGGTGTCGGCCTGCTCAATGATGGTGATGGTACCCACCGGCAGCACCTGGCTGGTGTCGGCGGGCAGCACCAATTCCAGCCGGTGCGGGCCGGCCGGCACCTCGAGCTGCAATTCGAGCTGCCATTGGGTGCGAATGATGGCGCCGGGCTGCCAGGTGGTTTCGGCCGGGTCAAACGTTTCGGCCAGAGACAGGTCAAACCAGGCTTGCTGGGCCTCGCCGGCGGCGTTCATCAAGCCCACGTGCAGGCTGGCATCGGCCGGCAGGGGCTTGTTGATCTGCCAATACAGGTCAACGGGGATCACCCCGTGGCGGGCCACCGAATCCGGCACAAATGCGCCCAGCAATGTCAGCGACTCGCCAAACGGTTGGTTGATGGGCACGGCGCTGGCCGGCAGGTTAAAGCTGTGCGGCGCGACGCCAGCCACGGTCACCCATTGGTCACCGGGTTCCAGAGAAAAGTACAACTCGCCATTTTGAACAGCCGGCGCGCGGGTATACAGCCCGGCCTGCAGCCGGTATTTGCCGGGCGGCGTGTCAACCGGCACAAAAAGCTGGCCCTGGTCGAGCAGAATCTCGCCCTCGCGCCAATCTGCCACCGGCGGGTTGCTGCTGCCGGCGGCCAATGCCGTTGTCCCCTCGGCCCACACCCGGCTCTGCGCATCGAGCAGGCGGAAAAAGAACGGCTCGGAGGGGTCTTTACCCAGATATTCCCAGTAAAAGTCAAAGGGATAGGTACTGCCCTGCGTCAGCGGCGCGTCGTGCATGCCCCATTGCCAGGCCAGCAGCGAGGCGATACCGCTGAAAGTCTGGTCGGCCAGGTAATGGTCAACCCCCAGGCTGGGATAAATCCACACATAATCGATGCCGTTGAGACTAATAACCTGCTCCGGGTAAAAGCGACGGGCAATGTACTCAAACAAAATGTCATCGGGGAAACGGCGCTGAATCTGGTTAATGTAAAAGATGACATAATTACCGGCCAGCACCTTGCCTTTTTCTTTGGAATAGCTGATCGACGGGCCGTAATAAAACGGGGCAAAGGTCGATTCATACCAGCTTGCCACCCGGGTGCGCGTGGGACTCATACCGTGGTTGAGATAATCGGCGGCCAAATCAAGCCCTTCACCCCAGCCAACGGTGATCGAGTTGACCGCCTGCTGCGGGCCGCCCAGCGCCGGGTTGAAATAGGTAAAATAATAGGGATAGGTGCTGACCAGCAGATAGCCATTGAGCAGCAGCAGCGCCGCAGCCAGCCCGGCAAACACCGCCGCTCCAAGCCGCTGGCCGGCCCGGGCCAGCCCGGCCAGCCACTCGACGAGCAGCACCAGCCCGCCGGCGGCTAGTATATCGAGCCAGGGATAGGCTGGCAAAAAGTAGCGATCCTGCTTCTTTTCACCCACGGTCATCAGCAGATAGTAGCCGGCCACAAATAGCAATACCAGCGGCACATACCGAAAAAATGCCCCGCCGAAATCCGAAACTTCAGGTTCGGACGCTGGCGCTCTGCGCGGAAGCAGCCGCGCCAGCCCGCCGAGCAGCGCCGAGGCCACGCCCACCAGCACCAGCGGCGTGGTGCGGTACAACCAGGTAACCGGGTAAAACAGCGCGCCGGGATCGTTGGAAATTTCGCCCAAAAAGAAGTTGCCTTTGGCGTGGCCGCCGGTGGCGTATTTGCTGCCAATAAAAATAACGGTTTCGATGGTTTCGCGGGGGATCACCCACATGGCCGGCCACAGCGCAAAAACGGTCAGCAGCAGCAGCGCAAACCAGAGCAGACCATCGGGGATGGTTTGTTTGAGCAGCCGGCCCGCCAGCGCGGCCCGCCCCTCGGCGTGATAGCGGGCAACGGTGAACCACAGCCCGGTCAGAGCGATGAACGGCAGCAGGTAGAGCGCCGGGCTTTTGCTCAGCACGGCCAGCCCGGCCAATACCCCCGACGCCAGCAGCCACTTGCGCCCTTCGGCCTGCCCCCAGTAGATAAAAGCGGTCAGCCCGGCCAGCGTCATAAAGGTGGTGCTCAACGCATCGTGGTGAATCACCCGCGACAGCGCCACATGGAACGGGCTGAGCGCCAGCAGCAGCGCGCTCAACAGGGCAATCCGGCCGCCCAGCAGCCGCCGCACCAGCCAGTACACCGCCACCACCCAGATAGCGGTAATCAGCACGGTGGCAAAACGGGTGGGCGCAATCAGGCTCGGGTCGAGGGGGTTGGTGTGCAACCCCACCACAAAATCGTGCAGCGGTTGGTTGCGCCCGCGGGCCAGCCAGGTGAGAATCAGCCCAAAGCTGCCGGTCCACATGGTGGTGACGCCGGGATGGCCGGTGCGCAGGGTGCAGGCCAGCCCTTCGGCGTACTGCCACTTTTCCACCACGGTGGCGCACTGGTAGGCGGCGTTGGTCAGCCCGGCCAGAAAATTTTTGGAACGATCCACCCACAAAAACTCGTCGGCAGTCAAAAACCGGCCCAAATCTAGCAGGCGCGGCACAAAGGCCAGCACAAACAACACCAGCGAAATCAGCGGCGGTGAGGTCACGATCTGGTTGAATTGGTCTTTAAAGGAAGCGCGCGGCGGCATCAGCTTTCCGGTCCTTTCCAGAGCAGGGTCCACGGCACCAGCCAGTAATCCTGCCCGTTGGGCAGTTGCAGCCGCTGGCCGGTTTCCGGCCGGTACAGACCGACAATAATATCGTAGCGGCCGGGCGGCAAATCCGGCGGCACCGCCACCACGGCCCGGTCCACAACAACCTCGCCGGCCAGCCAGCGGCTGGTGGGATAATCGCCCTTGAGCGGCGGCGAGTCGACGCCGGCCACGCGGGTCTGGGTGTCTGCCGCCAGTAGTTGGGCAAACACGGTGTAATCCGGCAGGCGTGTTTGCAATGCCTGCCAGGCCAAAGTGACGGCCAGATAATCCTCGGTCGGTTCAAATTGATAGCCGGTCAGGGCCACCTGCCCGCCAAATTCCACGCCCCGCACCTGTCCCAACTCCGACGGCGTCTCAAACTGGCGCATATCGATGTCGCCCAGCCGCGCCTGCCCCAGATAAAGCGCGTAGCTGCCGCGAACCAGCCCGGCCGGTACGGCCAGCGCATGGCGGCTCAGCCACAACCCGCCAGCCAGCGGCGAGACCTGCCCCGGCGCTGCGGCCAGTTCGGTTGCCCCGTCCGCCGCCCGCAGCGAGACCGCAACCAGCGGCGGCTCGCTTCCCTGCCAGATTACATCCACGGCCAGCGGCTCACCGATGCGGCCCACGGTCACTAGCGGCCGGTAGGCAATGGGCGTGGCCGGGCCAGCCGACTCCCCGGCGGCAACCGGCTGGAGCGCCGGGCCGGGGTACACATCGGCCAGATGCAGCCCCTGCAAATTCACCGAAAAAATGGGGCCGCTCTGCTCAAAATATTCAATAAACGCCGGCGACGGCTCGCCGGATTGAACCTGTTTGCTGTACAGCACCAGATAATCCAGCCGGTCGGAAGTGACGCCGGCAATATCGCCGCTGAAAAAGGGGGCCACCGTGGAAGCATAAGCCGTGCCAACCCGGCTGCCGGGCAGTTCGCGCTGCAAAAAGCGGCCCACCTGATCCAGCCCTTCGCCCCAGCCAATTTTCACCCAGCGCTGCGCCGCAGCCGCGCCCCCAAACAGCGGATTGTAATAGGTAAGGTAGTAGGGCGCAGACGGCAGCAGCACAATCGCCGCGGCCACGGCCAACCCGGCCAGATACGCGCCGGCCAGCGCCTTTTTGGCGGCCGCCGAAAAAGCGGCCGTGGCCCACCCAAACAGCTCGTCCCAGCCGGCGGCGGCTACCAACGCCAGCGCCGGGAAAATGGGCAAAATGTAGCGCGAACTGCGCTTGCCGCCGAGGGTCATAAATACGGCGAACAGCAGGGCAAACGCCAGCAGCCACAGCAGCGGCGATTCAACCCAGCGGGGCCGCGCATCTCGCCGCCGGGCCAGTTTGGCCGCGCCAAAAATCAGCAGCAGGCCGACCCCGCCCAGCACCAGCGGACTGAGCTTGAAACCGCCGTTGACCACGTAATACCACGGCCCCAACTCCGGCACGCGCCAGTAATTTTCGGCTTCGGCTTCCTCGGTATCGGTGGCCGACAGAAAAGCATTGTTGACCACCGCCCAGGGCCGACCCAGCGGCTCAACCCAGGCCGCCGGCCAGACCAGCACAAAGGCCAGATAGGCCGCGCCGCCCCACAGCGCGAATCGCACCAGCCAGAAACGCCAGCGACCTCGCTGCCACCAGATGAGCGCCAACCCCAGCAGCCCGGCAAAGGGCAGCAAAAAGAAGGCCGGCGCTTTAGACAGGCAGGCCAGCCCCGTCGCCGCGCCCGACAGCGCCCACAGCCACCAGCGGTCTGGCGCGCGCGCGGCCAGCAGCAGCGCCAGCAGCGACACACTGGCAAAGAGCGCCGCCCAAATGTCGTGGCCCAGCACCCGCGACAAAGCAACAGTGTGCGGATCGAGGGCGATGAACAGCGCGCCCACCAGCGCAATGCGCGGGTTGAACAACGCCCGCGCCTGCCAGTAAAGCAGCACCACCAGCAACGCCGACAGCAGCACGCCCGGCCAGCGGGCAGCCACCAGCAGCGGCAGATCGGCGCGAAATTCCGGTTGGGCCAGCAGCCACTCGACCAGCCGCGGCGCGTCCGGCTGCTGTTGATAGAAAGCCCACAGGCCGGCGCTGCCCAGCCAGGTGGTCGTCACCGCCGGAGTCAGGTTAACGCTGGTGCCGGCCGGCTGGCCTTGCAGCAGCGCCGCCAAAAACTGCGCCGAGCGGTACACCCACTTGGCCTCGTCGGCGGTG
>CAYOXS010000307.1:0-5586 GCA_964407935.1 uncultured Caldilineaceae bacterium
CCGCCGGCGGCGATTGGCCCGCCGCCGACGCCTGTTTTGCCCAAACGCTGGCCCAAGCCACGGCGCTCGATCTGCCGCTTGAAATCGCCCGGACTCAGGCGGCATGGGGCCAGGCCGCGCTCCGTTTTTCGGACTCGCTGCGGCAGGGCCACGAGCTGCTGGCCCAGGCTCGCCGGATTTTCACCGAGAATCAGGCCGCCGCCGAACTGGCCGCCTTCCAATTGGCCCATTAATCGCAACTCTTTAAAATAACAGCGGCAATAACGCTCCGATAACGCTGCCTGGGTTATAATCGCCTAAACGTTTCCCCAAGAAAAAAAATAATATCTGGCCGGTCAGAAGACTCTGTGGAATCACCCTGATTCCTGGCCCTTACGTTCAAAGGAGAATAGACAATGGCAATTAATCCAATGGTATACAGCAGCAAAGATGAAGTGCTCGATGTGGTGCGCACCGAACGCAGCCGGTTTTACGAAGTGATTGACAACCCCAAAAACTGGAACGTCGATTCCCGCTGCGAGGGCTGGGAGGTGCGCGATCTGGTGGGCCACATGATCGACGTGACCGAAGGCTATCTGGCCCGCTGGGACATCGCCCGGAAAGGCGAGCAGCCCCCCGCGGCGCTCGGTTGGCAGGTGATGGCCAGCGAACTGAACAAAGGGGCGCTGGCTTTCCGCAGCCTTTCCCGCGACGAAGCCATTGCCCGCCTCAAAGCGGCCTCAAACAGGCTGATGGCCCACTTCGAGAAGCTGTCGGAGGACGAGTGGAGTAACTTTATGGTGGCGCACGTTTTTTCCGGGCCAACGCCTTCGTTCTGCTATCCCGCTTTCCAGATTATGGATTACGGCGTTCACACCTGGGATATGCACTGGGGATTGGGCGACAAAGACGCCAAACTCGATGAGCGTACCGCCGGGGTGTTGCTGCCGTATATGTTCGTTATCTGGCAGTACTCGGTAGACCAGGAAGCCGCCAAAGGCGTGGACATCACCTACGGCATCAAGGTCGATGGAGAATGGGGCGGCCAGTGGAAGATTACGGTCAAAGATGGTCAATTCAGTTACGAACCCGCCGCCGATCTGAGCGGCGCGCAGGCGATTTTCCACTACCGTCACCCCTCGGATATGGTGCTGACCACCTACCAGCGATTTGAGGGCGGCGAAACCAGCGGCGACCCGACGGTCATCGACAAGATCAGGCATTTATTCTTCCACATTTAAAAATGCAGCCCTGGACCGTTGAATACGGCACCCTCTGGGTTTTTGAAACAAAAGATGAACTGCCGCCGGCCTGCCCGGCCCGGGTGGAGGCCCGGTTTGAAGAAGCTGGCGCGGCTGCTATCGCCGAGCTGACGGCGGCGATGAATTTGCCCACGCCGGAACCGGTGCAGGAGCGCTTTCGGGGCGGCCGGCGCTGTTTTGTGTTGCGGGTTTCCGGGGAGATTGCCAGCTACGGTTGGGTGACGCACGGCATTGAATGTGTCGGCGAGTTGGAGCGGCGCTTTCACCTGCACACCAACGAAGCCTATATATGGGATTGCGGCACGGTTCCGGCCTGGCGCAGGCAGGGGCTTTACAGCGCGCTGTTGAGCCAGATTCTGGCCCGGCTGCATGCCGAGGGGCTGGCCCGTATCTGGATTGGGGCTTCGCGCCAGAATCAACCCTCGATTCAGGGTTTTGCCAACGCCGGGTTTAAACCGGTGGTCGATGTCACCTATCGCCGCCTGTTTCGCCTGTCGCTGCTGCGGATACACCGGCCCTATGCCGCCCGTCCGGCGCTGGTAAAAGAGGCGTACCGCATTCTGGTAGACGATCACGAACGGCGGCTGGGGCAACTGGCTGTGGGGTATCAAAATGACAAAGTTTAGTTACACCACCGCCGCGCAGCAGGTGATTTTTGGGGCCGGCGCGCTGGCTCAACTGGGCGACGCCGTGGACGCTTTTGGCTGGCAGCGGTTGCTACTGTGTACCATCCCCCGGTTTCAGGCCGCGGGATTGGTCGACCGGCTGGCGCATATTTTGGGTGGACGGCTTGTGGTTAGTTATCCGCAGGTGGAGCCGCACGTGCCGCAAGAGCAGGTGGAGGCCGCGCTGGCGCTGGCCGCCGGGCACAAAATTGATGCGGTCATTGGTTTGGGGGGCGGCAGCCCGATTGGTATGGCCAAAGCCGTGAGCCTGGCGCTGGAAGCGCAGCAAACCGGGCAGCCGGCCCGCGCCCGCTTTCCCACCGACCAGCCGCTGGTGCCGGTTATCGCCATCCCCACCACTTACGCCGGCTCGGAAATGACGCCGATTTACGGCGTGACCCGGCTGCTCGACGGACAGCCGCGCAAAGTGACCGTCACCGACGCCAAAGTAACGCCCAAACTGACCCTCTACGACCCGGAACTGACCCTGGCCCTGCCGCCGCAACTGACCGCCTCCAGCGGCATTAACGCCCTGGCCCACTGCGTCGAGGCCGTCTACTCCATCACCCGCAACCCGCTGTCAACTGCCGCCGCCCTGCAGGGGGTCAGCGCCATCACCCGTTCGCTGCCGGAGGCGGTGACCAACGGCGACAACCTCGTCGCCCGCACGGAACTGTTGCTGGGCGCGTACCTGGCCGCCGCTGCCATCGCCACGGCCAAAATCGGCCTGCATCACGGCCTGTGCCACGTATTGGGCGGCACAGCCGGCGTGCCGCACGGCATCGCCAACGGCATTATGTTGCCCCACGCCATGCGTTTCAATGCCGATGCCGTTGCCCCGGAGCTGGCCGACGTGGCCCGGGCAATGGGCCTGGCCGGCAACAATGACGCGGAACTGGCCGGGCGCGCCGCCCAAACAGTGGCCGAGTTGATCGGCTGCATCGGCCTGCCGCAGCGGCTGCGCGATGTGGGCGTGGCAAAAACGGACCTGCCGCGGCTGGCCCAACTCGCGCTCAAAAGCCAGGCCGTGCAGAATAATCCCAAACCCGTTACCAGCGCGGCTCAAACCGAAGCGGTTTTTCTGGCCGCGTGGTAAGATGTTTATCATTTGTTAAAAGCAATACTATTCAAATAAGAATTAGTCGGGGTCTAGCTTACCCCTCCCCCCAACCCCCTCCCCGCTTGCGGGGAGGGGGAGCAAGTTTAACGGTGTGTTTTTTGGCGGCCAAGCCGCCCCAAAACACACCAAAAAAGATTTTCCCCCACTCCCACAGGGCGGGGGGGGAGGGGGGGGGGGTGGAACACAAACCGAAAAGGGGAAATTATGAAAAAGATTCAAACGCAGGGCGTCCACCACATCACCCTGGTTGGGGCCACCCGGCAATCGGCCATCGATTTTTGGGAAGGCGTGTTGGGGATGCCGTTTATTTTTGAGCAGCCCAATCTGGACAATCCCAACGAGAGCCATCTTTATTTTGACCCCGGCGATGGCCGGCTGATCACCGTGTTTACCAACGAAAGCCGCCCCATCGACCCCACGCCCAACCCGGAGGGTATTGGCAACCTGCACCACATTGCTTTCAGCGTTTCCCGCTCCACCTTTATTGAAACGGCCAACCGGCTCAACGAGCGCGGCATCAAAAACACCGGCGAAATTGATCGCGGTTTTATGTATTCTATCTACTTCCGCGACCCGGTGGGCCAGCGCTACGAGTTGGCCAGCTACAAATTTGAGCCGCCGGCCGGGGCAACGCACGCGCAGGTGCTATTTGAGGCGCACAAGCTGCGGGTAGCCGAGGGGGCGTACAACATTCAGGACTCGCACCTGGCCGACGCCATCGAGCTGCTGACCCGGCGCAATCAGGGGTCGCTGTCTGACGACCGGGAGCCGAAGCACGCCTATCCGCAGCGCGTGGCCGGCCCGTAGGCGCTTATGGAACCCGATACCAAAATGACCGGCGCGCGCTTTATCGCCGAAATGCTCAAAGGCTACGGCGTGACGCACGTCTTTTATGTGGACGCCATTTTACGCCAGACAATGGTCGAATTGGAAGAACTGGGCATCCGGCGGGTCATCACCCACTCGGAAAAGGCCGCGGCGTACATGGCCGATGGCTACGCCCGCGTGTCGCGCCGGCCGGGCGTGTGCATGGCCCAGTCGGTGGGGGCGGCCAATTTGGCCGCCGGGCTGCAGGATGCCTGGTTGGGGCGCTCGCCGGTGGTGGCGCTCACCGGCAAAAAACCGCCGCAGTTTCAGCAGCGCAACGCCTATCAGGAAATCGTGCACGATCCGTTGTTTGCTCCGGTCACCAAATTCAACGCCGATGTGACCAGCCTGGCCCAGTTGCCCTATTTGCTGCGGCAGGCTTTTCGCGAAGCCACCTCACACACGCCGCGCCCGGTGCATCTGGATGTGCTGGGCCACAACGGACGGGCGCTGGAAGCCGCCGAAGCCGCGCTGCCGCTGGTCATCGAGCCGGCGTTTGCCCGCTGCCCGGCCTTTCGACCCGAACCGGAACCGGCGGCAATTGAGCCGGCCGCCCGGGCCATTGCCGCCGCCCGGCGGCCGGTGATCGTGGCCGGCGGCGGGGTGCGGCTCTCGGATGCCGCCGCGGAGGTGGTGGCGCTGGCCGAAAAATTGTCCATTCCGGTGGCCACGTCGGTTAACGGCAAAGATACAATTCTGAATGACCACCCGCTCAGCGTTGGCGTGGTCGGGTCGTATTCGGTACGCTGCGCCAACCAGGTTATCTCGGAGGCCGATCTGGTGATCTACATCGGTAGTAACACCGGCGATCAGGTCACGCACAACTGGCGGGTGCCCGCACCCGGAACGCCGGTGGTGCAGATCGACATTGATCCGGCCGAGATTGGGCGCAGCTATCCCGGCGCTGTCGGCGTGGTGGGCGATGCGCGGCAGGCCGTGACTGCCCTGACCGCCGCATGTGAGACTCGCCCGCCCAACGAGGCGTGGCTGCGGCGCGTGCAGCATTTGGTGAGTGCGTGGCGCAACGAAGTTGAACCGCTGCGCCAATCGGCAGCAGTGCCCATTCGCCCGGAGCGGCTGTGCAAAGAGGTGAGCGAGGCGCTGCCGGCCAACGGCGTGCTGGTGGCCGACACCGGTTATTCGGCCATCTGGACCGCGACGATGGTCTACCTGAGTCAGCCGGGGCAGAGCTATTTGCGGGCGGCCGGGTCGCTGGGCTGGGCTTTTCCGGCGGCACTCGGCGTTAAATGCGCTGTGCCGGACAGGCCGGTCATCTGTTTCACCGGCGATGGCGGTTTTTGGTATCACCTGAGCGAAATGGAAACCGCGCGCCGCTACCAGATGAACACCGTCACCATTATCAACAATAACGGCGGGCTGGCGCAGGGCATCCCGGATATTCAAAATATTTACGCTAACCGGCCCGGCCGGCCGGAAGAGCTTTATCGCTTTGAGCCGGTCAATTTTGCCCGAATTGCGCAGGAAATGGGTTGCGTTGGTCTTCGCGTAGAGCGGCCGGATGAGATTGGCGATGCCATCCGGCAGGCGTTGGCGGCCAACCGGCCGGCCATTGTTGAGGTGGTGACCGGGTTGGATTATCACGCGCCCAATCCGTGGGCGCCGGCGAGTTAATTCCTGGAATTTGGCGTGGGGGGCGCGCGGGGTGGGCGCGCCGCCCCCCCGCCCCCCCAGA
>CAYOXS010000307.1:5596-7055 GCA_964407935.1 uncultured Caldilineaceae bacterium
GGGCTAAACGGCTCGGCCCCCCCGCTACCAGAATCCTCCTTCCCATTGGGATGGGGGGCCGGGGGATGGGCAAAACGCTGTAACTTATTTTGAGTGAGGGATCATGCAACATAATTCAGACCGAATCCTGACCACGCACGCGGGCAGTTTGCCGCGCCCAAAATCACTGATTGCGATGCACACCGCCAAATACGCCGGCCAGCCGGTCGCCGATGCCGAACTGGCGCAGGCGGTTGAGGCAGCCTCCCGGGATATTATCGCCAAACAGGTTGAGGCCGGCATCGATATTATCAACAACGGTGAGTTGGGCCGGGAGAGTTTTTTCACCTACGTCCAGCACCGGATGACCGGTTTTGGCGGCAGCGGCACCCGGCCCATTATGGCCGACCTAACCCGCTATCCCGGCAGTCTGGAACGCCGCCGCCAGGCGATGAATACGGATGAGCGGGTCGATCTGCTGAAAGCGCCCAAGGCTATCGGCCCGGTCAGCTACGTGAACGCCGCGCCGATTGAGCAGGAGTGCCGCCAGCTTCAACACCTGCTGGCTGAAACAGCAGGCAACTTCAACCGGGCCTTTGTGTCCGCGCCGTCGCCGGGCATTATTGCCGCCGCCATGCAAAATGACTATTACGATGATCTTGAGCAGTACATCAACGCCGTCGCCGCGGGGCTGCGCACCGAATACGCCGCCATTGCCGC
Source organism: uncultured Caldilineaceae bacterium (assembly GCA_964407935.1). Taxonomy (GTDB): domain Bacteria; phylum Chloroflexota; class Anaerolineae; order 4572-78; family J111; genus J095. The sequence continues at coordinate 6,296 of CAYOXS010000307.1, forward strand.
CGCCGGTTTTATTTTGCAGATTGATGCGCCGGATTTGGCGCTGGAGCGGCACACTATGTTTCAGGATAAGCCACTGTCGGAGTTTCTGGCGTTTGTGCGGCTGGTGGTGGCGGCCATCAACAATACGCTCACCGGCATCCCCCGCGAGCAGGTTCGGCTGCACGTTTGCTGGGGCAATTACGAGGGGCCGCACGATTGCGACGTGCCGCTGGAGGACATCTGGCCGGATGTTTCGCAGATTAATGCCGGGGCAATTATGCTGTCGATGGCCAACCCCCGGCACGCGCACGAATACCGCCTGTTTGCAGACCCCGCTTTTTTGGGTGACCGGCGGCTCATCCCCGGCGTGATCGACACCACCACCAACTATGTGGAGCACCCGGAAGTGGTGGCCGACCGGCTGGAGCGGGTGGCCAAAGCGGTGGGCGATCCCCGGCGCATCATTGCCGGTACCGACTGCGGGTTCGAGACGGCAGCCGGCTCCAAAATGGTCATCGAAGAGGTGGTTTGGGCCAAACTCCGGTCACTGGCCGAAGGGGCGGCCATCGCTTCAAAACGATTGCTGGGCTATTGAAAAATGATTTTTTGGTGTGATTTTGAGCGACGGTAACACTGCGCTAAACCGTGGGAACTTTTTTGTCCCCATCCCCCCTAGCCCCCCTTCCCACAGGGAAGGGGGGTAAAAGATGTGGGTGACGGCAGGCGCATAGCGCCTGCCGTCACCCACAAAAAGAAATTCCCCCTCTCCCACAGGGAGAGG
>CAYOXS010000308.1:0-7030 GCA_964407935.1 uncultured Caldilineaceae bacterium
GTGCTGATTTTCCAGCCCCATTTATTTTGATAATAGGGCCACACCGCCGCCGAAATAACAGCGTTGGGCCGCATCGCCCGCACCTGAGCTTTAACCCGCCGCACCAAATCCGTGACCCGGTCGCGCTGCCACTGGTCGCGCTGGGCCGTTTTGGCCGAACCGGCGGCGGTATTGCTGGCCGGATCAAACGAATAGGGCCGGTTGGCGTACCGGATCAGATCGAGGTGCAGCCCATCGATGGCGTACCGTTTGGCCAGATCGGCCACCACGGCGACCACATGATCCTGCACCTGGTCAACGCCGGGGCTGGCCCACAGCGGCTGGCCCCAACTCAGCGGCAACGGCTGGCCGGATTGATCGTGCTGCCGCCAGCCGTTGCCCAGTGCAAACTGGCCGGGATGATCGGCATAAGTGGGGCCGTAGGTGAACCGGTCAAACGGGTGCGGCGGCGTGGAGGCCGGCGGCGCGAGCTGGCCGTAGCTGCTGTTGGGCGGCGACACCCAAAAGGTGTAGGTATTGACATAAGCGTGAACCTCCAACCCGGCGGGTTTGGCTTTATCCAGCAGGCGGGCCAGCGGATCCCAGCCGGGGTCCTGCCCCTGCGTGCCCCACAGCGAGCCGGTGAGCCGGGCCGCCCACGGTTCCAAACCGGGCCGGTAATAGGCATCGCCCTGGCCGCGCACCTGAAAGAAAATGGTATTGAAACCGGCGGCGGCAATGTCGCTGACCAGTTGGTCGATGGCTTCCGGCGGCGGCGCTTTGCCAACCTGCGTCCAGTCGTAACGCGAAACCCAAACCGCCCGCCGTTCAACGGACCGGCGCGGGTGAAAATCAATATCGCGCTCCAGTTTGTTATTTTGATGACTCACCTCGTCGTAGCGGTTCACGTCATCGACAATGGCCATAATCCGGTGCGGGCCGGTGAGCGCCAACGCCTGCACCGCGCGGATGGTGGCGGTTGCGCCGGCAGCCATCGGGTTGGCGGTGCCAAAGGTGGCAAACTGGCCGTCCACAAAAAAGGCCACGCCGACCACGTCCGGGGTGGGCGCGGCGCCAATGTTGCCCACCACAGCGGTTAAAATCACTTTGCCGGCGGAGTCGGTTTCGTAATCGATGGCCGTCACCACCGAATCCGGCAGTTTGACTTCCTCTTTTTTGAATACTTCAAACGCCAGCTCAAAACGGTTGTTGTCCTCAGACAGCTCCGGGTAGCGGTTCACATCATCGACGACGGCCAGCAGGCGATGTTTGCCGGCGCTGGCCCGCCACGGCGATACGGCGCGCACGGCCCGGGTTTCGCCCGGCTCCATTGCCGAGGTGTTGCCAAAGGTGATATATTGGCCATCAATCAGAAAGGCCACGCCAACGACCTCGCCGGTGGGGGCGCTGCCAATATTTTTGACCTGGGCTTCAAAAGTAAGCTCGTTGCCTTCGGTGAAGCGGCCCGCCCCCAGCGACACGCCGACAATGACCGAATCGGCCAGCCGCTGCGGGGCCGCGCCAAAATCAATCATCTCAACCCGGCTGTTGTTTTGCTCGCTCTGTTCCGGGAAACGGTTCACATCATCAACAATGGCTGTAATTTTGTGCAGGCCGGTCAGCGCCAGCGGCTGCACGGCGCGGATGCCGCTACTTTGGCCGGCGGGCAGCGCCGCCACCACGCCATAGGTAGCAAATTTGTCATCCACCAAAAAGGCCACCCCAACCACATCCGGCGTGGCCGCCGAGCCGATGTTTTCCACCAGCGCGGCCAGCCGAATCTGGTCGGCTTCGGTGCGTTCAAAGGCGATGTCTTTGACCACCACATCGCTGAGCAGCGGCGGCGGCGCGGCGGCTACCTGAAATTCAATTTCCAGGGTGTTGTTGGTTTCAGAAATTTCGGGAAAGCGGTTAACATCGTCTACCACGGCCGTGAGGCGATGGCCGCCGGCGGCGGCTTCCCACGGCGAAACAGCCTTGATGACCGTGCTCGCGCCGGGAGCCAGCGGGCCGGCGGTGCCAAACGTGATGTACCGGCCATCGATTTGAAAAGCCACCCCAACCGTGGTCCCGGTATCGGCGCTGCCGATGTTGCGCACGGTGGCGGCAAAGGTGAGCCTGTCGCCGGCCACGGGCTGCGGCGCGCCGGCGCTCAGCGCGGTGATGATGGCATCGGGGCGGAGTGTGGGCGGGGCCTGCGCGCCCAGCTCTTTGAGCAAAAACTGGCGGCGGCGGCGGATCCAGTCTTTGAGCCGGTCGCGCTCCTGGTCAAACTGGGCGTTGGTTGGCCACTTGTTAACGTCGAGATGGGCCACGCCGGTAATTTCGGCGTAGTAGCGGTCAATTTTGGGGAAGAGTTTGGCCTCGGTGAACTCGCCGGCCAGTAGCTCGGACAGGCGGGCGCGGAGGCGTTCAAAACAGGTGGCGTTGTTAAACACGCGCTGGCTGAGCGCGTTGCCCAGCGGCGCGGTGCCTTTGATCGATGTCCCTTCAGACAGGTCATCGCACAGGCCGCCGCACCAGTTGTTCCAGTTGCGGCCCCAGGTCAGGTCGTAATCCCAGGGCATCACTTCCCAGCGGTCATCCTCAACCCGGTTGTGCAGGTAATAATTTTTGTGGTAGTTGTCGTTGGCCTGCACCAGCGTGTTCACCGCCAGCCAGTCGAGGTAACTGTCCACATCGAGCCAGTCATCAAGGTAGCGGGCAATGGTGGTAGCATCCCAACTGTGAATGGCGCGGATAAAGGTATCCAGGTCGCTGTAATCCTCGGTGTCGGCGTCGGCAATTTCAATGCGTTCCCAGTCAAAAATCGACTGGATTACGCCGGCAGCCCAGCCGCTGGCAACCACTTTTTTGGTGCTCTCTTTGTCGTACAAAATACGGAGCACGTTATCTGGCTGCGGCTCCAGCGCCGCGCTAATGAACTGCCCGTTGACAATGCCGCCATCGGCCTTGTACAGCGTGCCGATCTGGCGGTTGCGGTTGGCAAAAAAATAGTCGTCGATGTGATCCAGGCCGGTGTACAGGCCGCGATGGAGCAGGCGGCCATCTTTGCTGAGGATTGAAAAATCGACGTGCCAGGCACTGCTGGCGACGACGCGGGTGGCGTTGAACAGGTCAAAACTCAGGCGCTCGCGGATGAGGCTTTTGTCGGTGTAGCTGGCGCTCAGGTCGATGCGGCCGATGCTGCCGCGGTACAGATTTTTGTTTTTGAACTTGATTTTGAAACCTTTTTTGGGGTAATTGAGCGACGTGGTGCCGCGAAAGGCGATTTCGCCTTTGGGGTAGCGCACGCCGTCAACCTCCAGTTCGGCGTCGATATCTTCTTTGAGCCAGAAGTTGCGGACCATATTGTCGTAATCGGCCTGATCGACGAAGGCGTTGATGACCATCACCATTGACTCACCTCTCTTGAAAATAGGATTCAGGAGTCAGGAATTAGGAGTTAGGGGGCCTGCCCCGGCTCTTAAAATTTTGCGGATTATTACTAAAATTATAGCATATGTTAACATAAACAGCTATCGATTGCCGGCAGAACAAAAAAAGCCGGATGGGACCAACCCATCCGGCTGAGAAACGTGGCGTTAAAATTGAGCAGTTACAGCAGCTCGCCAAAATATGAGCGCGCCGCCCGTTCAAGCATCGTCTCTGACATGGATGGTTTTTCGCCGTGATAAGCGGCAAAATCCAGCATCTGGTCGAGCAGATCGCGGGGGTGGCAGGCTTTCAGTTCACGTTTGGGTTTGTGGTAATATTCGCGCAGCAGGTGAACAAAGCCGTGCTTATCAAACGGGATGTTCCGTTCGCGGCAAGCGGTTATAAAAATCTGGTAAAATTCGCGTTCAGTGGGGTTTTTGATGTTCATTTTGTGCCGGATGCGGCGCAAAAAAGCCTCGTCTACCAGCGATTCCGGGGCGAGGTTGGTTGAAAAAACAATCAGCGTTTCAAACGGAACAACGAATTTTTTGCCAGTCTGAAACGTGAGAAAATCGAGCCGTTCCTCCAGCGGCACAATCCAGCGGTTGAGCAGTTCGCGGGGTTCCACCTGCTGGCGGCCAAAATCGTCAACCAGCAGCAACCCGCCGTTGGCTTTGAGCTGTACCGGCGCTTCGTAGTAGCGGTTGGTGTCGCTCCAAACCAGGTCCAAATCGCGTAGAGTCAGCTCGCCGCCGGTGATTACAATGGGGGCGGTGCAGCACACCCAGCGTTTGTCCAGGCCGTTGGCTTCGGACAGTTGCGCCTCCTCGGAGCCAATCACCGGGTGGACTTCCAGATCAAACAGCTTGATCACGCTGCCGCCCTCGTAAATGGCGTGCGGCACCATAACGTTGTCCGTCAGTAGCCGGTGAGCGATGGCCCGGGCAATGCTGGTTTTGCCGTTGCCGGGCGGGCCGTAAACAAAAATCGAGCGGAACGAGTTGACCGCCGGGCCAATCCGGTCGAGCAGATCCTCAGACAACACCAACCCCTGCATAGCATATTGCACGTCGGTGCGGTTAACCGAGTTGCGATTTTGGGCTTGCAGCCTGACAATTTCAATGTAATGCGGCAGGCTAACCGGGCAGGGGCCGGCGTAGCGGTTTCGGTCCAGCAGTTCGCGGGCGTACTGCGCGCCCTTGGCCGTAATTTTGTAGCGGTACGAGGCCCGGTTGGTATGATCGCCGCCCACAACCTCAATGTGATGTTGAAATTTCAGCTCGGTGAGCAGCGGTTCAACAACGCCGCTAAAGTTGAGCCGCATTGCCTGCGCTACCTGCCAGCCTTTGAGCGTACCGTTAAAATACAAAATTTTCAGAGCCAGCCCCAGCAAAAAATCCTGCGGAATGCCGGTTGCCTCAATACTGCGCGGCTCCTGCAGCGCGGCGCGCAGCGGCGGGCTAAATTCATCAACCGGCACGGTAGCCTCAAGCGGGATCAACGGTTCCAGACGCTGTCTGGGATACGATGTCGTTTGTCGAGTTCTAACTGATTGAGCAACTGCCACCAGAACACCTCATCCATTCCTGTTAAACCACACGTCGAAAAACACCTTTAAATATATCACACGGCAACAGTTTGCACAACCCCGGTAAACAGGGTAAGCCGACCCCGTGAAATTGATTTGACGGCGCATATGGGGTAAAGTTAGGCTGCCGTCCCAACAATGGTATAATCAAGGTATGACAATGGACCTGTTTGATCACGCTCGCGAGAAGCAAGTAGAAAAAGAAGCGCCGCTGGCGGCGCGCCTGCGCCCGCGCACGCTGGACGAATTCATTGGGCAAGAGCACATTGTGGGGCCGGGCCGGCTGCTGCGGCGAGCGATTCAAGCCGACCAGCTCTCGTCCCTGATTTTTTACGGGCCGCCGGGCACCGGCAAAACTACCCTGGCCCGGATCATCGCCAACACCACCCACGCCCATTTTATCGCCCTCAACGCTGTGCTGAGCGGCGTTAAAGACATCCGCGAGGCCATTGAAACGGCCAAAGATCAGCGCGGTATGTTCGGCAAAAAGACCATCCTGTTTATTGACGAAGTTCACCGTTTTAACAAGGCTCAGCAGGATGCCTTGCTGCCCCACGTTGAAAACGGCACGGTTACTTTGATCGGCGCTACCACGGAAAACCCCTACTTTGAGGTGAACAAGGCGCTGGTCTCGCGTTCGCGGATTTTTCAGCTCCGCAGCCTCAATGAAGATGACCTGCGTAACATCGCCCGGCAGGCGCTGGCCAATACCGAGCGCGGCTACGGCAAACTGAAAGTCAATCTGACCGATGAGGCGCTTGATCACCTGGTTAACGTGGCCAACGGCGACGCCCGCGGCGTGCTCAACGCGCTGGAGCTGGCCGTGGAAACCACCCCGCCCGACGAATACGGTCTGGTTAACATCACCACCAACGTGGCCGAGGAATCCATCCAGCGCCGGGCCGTGCTGTACGACAAAGACGGCGACGCCCATTTTGACACCATTTCGGCCTTTATCAAATCGCTGCGCGGCTCCGACCCGGACGCCGCCCTGTACTGGATGGCCAAAATGGTCTACGCCGGCGAAGACCCGCGCTTCATCTTTCGGCGGATGCTCATTTTTGCCGGCGAAGATGTGGGCATGGCCGACCCCAACGCGCTGCGGGTGGTGACCGCCGCGGCGCAGGCGTTTGATTACGTGGGCCTGCCCGAAGGCCGCTTTCATCTGGCCGAAGCCTGCCTGTACCTGGCCACCGCGCCCAAAAGCAACTCCGGCTTTGCCTTTTTTGATGCCCTGGCCGCTGTTGAGCAGGAACGTGAAGCCGAAGTGCCCAACCATCTGCGCGATGCCAACCGCGACTCGGATGATTTTGGCCACGGCAAAGGCTACCTTTACCCGCACGCCTACCGCGATCACTGGGTGGCGCAGCAATACCTGCCCGCCAGCTTGCAGGGACGGGTTTTTTACCAGCCCGGCGATCAGGGCTACGAGGCCACCATCCGTGAGCAGGTGGCCCGCCGCCGCGAGGAACAACTGGCGGCTATGCTGGAGTCGGAGCTGTCGCTGGAGGGGGCGATCAATCAACTTGGCCGCGGCCCGGCGGCGCAAAATCGCTGGCTGCAGCGCACGCTCGGCGGTGTGGGCCAGCAGTTGGGCCAAACCCGCGACCGCATTTTTGCGCTGGCCAAAATTCAGCGGCACGATTTGATTTTGGATTTGAACGCCGGCACGGGTCTGTTCACCTGGGAGGCGGTGCGCCGCGCACCGGTGGGCGGCGTGTGGGCGCTGGCCGGCGATGGCCAGACAGCGCAGGCGCTCAGCCAGCAGGCCGAAAATCTCGATGCGCTGGCCCGGCCGGTAATCCTGACTGGCAGCCTGTTTGATCTGCCCCAGCTCATCAGCCAGCACGTTGGCGAGGCCGGCGCGCCGCTTTTTGACGTGATCATTGGGCGCAACGTGCTCACCCGGCTGGCCGACAAGGCCGGCGCGGCCCGCCTCATCGGCTCGCTGCTCAAAGAGGGCGGGCGGCTGGCCCTGGCCGAAGTTATTCCGCGCCATACCCAGCGTCTGCACCAACTGATCGATTGGTCGGCGCTGCCGGCCGC
>CAYOXS010000309.1:0-6966 GCA_964407935.1 uncultured Caldilineaceae bacterium
TTTCCAGCCCAATTGCCATTGGCCTGTGGGTGGCCGCGGTGGCCAGCCTGTTTTTGCCGATGGTGATCAAACGGCTGTCGGTAGTGCCGTCGGCCAAGGTAGAACAACCTGTTTAGAGACAAGTGGCTTTTTCGGGCGCTTTGCGCCCGAAAAAGCCACTGAATTTTCCTGCGCGGGCGGGGAGTGAAAAAACAGCTTATCGACGCCAGTCATACTCCGGCAGCAGCGTCCGCGACTCGGCCCAGCGCATCACCACCAGAGAGGCGGCGCTGAGGATGGCAAAACCGGCCACCAGCGGTAATACAGTGCCGTTGTAGCTCTGGCCAATGATGGTGCCCAGCACCAGTGAAATCAGCGTTGACAGCGAGCCCACTACCGCCGCGCCCACACCGGCAATGTGTCCCAACGGTTCCATAGCCAGAGCATTCATATTGCCAAACAAAATTCCAATCCCAAAAAATGAAATCAGCAGATAGATCATGAGGGCCAACAGCGGCGGCTGGCCGGCCAGCGCGTAGGCGATCCCCCAGAAAACAATCGAAAACCCGCCAATGGACAGCAGCGCCCACAGCGACAACGCGCGCATACCAAAACGCATCACCAACCGGGCATTAGAAAACGAGGCGCTGCCCAACGCCAGCGCCAGCATCGCAAAGAAGAGCGGAAACAACCGGCCCAGCCCGTACTGCTCCTGAAATATTTGCTGCGCCGAATTGAGATAACCGATAAACGCGCCGGAAACCAGCCCGGCAGCCAGCGTGTAACCAAACGCAATCCGGTTGGTCACAATTTCACGGATAGCGCGGGCAATTCGCGCCAGTGAAAAGGGGATGCGCTGAGCCGGAAGCAGGGTTTCCGGCTGCCGCAGGGCAAACCAGGTTGAGGCGACAATCGCCAGCACCAGAAACAGGCCAAAGATCGCCCGCCAGTGCGCTACCAGCAAAATCGTCTGCCCGATAGCCGGGGCAATCACCGGCACCAGGATAAAAACAGCCATCACAAATGACATTACCCGGGCCATGGCCCGGCCGTTGTACTGATCTCTCACCAGCGCCAGGGTGACAATTCGCGGCCCGGCGGCCCCAACCCCCTGAAAAACCCGGCCTACCAGCATCATCGGAAAACTTGTGGCAAAAAGCGACAACAGACAGCCAACAATGAACAAACCAAAGCCAACATAAATTGCCGGTTTGCGGCCGGCGCTGTCAGACAGCGGGCCATACAGAATCTGGCCAACGGCCATCCCCAAAAACAACAACGAGACAATCAACTGATTATCATTAACTCGCTGGACGCCCAGCGCCTGGCCAATTTCTGGCAGCGCCGGCAGCATGGCATCAATCGACAGCGCCGCCAGAGACATCATCATTGCCATTAAGGCGACAAATTCACCAAAACTAATTCGTTTAACTGTATTCACTCTATTCCAACCTTTTAGAATTGAGCTTTGGCCCGCAATCCGGCCAAATCAAGAATCACAATTTTATCGCGGCTGATTTCTATCAACCCGTCGTTGGCCAAACTGCGCAGGGCGCGCTGGGCCACATCCGGCACGGTACCCAATCGAGCCGCAATTTCGGCCTGGGTGGCCCACCGCCGCCGCGACAGCACCATTTCACCCTGCGCCTGCATCAGCAGCAACTTGGCCAATCGCCCCGCCACCGAGCGCAGCGACAAATCTTCAACCAGTGACAGGGTGTAAATTAAGCGGGTGGCCATAAAGCGGATCAGCCCCCGGGCCAGCACCGGGTGCTGTTGCAGCAATTCGAGGAGGACAGCCTGCGGCACGGCCCACAATTGCACTTCTTCCAGGGCAATGAGCGTGGCCGGGCTGGGTTGTTCGGCAAAAATCGGGGCCAGATTAACAGCCTGGCCCGGCCCCACAAAATCGAGCACCTGCTCCCGCCCCTCCGGCGAGATTTTGGCGGCCTTGAGCCAGCCGGTTTGAATGATGAACAAATTGCGGGGTTGGTCGCCCTCAACAAAAATTATTTCTCCGGCGCTAAAACTGTGGAGGGTAGTGGCGGCGGCCAGCCGCGCCAGCGCTGGTTCATCGAGGGCGGCCAGCCAGGGGATTTTGCGTAGAATGGGCGTGGGCAAAAGCGGCTCGGTCATGGTGAGGCGTATCATACCCAACCGGGCCGCGGCTGTCAATGTTATACATAGGCCAGGCTTTCGCGAACGCTGGTTTGGGCCGCTTTTTGGGCCGGGAACCAACTGGCTACCACCGCCAGCACGGTGATAATAGCCAGCCAGTAGGCAAACCCAAGCGGCGAAACCTGATAAATCAGTTCGATGCGCAATACCCGGGCCAGGGTGTTGATCACCAGCAGCCCGGCCGGCAGGCTGAGCGGAATGGCCAGCAGCCAGCTCAGCCAGCCGAGCAGCAGCCCCTCGCCGACAAACTGGCCGGCCACCGCCCACGCCGATGCGCCGATGGCCCGCATCACGCCGATTTCGCGGGTACGTTCCAGCACGTTGATGGCCAGCGTGCCGCTGAGCGCCACCGCGCCCACAATAGCGGTGATCACCGCCATGCCGGTGAGAATAATAAACAACAGCGCCATCTGGTTAATGCGATAGCTGGCCAGTCGGTGGGCGGTGTCCTGGCTGCTGGGCTGAACCTCGTAGCCCTGCGCCTCCAGTTGGGCGCGCAAATCGGCGGCCACAGCGGCCTCGGTGACGGCATCGGCCGGGCGCGTTTGCACCCGGATACTCTTGCCGCGGCCCACCTGGCCCAAATCGCGCAGCAGCACTTCTCGCGGCACCAGCGCCGCCGCCTGATCCACCGGTTCAAACAGCAGGCCGACCACCTGCCAGTCGGCTTCGCGCCGGCCGGTGATGTCCACGGTCAGCCAGTCGCCCACGCTCACGCCCAATTCCGCAGCGATTTCCTGATTCAGCACCACGGCCCGCTCGTCGCCGGGTTGCAGCCAGCGCCCGGCGCGAAGCTGCGGTCGATAGGTGACGCCCGGCAGGGGCACGCCGCGCAGGTTGATTGAGTCGTCGTCGTTGGCGGCGGGTTGGCCAGCCGGGCGAGCCGTGCCGCGAGCCGTGGCCCACACTTCAACGGTGGTCACAGCGGGATTTTCGGCGGCCAGCCGCTCGATAACGGGCAGGCGGGCCGGCTCTTCCAAATCCAGCAGGACATTGGCGTTGTAAATCGAGAGCATGACTTCGCCAAACGTATGCTGCAGCGTGGCCCGGGTGTTCATCACCATCATAAAAATGACGCCCGCGCCCACCAGCGAAATCTGGGTCAGCAGCACCCGTTTTTTGTTGCGAAAGGTGTTGCTCAGGGTGAGCGCCACCAACCGGGGGAGCGCATCGAACCGAACCAGCAGCCGGTCCAGCAGGCTGGACGCGGCGCTCAAACCATAGGTGCTCATGGCCTCGCGCACGGTAATGCGCGCGCCGGCCAGCACCGGGGCCAGCGCTACCAGCAGCGGCAAAATCAGGGCGACGGCGCTCTGCACCAGCACCGCGGTGCGCGAAATGGCAAACGGCCCGGCTTCGATGCCCAACCGCAGCAGCATCAGCCGGCGCAGGCCGTACGCCCCCAGCGCGCCGAGCGGCACCGCTACCAGCAGCGCCAGCACGGCGTAAACCAGCACCAGGCTAAAATAGATCAGCAGGATGCGGTCAATTTTGGCCCCAACCGCCTTCATCATCCCAATCTGGTTGACCTGCTGCATAATAATGGCGTTGATGGTGTTGTACACCAAAAACAACCCCAGCACCAGCGTTGAACCGGCCATCACCGTGAGGATAAAAAAGACGCTGTTAATGGCATCCTGGTTGACAAACTGATCCGGCGGCGCGGTGCGGCGTTTGAACCCGCCGGGGCCGGAAATAGCCGGCGTCACTTCGATGTCCTGTTTTTCCAGTTCGTGCTGCAGCGCGTCGGCGGCGGTGGTGACGGCGGCTTCGCTGTAATTGGGGATGCTGGCCAGCACCAGGCTGGAGCCGGCCTGGCCGGTCAGCTCGGTGAAGCGGGTGCGGGTGGTAAAAAACATGGGGTCCGGCAGGGAAAAGGCCGACGGGTGGGCGGCGTTGTACAGCACCCCGTTCAGCGCCACCGGGTAGACCTTGCCGTTGACGTCCAGCTCAATCTGGTCGCCCGCCGCCAGGTTACGGTCGCGTTGCACGCCCATCAGCTTGTACTGGGGCCAGCTTCCGCTGTCCAGCGTTACCTGTCGCAGCGATTGGTCGTGGTAATCTTCCAGCGCCACCAGCAGCGCCGGCTGCCAGGGGTCGGCCGGGCTGCGCCGCCAGCGGACGGTGCTGTCCTGATACCAGCCGGTCACGGTGTCGAGGCCGTCCAGGTGTTCCAGCGCGGTCAGCATCTCGTCACTCACGGGCGGGTCAACGGTTAAGCCAATGGTGGCCGGCGTCGAGGCCGTCCAGACGCGGTTGACATCCTTGAGAATAAATTCTTTGGCGCCCAGCACCGCCCCCACCGCAAACGCGCCGATGGCGATGATAGCTACCACTCGCAGGGTGCGGCCCAGGTTTTCCCACAAATCGTACCAGATTTTATGCCAGATAACACCCATTCTTTATCTCCTGAAATTTACCGGGCGGGATCGATGAATTAATACGCCAGTTCCACATTTCGCCGGGCGATGAGGTAAATGCCGGCCCAAACCACTACCCGCAAAATCAGGGCCACCAGGGTGCGCAGTTCGTACGCACCGCCGGTCAGCACGTGAACGGTAAACAGGGCCAGCACCACCAGCGTGGCCGCGGCGATGGTCAACGCCAGTTTAACCGACCAGTAATGGCCGGCCCACAAACTGCTGCCGGCAATCACATAAAAAAATCCGGCCAAAAAGTTGAACCACAGCACAAAACCCACGTAATCGCCGGCGGCCTGCTGGGCCGCGCCGGAAACCAACACCCGCCCCCCCGAAATCACGGTGAGGATGCCAAAAATTACCGCAAACAGGGCGGCGGATTTTACCCAAATTGATGAATTGACCATTGGTAATGCTCTCCTAACTGGGCTGAAGTAGATTTAAATCGCGGGCGACGGCTACCGCCTGCGTGCGGCGGTTAACCCCCAGCTTGCCAAAAATGGTGGAGATATGCTTTTTGACCGTCCCTTCGGTAATGGTCAGTTCCGCGGCGATGTGCCGGGTAGCCAGGCCGGCCTCAATCAAGGCCAAAACCTCGCGTTCGCGGGGCGTGAGCGGTTCAACCCGCAGATTATTTTGGGCGTGCTGGCGGATCAGCCCATTCTTGATAGCGCTCGGGGCAAAGCGGCCGGTCACCGGGTTAACAATCCGGGCCGAGGTGAGGTGATGAACCGGCGCATCAAACTGGGGCGACAGCACCAACTGCGTGTCGCCGGCGTCAACCAGTAGGCCGGTTACCCGGCCAATCTCGCGCCCGTCTTTGGTCAGAAAAATTTTGCCCTGCCGCATCTCTACCAACAGGTTGTTGTATTGTCCGGTGAAACCGACCGGCTGCATTGGGGCGGTTGGCATCGCTGTGGTCATCGTCTTCTTCTCCACTTAGTTTGTACCCAGTTTAGCGCATTACCCGGCCAATGTCTCCGACTTTTGTCGGATAGCGCGAGGCGCGGCGGAAATTGTGGGGAACAAAAAACCCCGCCAAAAGACGGGGTTTGAGGCATCACTTTATTTACCGCAGCGATACAATGATCTTGTGTCGATTAAGATTCATCCGGCTGCGTAGAAGAGTAACGCCAGAAACAACCCTGAAACAGTCGCCAGCACCATAAACCAGCCGATGATCTGCATGGTCGCACTGAACCCGGCCTGCATAACCTGCCGCGGAGTTTTGTTCGTTGGGACAGATGCCGATTGTAGTTTGTCTGGAGCGTCGACTAATTTCCGGGCATTCCGAATTTGATTCATCCCGTATCCCAAAAAAGTGGCAAATACAAATCCTACAAAACAACCAAAAAAGAAAATCGGGTCCATATCATCCTCCCATCACACAACAAGCCTGATTTGCAATGACCTGACAAAATAGATATAATAGAACATAAGTTCTTATAAATTTAGCAACTCTCCAAACCTCTCGGAGGTGCACAATGGCAGACAAACTTGACCAAATTCTGACGGCGGGTTCAACGCTGGACTGGATCAGCCCACTCATTGGATTAATTCAGGATTTCACCAATGGTCCATCCTACAACTTCTATGTTGATAGACTGGCCGGTTACAGCGTCAACGATTTAACCGGAATCCTCAAACAAAATGGCGTACATGTTTGGGGAGATATGATCGCAGAAGGTATGATCATATTCACTGTGCGCCGTGCTCAGGCACGCTGGGCGGATTACTTACTGCGGCGAGCCGGTGTCCCTCTGCTTAATGCTCCCATAGCGAACGACAGTTCCTTCCCCAAATTAACCTCAAAGAAAAAAACTTCTCCCAAAAGTGGCTGGCTTGAATGGCTGGATTGGCTGGATGACCTGTAATCAGGATGAAATCCCACAGGCTGATTGGCCTAATGAAGCGTGTGGTGTTTTTCATTAAGTCACTCTACGGGATTATGGATCTGTTGAACAATTGAGTTCATCTTCGGCCAGCGGTTATTTCCTCAATGTGTCAATCATATCACATTCATAAAACCATCAACATTGACATTTGTCACCAATTTGGTGTGACATCTGTCACCCTCCAGCAAGAATTGGGGTGCGATTCAAAACGCACTCAGTCAAATTAAAAAAGCTACGGTAGAAATTTTTGTTTGCTTGAAGCAAATTCGATTCGCCGGGGTGAGCCGGGTGACTCAGCCCGTAACGCTGATTTTTGGTGTTGAGGGGTGTTATCGCTGCCAGCTAAACGGCGGGGGTTCTGCAAATGGGGCAACTGTTCAGGGTAACTCGCCTGCGGGGCAGATATGTGCTAAAATTGTCGGGCTAAATGCAAAAACCACGTGGTTGGGAGGCCTCGATGTCTTATTCCATTAGCCCATCAGACGACGGCTCGT
>CAYOXS010000310.1:0-6938 GCA_964407935.1 uncultured Caldilineaceae bacterium
AAACCCACAGCCTATATTAAACCCCCCCGATCCCTTTGGGTGTGGTGGCGGGGGGTGAGGGCCATACTGAGAATTGCTGATAGACTGAACCCCGGATTGTCATTATAATACCTCAAAATTCAAACTGGCACAGTTATAAGTATGAACCTGATAACTCTTGAAAATGTTTCAAAACAATACAGCGAACGGCTGCTGCTCGACGCGGTGAGTCTGCAAATTAACAGCGGCGACCGGATTGGGTTGATTGGCGTCAACGGCAGCGGCAAAACGACGCTGCTGCGGCTGATTGCCGGGCTGGAAAAACCGGATGCCGGTTCGGTGACGGTCTGGGGCGGGGTGCGGGTGCGATTTTTGCCCCAACAGCCCATCCTCAACGATGACCGGCCGGTGCTGGAACAACTCTTCGACAGCGAATCGCCGCAAATTCAACTGCTGCGCCGCTTTGAGTGGGCCAGCCAGCAGCTTGAGCGGCAGCCGCACAACCAGCAGTGGCAGGCGCAGGTGGCCGCACTGAGCGATGAACTGGCCCGCACCGGCAGTTGGGCCGCCGAAGCCAAAGCCAAAACCATCCTCACCAAACTGGGCATCACCAATTTTGAGGCCCGAATTGGCAGCCTTAGCGGCGGGCAGCGCAAACGGGTGGCGCTGGCCCAGGCACTGATCGACCCGGCCGATCTGCTCATCCTTGATGAACCGACCAACCACATCGACGCCGATACGATTGACTGGCTGGAAAACTACCTGGCCACCGAACCGGGCGCGCTGCTGATGGTGACGCACGACCGCTATTTTCTGGACCGGGTGACCAACCGCATCATCGAGCTGGACCGGCGCACGCTGGTAAGCTATCCCGGCAACTACCGGCGCTATCTGGAACTGAGCGCCGAGCGCCAGTCGCAATTGACAGCGGCGGAAAGCAAACGGCAAAATTTACTTCGGCGCGAACTTGAGTGGCTGCGGCGCGGGGCGCAGGCGCGCAGCACCAAACAAAAGGCGCGCAAACAGCGGGTAGAGGAGTTGCAACAAATCGATTTTGACCAGAGTACCGAGGTGTCGCTGGCGCTGGCCGGCCGGCGGCTGGGCAAAAAAGTGCTCAGCGTTACCGGGTTGAGCCACAGTTTTGACGGCGAACCACTATTTGAGGCCGTCGATTTTGAGCTTGGCCCCGGCGACCGGATTGGCGTTATGGGGCCAAACGGCGCGGGCAAAAGCACTTTTCTCAATATTCTGGCCGGGAAAATTGCGCCGGATGGCGGCGTGGTGGAGTGGGGTGAAACCGTCCATCTGGGGTATTACGACCAGCAGAGCAGCGGGCTGAACGACTCGCTGCGGGTGATTGATTTTATCAAGCAGGAAGCGCCGCTCATCCAGACCAAATCCGGCGAATACCTGTCGGCGTTTCAAGTGCTGGAATGGCTTCTGTTTCCTAAAGGGCAGCAGCACGCCTACATCAGCACCCTCAGCGGCGGTGAGCGGCGGCGGCTGTACCTGCTGCACATTTTGATGAAGCAGCCCAACGTGCTGCTGCTCGATGAACCGACCAACGATCTGGACATCCAGACGCTGACCGTGCTGGAAGAATTTCTGGATAATTTTAACGGCAGCCTGATTATCGTCAGCCACGACCGCTACCTGCTTGACCGGGCCACGGATTATCTGGTTAATTTTGAAGATGGACAGGTGAGCCAGCGCTACCCCACCCCCTTTGAAACCTATTTACAACTGCGGGCCGAACAGCGCGCCGGCCAGCCCCCGGAGTCGGTTCCGGCTGCCGAACCGGCGGAATCGCGAGCCAAAAGCCGGCCGCGCAGGTTGACCTTTAAAGAGCAGCGCGAACTGGAGCAGCTCAGCCAGAAAATCGATGCGCTGGAACAACAGCAGGCCAGCTTGCAGGCCGAAATCAATGGCAGCGGCAATGATTACGTAAAAATGCAATCACTGGCCAGTCAGCTTGAAGCCGTTGACATTGAACTTGAAAGGGTGATGGAACGTTGGCTGGAATTGGAAGATTTGGCCGACGCCAGCGAGTAGACCAGCTCCAACCAAAAACAGGCACGACGGGGTAGCCCGATCGCGCCTGTTTTTGGTTTACCGGACTGTTATTGTCCCTGCGGCGTTTCAGCCGGCGGCAAAACCTGCGGGTTGGCCGCCGCGCTGCCGGTTTCAACGGTGGGCATGATGCCGGGGCCGGGCAGCACCAGCGTGGGGATGGTGCCTTCCGGGGTAAAAATCACTTTGTCTGTGGGCTGGAGCGCGTTAGCGTTGGCCTGCACCATTTGCAGTTGCAGATAACCGGGGTTGTTGGCGTACAAAATGGCCAGGGCCGTCTGTAAGGCCAGATCGGCGTTGGCCTTTTCTGTCGCGGCCAGGGCCAGCGCCTTGTTAATTTCCAGGTCTTGCTGCGCCGCCAGCAGCGCATTCTCTTTTTCGGCGGCGATGATGGCCTTTTGGGCTTCCACCCGGGCCAGCTCGTTGGCCCGTTCAGCCTCGATGACCACTTTTTGGGCCAGCGTTTTTTCCTGCTCCAACTGGGCCAGGCTGATCTGCTGGCGGGTCTGTTCCTGAATCCGGCTCTGTTCCACCCGGATTTCGCCCTCCTGCCGCGCCTGTTCGGCATCGGCCTGGGCGTTGGCCCGCAACTTATCCTGCGCAGCCTTCTCCGTTTCCAGCCGGCTCTGCACAATCGCATCGAGCGCCGCCTGCACTTCCGGCGACAAAATGACCTCCGGCACCACCACGTTTTCAATTTCAAGGCCAAAGTTTTTGGCCAGGTCGCTTATTTCGGTGTCAATGCACGCCCGCAGCTCATCGCGGGCCGTACCGATGATATTGTCATCAAAGGGGCGGTCGCCCACACACACCTTCATGGCCTGTTTGGCCAGGTCTTGCACGCGCTGCCGGGCCAGTTCGTCATCCAGGTACACATTACGGTACTGCGCCCACTGCGACCGCAGCGTTTCGCGGTTGGCCAGGCCGGGCCTAAAAATATCGCCGCTGACCACCAGCCCAATCCGCTGCTTGTCTCTGGTAATAATCTCCTCGTCCGTCACTGAAAAGGGGATAGCCTGGCTTGAAACGCGTACCATGTCTACAAACAAACCCACATCGGTGTAGACGCCCGGGCCAACCACATTTTGAATACTGCCGCTTTCAAACTGAATCCCAACTTCCTGCTCGTCAACCCGTTCAAAAAAGTAAAAGAACTGGCTGGTAAACGCCAATAAAATACCAATAACAACTACTACCACAATAACAGTTACAAATATCGATGCGCCACCGCGCAGTAGTCCAAATAATCCTCTCACAGCGGTTCTCTCCTATTTTAATTAAATTTATATTGGGGGTGAACTCTGTTCTATTTTACCACGACACCCCAATTTGTAACATAGTCTTTTTCACCCGGTAACAATGACTAACAGAAATTTAACAGAAATTTAAAGCTCTCTTAAAATGAGAAAGGTATGATATGCCGGTAAAAAAGGAGAGAAGATGACAAACATCACCACCGATTTCCATATGCACTCAACGTTTAGCTCCGATGGCGACGACTCGCCGGCGGTGCTGTGTCTCGCTGCGCTGGGTCAGGGCTTAACGGCCATCGCCATTACCGAGCACGCCGAATGGCAGCCCGACGCCGGCTTTACCGGCTTCCCCGACGCCGACATCTATTTTGCCGAAATGGCCCGCTGCCGGGCCAAGTTTGCCGCGCGCGGCCTGCAACTATACACCGGCGTTGAGCTGGGCAATCCCCATCAATTTTATAACGAAGCCACCCGGCTGGTAGAAAGTTACCCGTTTGACGTGGTCATTGCCTCGCTGCACTGGCTGAACGGCCACAACATCCACATGCCAGAATGTTTTGCCGGCCGCGATCCCTACGAGGTGTACACCGAATATTTTATTCAACTGGCCCGGCTGGCCAGCGATTTTAATTTTGACATTCTGGCCCATTTTGACCGCATTATCTGGCGCGGCACGCTGCTGGGTATTGGGTTTGATCCCCACCGCATTGAGCGGGTGGTGCGCCACGCGCTGGCCGCCGTTGCCGAGCACAACCGCGTGCTGGAACTGAACACCCGCTCCGTTAACGACCCGGACAATTGGAACGAGGCGCTGGTTACCATGTTCCGCTGGTTCCGCGAAGCCGGCGGCAACCGGGTGGTCATCAATTCCGATGCCCATCGCCGCGGCGAAATTGGCCGCAACCGGGCCATCGCCCAACGAATACTGGCGCAGGCGGGCTTCACCTATCCCGCCAACTACTTTCAACTCAACCCGGCCATCCAACTGGATATGGCCGCCTGAGGGGCGCAACCCGCCAAAGGATACCCCACTGAAACCACTCGGACACATGGCCGGCGGCTACCTGGCCGCGCGGGCGCTGCTCAACATCATCAAACCGGAGCCAAAAGATGAACTGCCGCTGCTGGCGCTCGGCACGGCGGCCGGTATCCTGCCGGATCTCGACGGCATCTATCACGTGGCCGCCACCGGCTCATTGGAATTTGGCGAAGAATATGACCATCACCGCTGGGTTTCGCACACGTTTCCATTTTACTGGCTGCCGCTGGGGTTGGTTTACCTGTGGGGGCGGCTCACCCACCGGCGGCGAGTGCAGCAGGCCGCGCTGGTGGTTGCCGCCGGCGTTACTACCCATCTGTTGCAGGATGCCATTGGCAGCGGCACGGGCCTGATGTGGGCCTGGCCGGTGAGCCGCCGCATGGACGGCATCTGCACGCTGCATGTGAAAGGCGGCAAAGCCTGGCTGGAAGCGTACAACCGCCATCCCATCGCCTGGGTAGAACGGCTCACAATTGTGGCGGCGCTGCTGGCGCTGCTGCGGCAGGTTAGCCGCTAGTACACCGAGGCGTAAATAAGCCGGCAGATCATGTCACGCTTCGGCTTCGCTTCAACGTCTCCGGTGTCGCTTGAAGAGACCCTTTGCTTCGCTCAGGGTGACATAACAACTGTCTGTGGATTTCCGCCAGCCTGTACTAGCTGCTGGTTTTTGCCTCCGGGCCGGCTTTACTAATCCACAGGCCGTGCTACAATGGTGAAAACTTTTGGAGCAGCCCCATTGAGCCACACCATCGCCCAGGTTAATGACACCGTCCTGCTGGTCAGCGAGGACGGCAAACGCTTTTACACCCGCTTGCAGCCCAACCATCGCCAGCACACCCACCAGGGCATCATCGACCACAACGATCTGATTGACCAGCCGCTCGGCCGCAAAATCCTGTCGACCACCGGCCACGACTATCTGGTGCTGGAACCCTCGCTCGATGAGCTGATGAGAGAGGTGGTTAAGCGCCAAACCCAAATTATTTACCCCAAAGAGGCCGGGCGCATCATTTTTAAACTGAATATCTACCCCGGCCGCCGGGTTATCGAAGCCGGCACCGGCAGCGGCGCGCTCACTTTGGCGCTGGCCCGGCTGGTGGCCCCCACCGGCAAAATCTATTCCTACGAGGCCCGGCCCGACCTGCAAAACAACGCCCGCGCCAACCTGCAAAAAGTGGGGGTGCTGGATTCAGTTGAATTGAAGTTGCGGAACATCGCTGATGGTTTTGATGAAACGGAGGTCGACTCGCTCTTTTTGGACGTGAAGGAGCCGTGGCGCTACCTGCCGCAGGCCAAAGCCGCGCTCAAAGTGGGCGGTTTTTTTGGAGCGATTGTGCCCACCACCAACCAGGTCTCGGAGTTGCTGCTGGCGCTGAAAATCAATGAGTTTGATGGTGTTGAAGTGGAAGAGAATTTTATCCGGGGCTACAAAGCGGTGCCGGGCCGGCTGCGGCCGCAGGATGTGATGGTGGGCCACACCGGCTACCTGATATTTGCCCGCAATATTTTGTTAGACATCCAACCGCCCGCCCGCCAAAGAAAAAGGTCCTGGCAGGTTAGCCAGGACGCAGAGGACGATTCGGCCGCAGAACCATAAATCAGGCCGCGTTCAAATCGGCAAAGGTGAGCTGCTGCCAGCGGAAATCGCTGTTGCAGCGGGTGCAGGAAACCGAAGGCTCCTGCGCCTGTTTGGCCTCAACAAAAATCGACTGGCCGCAGTTGCAGTAGAGCGTCACCACCTCGAGCCGACCTTTTTCCGGGTGGTTCAAAAAATGCTCGGACCGGCCGGTTTTCTCGACGTAGGCGGCAAAATCTAGTTGTTTTTTGGTGGAATGATTATTCCGAATGATCCGTGGGGAGCGATTGTTGGAATCGTCAGACATCGGCATGTACCCCGGGTGCAGTGTGGCGGCTAATTTGCTTAAATTATAATCAACTATAATATTATGTCAATTAGCGAATGCTGAAATCCAACTGATTTGCTTCCACGGCATTTTCGTGGTTTCATGGGCGTTGCAGGCAACGAACCCGCTAAATTTCACCCCGCAAGATATTATTAAGGAGTTTCAACCAATGACTGACGCAACTCTTGAACAACTTTGTGTCAATACCATTCGCACGCTGGCTATTGATGGCGTGCAGAAAGCCAACTCCGGGCACCCTGGCATGCCGATGGGCATGGCTGATGTGGCTTACGTGCTGTGGACTCAATTTCTGCGCCACAACCCCAAAAACCCGGACTGGTTCAACCGCGACCGTTTTGTGCTGTCCGCCGGCCACGGCTCCATGCTGCTCTACTCGCTGCTACACCTCACCGGCTACGACCTGCCCCTGGACGAGCTGAAAAGTTTTCGGCAGTGGAACAGCAAAACCCCCGGTCACCCGGAAGTCGGCCTGACTCCCGGCGTTGAAACCACCACTGGCCCGCTCGGCCAGGGTTTTGCCAACGGCGTCGGCATGGCCATCGCCGAGGCATTTCTGGCGGCTACGTTCAACCGCGACGGCCACGCCGTAGTTGACCACTACACCTACGCCATTGTCAGCGATGGCGATCTGATGGAAGGCGTGTCGCACGAAGCCGCCTCGATGGCCGGCCA
>CAYOXS010000311.1:0-6888 GCA_964407935.1 uncultured Caldilineaceae bacterium
AAATCTATTTTCGCTGCCGCGTTTTAGCTGAAAACCCACCCACGTTGGAGAATATTATGTTACAACCCAAAACAATTACCCCCCAGGATTTGGGCGAGGATATTGCGCCTATCATCCCTGGCAAAGACCCCGAATTGTCGCTGACCATCAAACGGATCCCCGTATCGCAGATGGATTTGAGCGCGCAGATTATCCCGGTGTGCGAACCCACTCTGGGCGGTAATGAAACCAAATACGTAACCGACTGCCTGGAATCAAACTGGATTTCATCGGCGGGTAAATATATTTCGCTGTTTGAAGAGCAGTTTGCCGCCGAATGCCGGTGTGATTATGGCATTGCCTGCGCCAACGGCACGGTGGCGCTCCATTTGGGGCTGGCGGCGCTGGGCATTGGCCCCGGCGACGAGGTGATTTTGCCCACCTTCACCATGATCGCCACCATCAACGCGGTGGCTTACACCGGCGCAACCCCGGTGCTGATCGATTCCGAGCCGCAGACCTGGAATATGGATGTTGACCAGTTGGCCGCCAAAATTACGCCGCGCACCAAAGTGATTATGCCGGTTCACACCTACGGCCACCCGGTCGATATGGACCCGCTGATGGAAATTGCCGACAAACACGGCATTTTTGTAATGGAAGACGCCGCCGAAGCGCACGGCGCGGAGTACAAAGGCCGGCGGGCCGGCGGGCTGGGCCACGCTGCCGGCTTCAGTTTTTACGCCAACAAAATCATCACCACCGGCGAAGGCGGGATGATCACCACCAACAACAGCCAACTGGCCGAACTGACCCGCAACCTGCGCGACCACGCCTTTTCCACCGAGCGCCATTTCTGGCACAAATTTATGGGCTTTAACTACCGGATGACCAACCTGCAAGCCGCGGTTGGCCTGGCCCAAACTGAGCGGCTGGCTGAGTTTGTTGACCGGCGGCGCAAAAACGCGGCACTCTACAACGAACTGCTGGGCGATATCCCCGGCCTGGTCACGCCGCCCGAAGCCGGCCACGTGAAAAACGTATTCTGGATGTATTCGCTGCTGGTAGAAGATGACTTTGGCATGACTCGCGACGAACTGCGGGCCTACCTGGCCAAACGCGGCATCGAAACGCGCACCTTTTTCATCCCGATGCACTTGCAGCCCATTTATTACGATGACTTTAAAGGCCAGCGCTACCCGGTCGCCGAAATGCTCTGCCAGCGCGGCTTTTATCTGCCTTCGGCTTCATCGTTGAACACCGGCCAAATCCAGTACATCAGCGAAATTGTCAAACAGGCGCATCTGGAAGCTACCCGCTAAATGGACCGGCCCGAATACGAGTCGATGTTTGAGCTGGAAGACAGCCACTGGTGGTTTATGGGCCGCCGGCGGCTGGCGCTGGCGCTGATTGACCAGTTCATCACGTTTAACCCCGGCGCGCGCCTGCTCGATGTGGGCTGCGGCACCGGCGGCAACTTGCAGGCGCTCTCCTGCTACGCCCAGGCGCACGGGCTGGATATCAACCCCATCGCGGTTGATCTGGCCCGGCGGCGGCCGCTGCCCCAGCTTTCGCAGGCCTCCGGGTTGGCCGTGCCCTACCCGGACGCTACTTTTGAGCTGGTCACAATTTTTGACGTGCTGTACCATCGCTGGATCATTAACGACGATACCGCGCTCAACGAGCTGTTCCGGGTGCTCAAGCCCGGCGGCTGGCTGCTGCTCACCGATTCGGCGCTGCCGGCCCTGTGGAGCAAGCACGACGAAGTGTATCAGGCTCGGCAGCGCTACACCCTGAGCTTGATGAAGGTCAAACTGGCCCAAACCGGCTTTGAGCAAAAAGTATGTTCCTACGCCAATTTTTTGCTGCTACCCATTTTTTTATTTGTGCGGCTAACAATGGACTGGCTGCCCGTGGCCGGCGATATTGACCGGCAGGGCACCTTCCCGGAATGGATTAACTGGACGCTGACCCGGGTGCGTGGCCTGGAAGCCGTGTGGCTGCGCCGGGGCGGGAGCCTGCCCGTTGGCAGCAGCTTAATTTGCCTCTCGCAAAAACCGCTGTGAAAGGATGATTATGAAACGAGCCAACCTGATCCGTGGCCTGATATTGCTGGCAATTGCCGGCTTTTTTGTATACCGCTATTCGCTGCTGGGCAACAGCATTTACTACATTTACATTCCCGTATTTGGCGCGGCCGGGCTGCTCAGCCTGATCAATCTGCTTTCGGGTCGATGGCAGAACGTGCTGCTCAATTTGGGCATCAGCCTGTTTTTTCTTGATTTTGTGTTTGCCGAAATTGAGTGGGACAGATTTGCCCAGGCGCTGCTGCAAGCCAACTATTGGTGGCTGATCCCCAGCACCGTTTTTTTGTTTGTGCACCTTTATTTTCGGACGCTGCGCTGGCAGTGGCTGCTCAAACCGATGGGCGAGGTGGGGTTTTGGCCGGCGTTTCGGGCGCTGACCATTGGCATTACTGGCAACGTGGTGCTGCCGGCCCGCGCCGGCGAATTTATCCGCGCTTACGTGATTGGCCGCTCGGCGGGGGTATCCAAAACCGGCGCGTTTGCCACGCTGGTGGTTGAGCGCATTTTTGACGGGCTAACGGTGCTGCTGGTGCTCTTTTTTGTGATTATTTTTGGCATCCGCAACGAGGATTTGCAGCGGGCCGGCATGCTGGGCGCGGTGTTTTATCTGGGCGCGCTGGCGGGCCTGTTTGTATTTATGGCCAAACGGCACTGGGCCGACTGGCTCATCCACAAATTTTTGCCGGCTAAACTGGCCGATACGGCGCTGGGCATTTTAGATGGCTTTACCAGCGGGCTGGCCGTGTTGAAAAATCCGCGCTACCTGGGCATGGTGCTGTTCCACAACACCTTTACCTGGGTGGCCATCCCCGTTTCGTTTTATTTTGCGCTGCTGGCGTTTGATTTTGGCTCGCCGGTGCCGTGGAGCGCGCCGATTTTAATGCTGCCGGCGATGGCTCTGGCGCTGACCGTGCCCGGCGCGCCGGGCGGGGTGGGGCTGGTGCAGTTTGCGGTTAAACTCACGCTCGATACCACATTTGTGGGGCTGCCGCAGGCCGTCGATTTTACGGAAAAAGTGGCCGCGGCCAGTATTCTCATCCACCTGTCGCAGTTTGTGCCAGAGGTGGCGGCGGGTGTGGTCAGCTTTATGTTTGAGGGCCTCTCCACCAGCGAACTCCGGGCCGGCCAGCAGTTTGCCGAAAGCGAGCCGGTGGCCGGCGCGTAATTGGCGAATGAGGCGGGCGCATCCGCGCGCCCGCCTCATTCTGCCGAGTCAACTTATCCTCGCTGGCGGCGAACCAGCAGCCCGCCAGCCGCCAAAATTCCACCCACAACCAGCAAAGCCAGCGCCGGCCAGCTCGCCAGCTCGCCGCCGGATTGCGGCAGGGCGGCCGGGGCTTCCGCCGCCGCCGGAGCGTCGGCCATGGCCGGAGCCGCGGCATCGGCCGGCGGCATGGCCGGGGCGGGCATCATGCTGCCTTCCATCGCGGTCAGTCCGGCAAATTTCACCACTTCACCGGAGCCGGGCGCGCCAACGCCGTTGGTCACCACGTAGGCGTCGCCGGCGCTGTTAAAATCAACCGAGGTGGGGAACGACAACCCGCCCATCACCACCTCGGATGCGTCGCCTTCTTTAATGCGGATAATCGCGCCGCTGTCGGGCACCGGCCCCTGCTCGGTAAACTGCCCCAGCGACACCGCGTACATGTTGCCATCCGGGCCGCGCCGCAGGTCAGTGATCATCGTCAGGCCGGTGGCGTAGTCGCTCACCTGGCCATCGCTGCTCACTTTAACCACCTTGGCCGATCCGGGCAAAAACGGAAAGCCCGGCAGGAACGAGACGTACGCGTTGCCGGCATCGTCAACAACAACGCCGGTGGGCACGGGGTCTGATTCCATGGCGTTGTTGCGGCCGGGGTTGGGCAGCGGTCCCGGTACCCCGCCAAAAGCAGTTACAAGCGATACCTGGCCGCTGGCGGGGTCAATTTTTAACAGGGCATTGGCGCCGGCATCGGCCAGCCAGAGCATGCCATCCGGGCCGGCGGTCAGGCCATACGGGTGAGAGTCGACCAGCGTGCCATCGGGGTTCTGGCTGCTTTCAATGGCCCAGGTGTTGGCCACCACGGTGGCCTGGCCGCCCTCAATTTTTACCACAGCCGGCGTATCGGGGACGGGCGGGCTGGAGGTAGGTTCGCCAGTCCACTGGCCGCTGGTGGCGTAAACCGTGCCGTTGAGCAGCGCCAGCCGCGCGCCGCCAATGGATTCCATGCCTACTACCACCGAGGGCAGGCTGGCGGCGACGGTTTGGGTGCCGTCGGCGGCAACCTGCACCACGCGGGCGCTAAGGCCATATTGTGCTTCTACAGCCTGGCCGGTTTCCGGGCTGGGGAAAGATACCGTATCATCACCGCCCAAACCCCCGTCAATCACCCACACACTGCCATCGGGCGCAACCAGCACACCCTGAGGGCTGTTAAAGCCGGTGGCTACGGTTTCGCCGCCGCCCTGAGCGCTGGCAATGCCGGCAAAAACCAGCAGCATCGCCAAAATGACCACAACGCCAACCACAGATTTCACTCGCATTCAAAGCCTCCTTTTTCCGCTGAAAAAAAATATTTTGAGGGGCATCTTTTGATGCCCCAGATTCACACTTTGTCAATCTTTATTGTTGTAATGAAAACTGAACCAGGGCATTTATTTGCTCTTCTGTAAGGTGGGTGTAAGCCGGCATGGGGTGCTGGTTGTTGGCAAACCCCGGCACAATGTAAAGTTGCGGCTCGAGAATACTTTCGCGGATGTATTCGGCGGGGGTGGTGGCTGCGCCGGAATAGTTGGGGTCGGTAATGCGCTGGGCAGCAATGGCGGCCAGCCCGTTGTGCGATGGCCCAAAATTGCCTGCTGTTCCGGCGGCATCAAGCTGGTGGCAAATTCCGCAATATTGAGTCCGGTACACCTGCAAACCTGCGGCGGCCAGCGCCGCTGAGTCGGCGGCCGGCGTGGGTGAGGCCGGTTCGAGGGTGGGCGAAGCCGCCGTAGTTGGTTCGGCGGGCAGCGTGGCTGCGGGCAGAGCCGGGGCAGGGGTGGCGGCAGGCGGCGGCGTGTTGGTGGGGATGGGCGGAACAGATGTGGCGGTTGGCGGCAGCGGTGCGTCAGTGGCCGGCGGGGGAACGGTGGCGGTGGCGGCCATCTGCGGCGGCGCGGTGGGAGTACGGGTAGCCGAAGTTTGGGCCACGGCGCGATTGCAGCCGGCCAGCAAAATTGCAGTGAACCCCAAAAGAATCACAAAAGGAATCTGTTTCATAGTTGTCTCAACGCGCCAGTTTCTTGAGCAAGCACCAAAAAGTAAGCCTGTGGCTTGCTTTTGGCTTTAAAATTGATTGGTTTAAATTTTTGTTACGCCATAAAATGGCAATTTGGGGTAATTGAGTGGAAAAAAGAGGATTACCCCCCCCGATTGAAACCAGCATACCCCAAAATGGGGTCAAAAGTCAAGTCGCTGCCAGTCGCCCTGAGCAAATAACACAAACGCCTCATTGCCAATGGGGCTGTAAATCATCACCCCGCCCTGAAAAAACTGAACTTCGGCATAGGGCGGGTTGCCGCCCGAGCCACGCTCCGGTTCGGCCGGTTTGCCCAGCCGCTGCTGCAGTTCGGAGTGATCGCACCAAACCTTGCCAAAACCGCGAATCGGCCCGCCGTCTTTGGCCGCGTCGCACGACACTTCGCCGGCGTCGTTGTCCCATGTGTCCGGGTACAGGTTTGAGGTTTTGCCGCTGGCCAGATCGGCGGCCGGTGAGTCGATTGCCCAGATATAGTCCGGCCGTTCCGGGTTATCCCACCAGAACATCAACCCTTTTTCAAAACGCTGCCGGGCATAATCCCGATCAACAATTACCGGCGCTACCGGATAGCCCAGCCGGCTGTCGCCACTGCCAAGAGCCAGCCAGATGTCCTTGAAACGGCCTTCGGGCTGCAAGCCGGTTGGCGCAAATTTTTGGGGAGCCGGCGTGGCGGTTGGCGTGGGGGTGATAGTTGGCGTGGGCGTGGGTTGGGCCGGCGCTGGCGTGGGTGTAACGGCGGCCGGCGGCGGTGCGGCTGTGGGTGTGGCGGTTACCGCCGAAACCAGCGCGCCGACCGGCCGGGTTGGCTCTGTGGCGATGACCTGGGCCTGGGCGGCCACCACCTCCACCGTCACCGGTTGCGATTCGGCGGCCACGTTGGCCTGGTTGTAGGCGCGCACCTGAAGCGTGTGGGGGCCGGGCGCGGCGGGCGTCCACGGCTGGGCCACAATAAACGGTTCGCCGGTTTGGGGGCTGGCGTTGGCGTCTACCCAAACCACCTGCCCGTCAACCAGCAGTTCAACGCGCACCACGGCGCTGCCGGGGTCCACAGATACGGATGTAATTTGAATATCCTGCCCGGCCGAAAGCTGAGCGTTGGCCGCCGGGCTGGAAATTGCCGCCGATGGCTGGCCGGTCGTGGCCGGGGTGGAACTCAGCCCCGGCAAACTGCACGCCAGCGGAAAAAGCATAAGCAGTACTATTAACAGGACAAGGAATCGTAATTGGTTCATGTTTTGCTCCCCGGATATTTTACCCCGCGGGCCAAAATAAAAAAATTGGGTAGAGCGACTAACTCAACGAGAGAGAATATCGCGCAGGCGGGTAAGGGTGTCGGCGTTGCCGGATAAAATAGCCCAATTCACGGCCACATCATCTGCGCCAGACTCGACGGGCGGCGGGCTGGCGGCGACCGGCTCGCGGTTGAGCCGGATGGGGATAACTGTGGCTTGGTCGGCCGCGGTATCCGGCTCGTCGTCGGCCTGGGCGGCGGAGTGCTGGCTAACCGCGCGGCGTATAGCCCGAATAGCCTCGGCCAGCTT
>CAYOXS010000312.1:0-6868 GCA_964407935.1 uncultured Caldilineaceae bacterium
CCTATCCCTTTTTGGTGTTGCTGGCGGTTTGGGCGGGCATGTGGTTTACCGCCCGCCGCGCCGACCGGCTGGGACTGGACGGCGATCACGCTTACAATGCCGGCTTGTACGGGCTTATTGCCGCAATCGTCGGCGCCCGGCTCTGGTTTGTGCTGGCCCACTGGGATAACTACGCGCCCGATTTAACCCAGGCGCTGTCGTTGTCGCGCAGCGCGCTGGCCGTGCCGGAAGGCTTGCTGATTGGCGGGCTGGCCGTGTTGATCTACCTCCAGCGCAACCGGCTGCCGCTGGGCGTCTTTTTCGATGCCGCCGCTCCCGGCCTGGCGCTGGCGCTGGTGATGGTCAATGTTGGCGCGTTTTTGGGCGGCGTGGATTTGGGCATTCCTTCCGATGGCGCGTTTGGCATTGCCATTGGCGGCGTCAATCGGCTGCCGGTGCAACTTTACGAAGCCGCCGCCGGTTTGGCGATTTTTGGCCTGCTGATTGGTTGGAACTACCGGCCGTGGCCCGGTTTTCAGTTTTGGCTGCTCGTGGTGCTGGCCGCGCTGGCCAAACTTGTTCTCGAAATTTTCCGGGCCAACCCGGCCATCATCGGCGACGGCTACCTGGCGGTGCAAATTGCGGCGCTGGCGGCGATGGTGGTGGGCCTGGCGGTGATGGCCTATTTCTTTACGGCAAATCCAGAAAATCAACGTGTGGAAGTCTGATGGGTAAAAAACCTCAAATCCTCATTGAACAGATGGCGCTGTTGCTGGCCAGTTTTATCTGGACGGCGATTGTGCTGGTGGCCGTTATTTTTTTCTGGGCTTATCAGGATGTGCAGGCCCGCTGGGAATACGTGGTCAATGCGCCGCCCGAGGCGCTGGCGCAGGCTGGCCCCACCCCTACACCCAGCCCTACCTTGTGGGCCGGTCCCGGCCCCACGCTAACCCCCACACCTACCAGCCCGCCCACGGCTGTGCCTACCCGGGTAGTGCCCATGCCGGAACTTTTGCCAGAAACCCTGAATCCCGGCGAAACGCCGGTGCTGGTCCCGGTTCAACCACCCGAACAGAGCCAGGATCAGTCGCAGCCGGCCAACGTTAATTTCCTGCCCACTGCCACCCCGGCCCCACTGCCGCCCGCCCCCGAGCCGGTTCAGGACATCCCGGCGGGCGGCGATGTGCCTACTCATATGTCCATCCCTTCGATTGGCATCGATGCGGAGGTGATTCCGGTGGGCTGGAGCATTGTCCAGAAAGATGGGTTTGAGTACAGCATCTGGCAGGTGGCCGATTACGCGGTTGGCTGGCACAAAACTTCGGCGGCATTGGGCCAGCCCGGCAACACGGTGATGGCCGGCCATCACAACGTTAATGGCGAGGTTTTCCGTGATTTGGTCAATGTTGAAATTGGCGATAAAGTGACAATCTATGCCGGCGAGAAAAAATATGATTACGTGGTCGATTTTAAAACCATCGTCAAAGAAAAGGGCGAACCCGTGGAAGTGCGCAAACGCAACGCCGAGTGGATTTCGCCCACCAACGACGAACGCATCACCTTTGTCACCTGCTGGCCGTACACCAACAACACCCACCGGGTGATTGTGGTTGCCCGGCGCGTCTGATTCTTCCTCTGCCGCCAAATCTTCCCCGAGGCTTCGCCGCCGGGCCGGTTTGTTGTATAATACCGGCCGACGGCAACGCTTCGGGGTTTTATTTTAGAGGAGACACGCATGGCACTTTTTGACATGTCGATCATTACCAAAATTCGGCGCAACCACGGCCTTGAACACGCCACCATCCATATTTTGAGCCAGCGCCACAAAAACCTGTCGGTGGTGGGCCACAGCAATTGGTCCGGGTTTACTCTGTACGGCCAGCTTGACACCGCCGAAGTGGAGTCCGCCGCCACCGAAGCGCTGCGCCGGCTGCGGCAGGGCCAGGCCGAATTGGCGGTGCATCCCCGCTGCGGCACGGTGTTGGCCACCACCGGCCTGCTCACCGGGCTGGCCGCATTTTTGGCGATGGGACTGGATGGCGGCTCGCGCACCCGCTTTCGTTGGGCCAGCTTTCCGGCGGCGGTGATGGCCGCCACGTTTGCCGCCATTGTGGCCCAGCCGCTGGGGTTGTTTCTGCAAAAAGAATACACCACCAGCGGCGATCCCGGCAATCTGGAAATTAAGCGGGTCAGCCTTAACCCCAACGGCCGGGTGATCACCCATCGCGTTGAAACCAGCCAATGATCTACATTTTGCACGGCCCCGACGACTTCACCCGCAACGAAAAAATCGCCCAACTGCGGGCCAGGTTTGACCCTACCCTGGCCGATTTAAATGTGACGATGCTCGAAGGCGGCAGCCTGACGCTGGGGCAGATTCGCAACACGGCCGACGCCATGCCGTTTATGGCCGACAACCGGCTGGTGATTGTGAACGGTTATTTGCGCGCGCTCAAAGGCAAAACCATCGAGCTGGAGCAGTTGGCCGATTATTTGGGGCGTGTGCCGCCCACCACCGATCTGGTGCTGGCTGAAAGCGACGCGCTGGAAAAACGGCATCCCGTCCTCAAAGCCGCCGAGGCCGCCGGCGCCGAAGTGGTGGGCTTTGGCGACCCCGGCAAAGACAGCCTGCGCCCGTGGATTATGCAGCGCGCCCAGCAATTTGGGGCCACTATTGAGCCGGCCGCCGCCGAACTTTTGGGCCGGCTGGTGGGCGCCGATCTGCGCACGCTCAACAGCGAGCTTGAAAAACTGAGCCTGTACGTGGCCAACCAGCGCACCATCAGCCGCGCCGATGTGGAATTGCTGGTGCCCTACCACGAAGAGGCCGAGGATTTTGGCCTGACCAACGCCATTGGCCATCGCAACGCGGCCAAAGCGTTTGACCAGCTCCACAAGCTGCTGGATGAGGGCAAACACGAGCTGGCTATTTTGGCCAGCATCGCCACACAGATTCGGGGGCTGCTGGAAATTAAAGATATGGCCGAGCGCGGGTTGACCCCGCCGGAGATTGCCAAACTCAAGGGCTGGAAAAGCGACTACGCGGTTAAAATGCGGCTACAGGAAGCGGCCAACTTTTCGGCGGCCCGACTGGAAGAAATTTTGGAAATGCTGCTGCAAATCGATCTGGATATAAAAACCGGCCGGATTGAAAGCAAGCTGGCGCTCGATACGCTGATTGCCCGGCTCTGCGTGCGGGCATAAAAAAACACGGCTCTGCGCCGTGTTTTTGGGTTACTCATCCTCATCATCCTCATCATCTGGCGCGGCGGGAGCAATGCCGCCGCCCAGCAGCGCGCCCGGCGCTTTGAGGATTCGCTCCAGTACTGTCCGTTTAAACGAACCTTTGGGCATGTTGCTGACGCCCTCTTCATAAGCGCCGATGGCGGCAATGTACTGCCCCTGTTTGGTGCGCAGCCGGCTAACCGCCTGCCACACATACATGGCCATTTCGCTTTCGCCCAGCTCTTCAAACATGGTGGCCGACTGTTTGTACGCCTCTACGGCTTCTTCGGCCAGCTCTTCGGCCTCAAGCAGCGCGCCGCGGTTGCCCCAGGTTTGAGCCTGTCCCTTTTTGTCGTTGAGCGCGGTAAAAATTTCCAGCGCGGCATCGAGCGCGGCATGGGCGGCGTCAAAATCCTCCAAATCACGGTTGACCACGCCCAGATCGTTGTAAATTTCTGCTTGCTGGCGCGAATTTTCCGGGGCCACTTGCAGCGCCTCGGTGAGTTTTTGCAGCGCGTCTGCCGGCTTGCCGGCTCTGAACAGCGCTACGCCTGCTTCGTGCAATTTTTTGGCTGTCATTATTTTTGTTCCTGTATTGTAATCTGGCCCGGCGCATTCAGAGTCAGGCTGATGGTTGTGCCTGTCTGGGGCGGCTGGGTGGATGACTCAATCTGCAATTCGGCATTAATCAGGGTGGCCTGTTCGCGCATGTGTTTAAGGCCCATCGAAGTAGACCGCTCGCCTTTTCCCAGCGTTGCCGGCTCAAAGCCCTGCCCATCGTCCTTAACTGTGGCCGAAAGCCGATCATTTTCTACCTGCAAAGCCACCCAAACGTTGTTGGCATTGGCGTGGCGGGTGGCGTTGTTGATGGCCTCCTGCACCACGGCAAACACTCCGCCGGCCACCTTGGGTGAAAGCTCAACCGGCGCAGCCGCCGAAAAATGCAAATTAAAGGTGCTGATGTTGCGCAACTGGTCAATGTAAGATTCAAGCGCGGCCATCAACCCGTGACTTTCCAAAATGGGCGGCCGCAGTTCAAACAGCAGGCTGCGCGTGTTTTTGGTGGCCTGGTCAACCAGGGTGTGCAGCGCGCTAATCTGGTGTTGCAGCACATCTGAACTGGCTTTGGCGCAGAGCACGCTCAGGTGGTCCAGGCTCAGGCTGATGGCCGATAGATATTGCAGCGTGCCATCGTGCAGGTTGCCGGTAACTTTGCGATATACGTTTTCCTGGGCGTTGATGATGCGGTCGCGCTCGTCTTTTATCTGGTTGTAGAGCCGGGCGTTGTCCATGGCAATGGCCGCCTGCGAGGCAATGAAGCTCATCAATTGCACATCGTCCTGTGAAAAGCCGTTGTCCGAATATTTGTTGAGCACTTCCAGCACGCCGATAACTCGTCCCTTGATTTTGAGCGGTACTGCCGCAATCGACTGGGTGAGAAACCCGGTACGCACGTCAACCCGCTGGCTAAAGCGGCTGTCTGAGCGGGCGTTGTTGGCGATGACCGGCCGGCCGTGGCGAGCCACCCAACCGGCAATGCCCTCGTTGATGGGGATGCGCTGCTGGCGCACCATTTCGGCTCGCGCGCCGTGGCTCACCCGGAACACCAGTTCGCGCTGTTCTTCGTCAACCAGCATAATCGAGGCCGCGCCGGCATCGACCAGCCTGGTGGCCAATTCCATGGTGTCTAGCAGCAATTTGCTCACATCAAACGTGGTGACCAGCGCCTGCCCCACATCAAAAAACAGGCCGATGCGGTTCAGGCTGTGGTGGGCCAGGTGCAGCTCGGTAATGAGCGCGGCAATCTGGCCCACGCCTTTGGAAATTTTGGCCAGCAAAATTCGCTGGTTTTCCGGCAGGCTGGTGCCGGGCGGTAAAACCAGGCTTATCAAACCCACCACCCGCGTGTTTTGCAGCAGCGGCGCACTGACCAGGGTGAGCATGCTCTTTTTGAGCGGCACCACCGATACCGGCGGTTTGCCGCTGGGCACCTGCCAGTTGTTTTCTAACAGGCGCTGGCCGATGGTATATTCCCAGCGCTGAATTTGGGCCAGAGCTTCTTTTCTGAACGCGCCAACCTGCAAGCGGTAGGGCTGCCGGGCTTGAAAAAAAATAGAGCCGGCTTCGGCGTTGAGAATTTTTGTGGTCATTCTCAAGGCCTGGTTCAGCATGGCTTCCAGGTTATCCGCGGCAGCCAGGTCAAAGATGTCGTCGATCAGGGAGGGTTTTTCCGGGGGGAGTGAAGCTGATGGCAATTGTCTTGGCGAAAATTGTTCGGCCATTTAGTAGGTTACTTCCAACAATCCTTCTGCCAGGGCGCGCAGCGTATCGGCAGACAGTTCGCTCAACTTCATGGCGATTTTAATGTACAGCAAATTCGCCGGGTTTGACAGAAACTCTTTAACGTCGGGTGGAAGTTGAGTGTAGTTCACAATGTCGTCCAGCGAGGTGACCTGGCCGTTTGAACCGTTAGGTTTGATGCCCTGGTCCAAAAAATAGGTCATTTGCACTTTTAGCGCCTCGGCCAGCTTTTCAAGCTGGGGCAGGGGGATGTCGGTGCGGCCAAATTCGTAGCTGGCAATCCGGCTGGCGGGTACATTGAGCAGGCCGGCCAGCTCTTCCTGGGTTTGTCCGGCCTCTGTTCTGGCTTTGCGCAGCAGCACCCCAATAATGCGCTGTCGCAGCACCATTGCCGGGACCGTGGGAAAATCCAGGTTCGGTTCGGCGACCACATCGTCTGACCAAAAGTAGACCATTGGCACGTTAAACACCAGGGCCATAATCTCTAACTGGGGCAGGCTCACATCGCGTTGACCGTATTCAATATCAGAAATTGTCTCTGCCGACAGGTTGAGCGCCTGGCCAACTTCTTTGAGGGTCAATCCGGCTCTGGTTCGGGCGTGCCGAATTTTTACGCCCAGAATTTTTCGTTTAAGTGTTGCTTTTTCGGTTTCAATTGTGGAGTCTGGCATCGTTATTGCCTCCAGCTTTTTCTCTGATGCATTATAACACAAAATTAACGGTTTGACACTTTTGAGGAGTATTTCATGTTATGTCAAATTTTCTGTGGGCGCAACTTTTATTAGATTGATCTGGTATTTTGTGTTACAATGTTAGCCAAGCCACCAGAAGTCAAAAAAATACTTTCCCTGTGTGTTGTTTAGATAACTTAATTTTCATAACGGAGTGAAAAATATGCGAACTCTGGCTGTTCTCATGGCCGGCGGGGCTGGTACACGTTTGACAGTATTGTCAGACAAGCGAGCCAAACCGGCAGTCCCATTTGCCGGCAAGTACAGAATTATCGATTTTACCCTGTCTAATTGCGTCAATTCTGGTATTTATGATGTTGCCGTGTTGACCCAGTACCGCCCTCACTCGTTAAATACGCACATTGGAATAGGTAAACCGTGGGACCTGGACCGCCAGCGCGGCGGCGTTCATTTGCGGCAGCCGTATCAGGGCAGCAATGCCGATTTGGACTGGTACCGTGGCACCGCCGACGCCGTGTTTCGCAACCTTGATTTTATCGAAGAAAAATCTCCCGATCTGGTGATTATCCTCTCCGGCGACCATATTTACAAAATGGATTATCGCCACATGATTGATTATCATCTGGAAAAAGGGGCCGATTTAACGGTGGCGGTGATGAATGTGCCCCTGG
>CAYOXS010000313.1:0-6794 GCA_964407935.1 uncultured Caldilineaceae bacterium
GTGCGCACTTTCCAGCGGCCGTACTTAAAATATTGCCGCCACAACGCCCCCAGCGAAGCGCGCGGCGTATACACCGACTGGATCGCCGGGCTGAGCAAAATTTTGCCACCGGCCTGGCGCAGCCGGTAATTCAGCTCGTAATCTTCGTTAATGTGAAATCGCTCATCGTACAGGCCGATGGCTAACAGCGCGTCGCGCCGGTAGGCCCCCAAATACACCGTATCGACAAACTGCTCCTGATCGGTGTAGTGAAATTTGGAGCCGCCAATGCCAAAGGGCGACTGCGTGGCCACCGCGACTGCCTGGCCCACGTATGTTTCGCCGCGGGCGCGCATCATGCCACCCACGTTGTCGGCCCGGCCTTCGGCCAGCAGGCGCGCGCACTGGCACACGTAATCCGGGGCAATGATGGTGTGGCCGTCAACCCGAACAATAATTTCGCCCTGCGCCGCCCGGATGCCAATATTCAGCGCCGCCGCCTGAATCCGGCGCGGATTATCGAGCAGGCGCAGGTGCGGATGGCCGGCCATCAATTGCTGCACAACCGCCCGGGTGGCGTCGGTTGAGCCGCCATCGATTACCAGAATTTCCAGCCGGCTGGCCGGGTAATCCTGAGCCAGCACCGCCCCCAGACTTTTGGCAATAAACCCCGCCTCGTTGAGCACGGGCATAATCACGGTGACAAACGGTTTCACGGATTTTACAGACGCGCCTCTAACGCCTGCTGCACCGCCGCCAGCGTTGCTTCAACTTTGACCGGTGCATTGGCAAATTGGGCGTTGGGCCACTGCCCGGTGTGATAATCTACCGTGGCGGTGGGGTCTTTGAGCACGTGGCCGGTGAGAATGCTCACTACCGTTTCGTCCGGCTTGATGACGCCGGAGCTGACCAGTTGGCGCACCCCGGCCACAGACGCCGCCGAGGCCGGTTCGCAGCCAATGCCGGCGCTGTCAACCACGGCTTTGGCGTCCATAATTTCATCATCAGACACGGCCGTGACCACGCCGTTGGCCCATTCCAGGGTGCGGATGGCCCGCGGGTAGCTGACCGGATTGCCAATATTGATGGCCGTGGCTACGGTGTTGGCTTTCACCGTCACCCGCTCGGCAAAGCTGCGCTGGTAGCTCTGGTAAAAGGGACTGGCTCCGGCGGCCTGCACCGCGGCAATCCGCGGGATGCGGTCAACCAAACCGAGCTGTTGCGCTTCAAACAGGGCTTTGCCAAAGGCGGCGGTGTTGCCCAGGTTGCCGGCCGGCAGCACAATCCAATCCGGCGGCTGCCACTGAAAACCCTGCAAAATTTCAAACACAATCGATTTTTGCCCTTCGAGCCGGAACGGGTTGAGCGAGTTGAGCAGGTAAACGCCCAATTTGTTGCACACTTCCTGCACCAGATTCATGGCGTCGTCAAAATCGCCCTGAATTTGCAGCGTGTGCGCGCCGTAGGCCAGCGCCTGGGCCAGTTTGCCGGCGGCGATTTTGCCGGCCGGGATAAAAATGAGGGCCGGGATATCGGCGCGAGCGGCGTAGGCCGCCAGCGAGGCAGAGGTGTTGCCGGTGGAGGCGCAGGCCACCGCCGTAGCGCCCATAATTTTGGCCTGGGTCACGCCGACAGTCATCCCCCGGTCTTTAAACGAGCCGGTGGGATTTTCGCCCTCGTGTTTGAGGTAAAAATTACTCACTCCCGCGTACTCGGACACACGGGGGTGCTCGTACAGCGGCGTGTTGCCTTCGGGCCGGGAAACAATGTTGTCAACGGTGGTGGGCAGGATGATTTCGCGGTAGCGCCACACCCCGGAGTTAGTGGTGGGGACAACTTTGGGGCCGGGCGCGCCGCTCAGCCGGCCATCGAACAGGCCGCGGTTGATGCGCGGCCGCAGCGCCTCTAAATCGTGCCACACATCGAGCAGGCCGCCACAATCACAGACATACCGCACCTCGTTGGCGGGGTAGGAACGGTGGCAGTGAATGCATTGTAAAGAAATCGTATCGGGTGCGTTGGTTGACATTTTCATCTCCGTTTATGTGAGTTGAATGAGTTGGGTGAGTTCGGTGAGTTAGAGCAGGTCAATATCTTTTACTTACCAAACCCACCAAACTCTCTAAACTCACCAAACTCTATTCGGTGTCTTTGGGTTGGCTCCAGCCGAGCCGGTACAGCCAGACCAGGCCGGCAATTACCACGGCTGCCAGCAGCAGCCCAACGCCGCCCAGGCAAACGGTTGTGCCCACAGCCCCCAGCAGCATGGGCGTGTTGGACTCAGACTGGGCGGTAGAGGGCGACCGGCTGGCGCGGGTCGCTGTGGGCGGCCGTGTTGGCCGCGGCAGAGCCGTATGGGTGGGCGACGGCGCGGTGGTGGGTGTGAGTGTTGGCGGCGGTGGCGGCGGCGTGCCGGTGGCGGTGGGCGTTTCCACCGGTGAAACCGGCTCCTCAACCTGGGCGATTTCGGCGGGGGTGGCGGTGGGGGTGGCCGTTGGTTTGGGCGCGTCGGCGGCGGGGGCCGGGGTATTGGTAGCCGGTACGGGCGTATCGGTGGCCGGCACGGGGGTGTCGGTGGGGGCTTCGGCCACCTGCTGGGCGGGCACAGCATCACCAGAAATCTGCCTTAAGCCTATTTCGTCAAGCCAAAACTGGTCTTTGCTGAAGGGAACCGTAAATCCTTTTTCAGCAGCACGCTGTCGCCACGTGTCATCGATTCTGACAAACACGGTTATGGTATCAGCCTGGGCGGTGGCTATGGCGTATTCAACCTGGCAAGTTTTGCAATCGGTGCGCCAGTTGTCGGGGCCCCAGATAATATTTGATGAGCGCGAATCGGTGCCGCCAAAAGGGTCAATTCCCACGCGGCGGCCAATGCTCCCCACCGCGCTGTTCACCGAAGCATCATTGGCGTACGAGTCAAATACGAGCCAGTTTATATTGGCATAATAGGTGTTTCCGGCCGCAACCGGGACTTGTTGATAAATGCCCCCCACAAAATTACTTTCGGTGACGATGTAGGCAGCCGGGCATTGTGGGGCGTGGCATTCGCCGCCGCCTTGCAAGTACGAGATCGCTGCTGCACCATTTTCGAGAAAAGGCTGCCAACCATCCAGCCCATTGTCGAATTTACAGTTGGGCATGAGATTCGCCGGGTCTTCCAGACAAACCCTGGGAAAGTCCTGCGCCCAACTGCCGGCCACCGGCAAAATCAGGGTAATCAGCAAAATTAGTAGAATACCTGTCAGATATTTCTTAACGTTCATCAGCCTCACAAAAAAAATCGGCCATTCTTGAGTTGAAGATGGCCGGTTTGCACTTGTTTTTTACGTTTTACATTGGCCCAATATCTGTAACTCTGCAACAATCGCATTCCGGGCCACAATGCACCAGCGGGAAAGACCATTTGGTTGTTGCAGTTGCCCGGCTACTTGCCCCTCCTGACCTTGCCACCGGCTAATTGATTGGCGTTGGCGACACAACCCGGGTTGCCGTGGGTGTGGGCAAATCCGTGGGTTTGGGCGTTGGCAGTTGCAGCTTGGGCACAGCCGTCGCTGTGGGCGTATCCGTTGGGCCGGGAGTGGGCGTATCGGTGAGCGCGGCTGTGGGTTCAACCTGCGGGTTCTGGCCGGGCGCTTCCTGAGTGACCACCGGAGGGGTTTCCGGGCCGCCGCTGTCATCCCCAAAAAAGAAGAGGGACGCTATCGCCAGGCCGCCCAAAATTACCACCAAAATTAACCCCAGCACCGCCAAAATAATCAACCGAACGTTTACCCCGCCGCTGCGTTTCTTTTTGGCCCGTTTTCTGGCCTCACCGGGTAGTAACAGGTCATCATCGTCAACCAGGTCGTCGTCTTCACCAATTACAAAATCATCCAGAAATGTAGCCGCCGGTTCATCTTTTTCCGGCGAGGTATCCTCCATTAACTCTCTGAGCAGGTCATCGGTGTCAAAAATACCGGAGCGCAGAGCCTCGATGCCACGCAGAGCGACCACATTGTTGGAGTCCAACGCCAACACATTTTCCAGACAAATTTCCCGGTCATCATCAGAATCGACAACCGTGCTTAACCATAACCAGATATCTTCGTTGTTCTCGTCAGCGTCAAGCAAGTCCTCCAGCAGGGCACGGCCTTCGGCCCGGTTACCCATGCGGATGTGTTGAATGGCGTCCTCTAAGGTTGGCATGGACACGCTCCCCAGTGAATGTGGCAGAAAATATGCTCAATTATAACATCAAACGTGCGGAAGGCAAAGAAGAACTAATTCCTAACCACGGCTCACGGCCCCATTTGGACTGTCCCCAGTTCAAACGGCTGGCCCACCGGCTGGCCGGTTTGGTTAAGCCAGCGGCCGCGCAACCCAAATTCACCGGCCGGAACATCCGGCCCAACCGGCAGCGACAGCTTGTTTTGCACCCAGTAATCGGCCGGCCAGTTTGATGTGGGCCACTCGCCGCCCAGCGGTTCCACAGGCGGCCAAAGATAAGCAGCCTCACCGCCGCCGGCCAGCAGTTCAAATTGCAGGCGATAATTTTGCGCCGGGCGGCGCAGTACCTGCCAGTGCAGCGACAATTCGACATCCGGGCTGAGTCGATCCACGTGATAGCCGCGCAGCGCCAGCCCCGCAACCGGCTCTGCCTCCGGCGACTCGCTGAAATTGGGGATGAGGTCCGGGTTGACCGGGCGCGGCGTGCCGGCCAGGTCAGCGGTGACAATTCCCAGCGGGATCAGCGAACGGCCATCGCTGGCGGACAGGGGCTGGCCGGTTTGCCGGTTAACCAGCCGCGCCGAAAGCTGATAGGTGAGCGGCGGCAGGTCGCCGGGCAGGCGAAAGGTGAGCAGTTGCAGCCCGACGACCCCCGGCTGCCAGTCGCCGGGATCGAAGCCCAGGCCGTCGGTTTGCAGCCACAACTGGCCGCGGCCGTCGTGCATTTGCACCTGCAAGGTGTAATCGGTGCCGGGCGGCAGCGCTTTGAGCGCCTGCCAGCCGAGTAACACCTCAAACTGCCGGCCGGTCACCACCTCCTGCAGCACCTGGTAACCAGTCAAAATTAATTCACTGTTGATGACCGCGCCCACCGGCTGCAACTGCGCCAACCGGCCGGGCAAGTCGGCGGGCAGGCGGTAGAGTTTGTACTCCGGGCCGGATTCTTCCGGCACGGGGCGCAGCAGCGCGGCCCACGGTTCGGGAGCGGGAGCCGAAGCCGGAAAAATGTAGCGCGGCGACAGGTTGGCCGCCGGCGGCGGAAAGGCCAAACTCTGCCGGCCATCAAACCAAATGGCAAACGGCGGCTGACCGCCAAAATACAGATCAAAGCGAAAGCGGTCGAGGTCGCGGTAATATTCGGCGGAAATGGCCGGCAAATCGGTGCTGGGCGAGTTTTTGAGGTAGCGGGCCACCGCGGCAATATCGGCCCCGTAGATTTTGCGGGCCTCCGGCGCGTTGTTCCAGCGGGCAAAATAATCGTAGCCGGTGTGCAGGGCCATCCCGCCCAGCAGCAGCCCCGCCAGCGCCGGCAGCGCGCGCCGGCCAAATCCGGCGGCGAGGCGGCGCTCAAGTTGGGCCGCAACGGCATCGACGCCCAGCGCCCAAAATATGCAGGCTGCCGGCAGCGCGCCGATGGTGCGCAAAAAGTGAGGGCTGTCATCGGTGATAAAATCCGGCAGCAGCATAAAAAAGGCGGTACTCAGCAGCAGCACCATCGGCGCGGCCCGGCGCGGCGCGCGCGCCAGCCGCCACAGCGCCAGCCCCACCCCCAGCAGAAAAAACAGCCCGTTGATGGCGTCAAACACCGGGCGGCCGTTGAGATTGTAGCGGTCGGTGGTATCGCCGGCCAGGTTGAACATGCCCAGCGTGCGGGCCGTGTT
The DNA here is from genome assembly GCA_964407935.1 of uncultured Caldilineaceae bacterium. Lineage (GTDB taxonomy): Bacteria > Chloroflexota > Anaerolineae > 4572-78 > J111 > J095. Next base: position 5,850 of record CAYOXS010000313.1, read on the forward strand.
GCGTAGCGTCGGCCACAAATCGCCATTAAGCAAATACGGCAGGGTCGATACCTGATCGGCGCGGCGGCTGAAGCTGTCGGCGTGGTCAACAAAATAGGCGGCCAGCGGCCAAAAAATGGCCGCCCAAATGAGGCCAAACAGGAGCAGCCCCAGCCAGTGGCGGCGGGTGATTTTGCGGCAGAGAAGCTGGTAGCCAAAAAGGGTAAGCAAAATGAGGGGCGCAAAACGGCTGGAGAGGTAGGTGTACATCATCACGCCGGCGGCCACGCCGCTCAGCGCAAAAAAGAGCAGCGGCCGGCGGCCAAACAGCGCCCGCCAAAACAGATAGAGCGTGAGCAGCAGCAGCGGTGGCAGCAGCACCGCCCGCAGGGTAAGCCGGCTGACAAACACCGCCCAAAACGAGACGGCCAGCCCGGCCAGCGCCAGCAGGGCCACTCGCCGGCCAAACAGCCGCACCGACAGCGGATAAACCAGGGCCACGGTCAGCAACCCGGCAAAAATGTTGACCAGCCGGAGCTGCACCGGGCCAATGCCCAGCCCGTAAAAGGCCAGCCCCTCGAGCCAGATAATCAGCGGTTCGATGCCTTTGTTGATTTCGTAGAAAATGTGGAACCGGCCGTGGAGCACGTCCAGCGCGGCGATGCCGTTGGCGGCTTCGTCGTGGGACAGGCCGGCCGGGGCGTGGTCAATAGCGACCACCCGCAGGGCAAACGCCGCCAGCAAAATGAGGGCGGCCAGTAACGCGGGGCTGGTGTGAAATCGGCTCACCGGTGGGCCTGTGTGCGCTTACGGCCGCCAGGCAGGCGTCTGCTCATCGCGGGCGGGGGTGTTGGATAGATTTTGGGTGACGCCGCCATCAAGGGTGATGGTGAAAATATCCCAGTTGCCTTCGCGGTTGGAGTAAAACACCAACTGCTGCCCATCCGGCGACCAGACCGGCCCGTG
>CAYOXS010000314.1:0-3879 GCA_964407935.1 uncultured Caldilineaceae bacterium
CCCCGGCCGTTCGGCTAAGCTCACGACGAAGCCTGCGGCGCTATTTTCACAGGAGATTCGCTATGGAAATCCCCTTGCTCAGAGATGTAGTGGTGATATTTGTGCTGGCGATGGCGGTGGTGTTCGTGTCGCAGCGGCTGAAACTGCCGGCCATTGTGGGCTTGCTGGCCACGGGCGTGGTAGCCGGGCCGCACGCCCTGGGGCTGGTCAACGCCATCACCGAAGTGGACAAGCTGGCCAAAATCGGGGTAATCCTGCTGCTGTTTGCCATCGGCATTGAATTTTCGCTGCGCAAACTGATGCAGATCAAAAGGCTGGTGCTGGTTGGCGGCGCGCTTCAAGTAGGCGCGACGGTGCTGGCCGTGTTCGGAGTTACCCACCAACTGCTGGGCTGGGCCTTTGGCCCGGCCATGTTTATGGGCTTTCTCATTTCGCTGAGCAGCACCGCCATTGTGCTTAAAGTGCTGCAAGACCGGGCCGAAATGGAAACGCCGCAGGGACGCATCGCGCTGGGGATTCTCATTTTTCAGGACGTGATTGTTGTCCTGTTCATCATTTTGACCCCGTTTCTGGCCGGCCAAACCGCCGGCGAGGACGGGCCATCGGTGCTGCGGCTGGCGCTGACCGGCGTTGGCCTGCTGGTGTTTGTGTTTATTGGCGCGCGCTATCTGGTACCGGCCATTTTGCATCAGGTGGTACGCACCCGCAGCCGCGAACTGTTTTTGCTGACCGTCGGCGGCATCTGCTTTGCGGTGGCCTTTGCCGCGGCGGAGCTGTCGCTGGCGCTGGGCGCGTTTCTGGCCGGGCTGACCATTTCGGAATCGGAGTACAGCCACGAGGTATTGGAGCACATTCACCCCTTCCGCGATATTTTCACCAGCTTCTTTTTTGTGTCGGTGGGGATGCTGCTGGATTTGGGCTTTGTGCTGCAGCAGCCGCTGGCCATTTTGCTGATCACGGCCGGGGTGCTGCTGCTGAAAAGCGCAATCGTCACGGTGACCAGCCTGCTGCTGGGCTTTCCACTGCGCACGGCCATTATTAGCGGGCTGGGGCTGAGCCAGGTGGGCGAATTCGCTTTTATTCTGGCCAGTATCGGCGCGGGCTACGCCCTGCTGTCCACCAGCGCCGAGCAGATGTTTCTGGCGGTCTCAGTGTTGACGATGGCCGGCACGTCGTTTATTATTGCCGGCGCGCCCCGGCTGGCCGATGTAGCGCTACGCCTGCCCGCGCCGGAGCGGCTGCAGCGCGGCCTCTACCCGGTGAAAGGGCTGGACCAACCGCCGCGCGCAGAGCAAAAAGATCACCTGGTCATCATTGGCTACGGCCTCAACGGGCGCAACGTGGCCCGCGCCGCCCGCCATGCCGGCATCCCCTATGTGATTGTTGAAATGAACGCCGACACCGTTCGCACCGAGCGCAGCAGCGGCGAGCCAATTTTTTATGGCGACGCCACACAGGAGGCGGTACTCAAGCAGGTGGATGTACCGCTGGCCCGCACGGTGGTGGTAGTTATTGCCGAAGCCGCCACCACCCGCCGCATTGTTGATCTGGCGCGGCAGCTCAACCGAACGGCGCATATTATCGCCCGCACCCGCTATGTGGGCGAAATGGCCGCGCTGTACCGGCTGGGCGCCAGCGAGGTCATCCCCGAGGAATTTGAAACGTCCGTGGAGATTTTTACCCGGGTGCTGATCAAATATCTGGTGCCCCGCGAAGAAATTGCCCGGCTGTTGGCCCAAATCCGCGACGACGGCTACGAGATGTTTCGCAGCCTGTCGCCGGCCAGCCGCACTTCGGTGGCTGATTTGCAACTGCACCTGCACGACGTGGAGATAGCGCCGCTGCTGGTGCCGCCCGGTTCGCCGCTGGCGGGCCAAACGCTGGCCGAGCTGGACCTGCGCAACAGTACCGGGCTAACGCTGCTGGCCATTCGGCGTAACGGCGAAATGTTGACCAACCCGGATGCCGCCACCAAACTTTGCCACAACGACGAGTTGTTTGTGATTGGCCCACCGGATCGGGTGGCCGCCGCGGCGCTGTATCTGCACAGTTGACCCCGCGAAAAACTGTCCAACTCCCTCTGAACAACTAAACAGAATCCCAACATCATCTTAACTATTTCTGAACATCTTTTTGATATTCTGTCCTCAATCAAGATTGAGGAGGATTTGTCCATGTAACATCCGGCAACCACGGGAGGAGACAAAGGACGCCACGTATCTTGAACCAGTTTACAAACAATTTGAACAATCTGGAGGTTTACACCATGAAAAAAGCAACTGTTTTTGTCATTTTAACCCTTATCGCTGCGGTGATGCTGGGCGGCGCGGCGATTGCCTATGCCGCCCCGGGCGTTGACCAAATTACCGGCCACGGCCCCGGCGGGCGCGGCGCGGGCGGCGAAGTGACAGCCGTTGACGGCACCACCATCACCGCCGAAAATCCGCGCGGTACCGTAACCATCCTCACCGATGAAAGCACCGAATTCACTATCAACGGTGAGGCCGGCAGCCTGTCTGACGTGGAAGTGGGCCAGTTTGTCCGCGCCGAAGGCACCCGCAACGACGACGGCACTTTCTCTGCCAGCCGCGTGCTGGTGTCCGACGAACTGCCGGCCCGGCCCGAACCCGGTCGCGGCGGCTCCGGCGGTCGCGGCGCGGGCGGCGAAGTGACCGCCGTTGACAGCACTACCATCACCGCCGAAAACCCGCGCGGCACCGAAACCATCCTCACCGATGACGACACCGAGTTCACCGTTAACGGCGAGGCCGGCAGCCTGTCTGATGTGGAAGTGGGCCAGTTTGTCCGCGCCGAAGGCACGCGCAACGATGACGGCACCTTCTCCGCCAGCCGCGTGCTGGTGTCCGATGAACTGCCGGCCCGGCCCGAACCCGACCATAACCCGGGGCAGCGGCCCGGAAAAACCATGTAAAGGCTAACGGGCCTCCAACTCAAAAAGCCCCTTCTCGCTGTTAGGGAGGAGGGGCTTTTTGAGTTGGAGTGGCGACGTTAAGCCAGCGGGTCGGGCGTGTACCGAAATTGGGTTTGGTACAGGCTGGCGTACAGGCCGCCCTGCGCCAGCAGTTCTTCGTGCGCCGAGCGGGAGCCGCTGCGTCGGCCCTGTTCCACCAGCCGGCCTTCGTTCATCACCAAAATTACATCGGCGGCCAAAATGGTGCTGAGCCGGTGGGCAATCACCACGCTGGTGCGGCCGTGCATAATCCGCTCCAGCGCTTCCTGAATGAGCGCCTCGCTCTGGCTGTCGAGGTTGCTGGTGGCTTCGTCGAGCACCAGAATGCGCGGATTTTTGAGGATAACCCGGGCCAGCGCCACGCGCTGTTTTTCGCCGCCGCTCAACCGGTAGCCGCGCTCGCCAACCACCGTCTCGTAGCCATCGGGCAGGGTGGCAATAAAGTGATGGATATTGGCCGCTTCGCAGGCGGCTTCAATTTCGGCCTGCGTCGCGTCGGGCCGGGCGTAGAGCAGGTTGGTGCGGATGGTATCGTGAAAAAGATAGGTTTCTTGGGTGACCATACCGATATTGCGGGCCAGCGTCGCCAGCGAAATATCACGCAGGTCGTGGCCGTCCAGACAAATGCGCCCGGCCGTGGGATCGTACAGGCGCGGCAGCAGATAGGTGATGGTGGTTTTGCCGGCCCCGCTCGGCCCCACCAGCGCCACCAGTTGGCCCGGTTTGATCTCAAAACTGATCGATCCGACGGCCATGCCGCGGGTTGCCGTCCGCGCCGGTGTTGGCCCGGCCCCGTTACTGCCATCGCGATCAACCGTTAACCCCAGCGCGCTTGCGCCGCCATCGCCGCCGGCGGTGTAACTGAACGAGACGTTATCAAATTTAACCGACCCGGCCACCTCCGGCAG
>CAYOXS010000314.1:3979-6794 GCA_964407935.1 uncultured Caldilineaceae bacterium
TTAAATTTAGCCACCTCATCCTGCTGGCGGCCAAATAATTTTACCAGCAGCGCGCCGCTCACATTGAGCGTTTCGTTCATCAGCGAATTCATTTTGGCGTTCAGGTCCATGCTTTCGCGGCGCACATCGCGCAGCACGCGACCAATGCGGCGGGCCGGCAAAATGAACAGCGGCACCACCGCCACGCTGAGCAGGGTGAGCCGCCACTCCAGCGAAACCATAATGGCCAGCGTCAGCACAACCGTAACAATGTTGGTGATAATATTGACAAACGTGCCGGTGAGCGCGTTCTGCGCGCCCACCACATCGTTGTTGAGGCGGCTCATCAGCTCGCCGGTTTTGGCGTGGGTAAAAAAGCGCAGGCTCATATTTTGCATGTGGGCAAACAGGGCGTTGCGCAAATCGGCGATAAGACTTTCGCCGATGGTGGCGCTAAGGTAGCGCTGCACCGCGCCAATGAGCGCATTGGCCAGCGGAATACCAATCATCCCCAGCGCCAGCAAATTGAGCCGGGTAACGTTGCGGTTGGGGATGGCGTTGTCAATCAGATCGCGAAACAGCAGCGGTGTGACCAGGCTTAAGCCGGTAATCGCCAGAATCGTCACCAGCAGCCCCAGCACTTTGAGCCGATACGGGCCGGCGTAATCCCACACCCGGCGCAGCAGCGCCCAGCTCAGTTGAGGCCGGTCCCGCTCTTCGTCATATCGAATAAAAGTCCACCAGCCGCCGCCGTGGAACATAATCAACTTTACCTCGTTAAGATTTATTCAGAGATACAGAGTCGCAAAGACGCAGGGTCGCAAAAATCGTAGGTCGGGCTTGCAGCCCAACAGTCACGCTGTAAACGTGACCTGCTTTACTCTGCGACTCTACTACGCGGTCAGCAGTTTATCAATCGCCGCGGCCAGTTCGGCCATGTTGCTCACGCGATGGACGGCAGCGGCAAAGGGCAAGTATTTGGGCATATCGCTGTCGCCGTGACCCCACTCGCTGGGATGCTCCGGGTTGAGCCAGATGATACGTTTGCCGCGCCGCTGAATCTGCTGCATCAAATCGAGCCGGGGGTCGCGAAAATTATTGCGCCCGTCGCCCACAAAAATCACCGTGGTCCGGTGGTCGATGGTGGCCGGAAATTCCATCATCAGCGTATTGAGGCTGTTGCCCAGATCAGTGCTGTAGTAGCCGGGCTGCAAATCGGGCCGGGCCAGCACAAGCTCCAGCGCCTCGTCCGGGGTGTGCTCGGCAAAATCTTCGGTAATATTACCCAAATCGCTGACAAAGCCAAATGAGTGGGTGCTGGATACCTGATCCTGCAATTCGTAGATGATGCGCAGGAAAAAGCTGACCACCGGCCGCATACTGGTGGACATATCGCAAATGAGCACCAGCTTGGGTTTGAGGTGCCGGCTTTTGAACTTTAACTCCAGCGGCACGCCGCCGTAGCGCAGGTTGGCCCGCAGGGTGCGTTTGGCATCGAGCGTGCCATTTTGGGCCCGTTTGCGGCGCAGCGCGGCCCGGCTGCGCAACTGGGCCACCAGCCGTTTGAGATCATCGCGGAGCTGTTTGGCCTCGTGCTCATTCAATCGGTCAAAAGGACGGTGCATCAGGTCGGCGCCCTCTTCGCGCTGGCGCATGTATTCTTCGGTGCGCTGGCGGGCAATCTGGTTGCCCACGTAACGGCCAATTTGTTCGGCCAGAGCGTCGCGGTTGGCTTCCATATCCTGCATCAACTGGTCAATGGCCTGCTGGCTCATCCCCAGTTGTTTGAGCATATCCGGCAGTTGCTGCAAGAGTTGTTGCAGCAACTGCATGCCCAACTGGCGCAGCATTTCGCGGGCGGCGGCGCGCTGTTCGTAGGGGCGGCGCGCCTGCTGCAAGCCGGACTGTTCGCCCATTTGCTCCAGCTTTTCCGGCGGCAGATTTTGCCCCTGTAACAGCGCTTGCAGCAACTGCATCAGGTTATTGAGCATGTCGCTGGTGAGCTGCTGGTCGCGCCGCCCCGGCGATTGGCCCCGCTGTCCCTGCTGCCGCTCGTTTTGCTCGGACTGCCGCCGCAGTTGTTCAAGCAGCGCCCGCAGCGCCTGCTGGAGCATTTTTTGCTCCTCCGGCGACAACTCCTGGTTGATGTTGAGCATGGGTGGCTCGTCGTTGCCAAAATAGAGGGGGAAAAGCTGGTCGAAAATGGGTTGGTCCTGCACCTCTTTGACGAGCGTGGCCCGCAGCGAGCTGCGAAAATCCGTCTGGCTGGCCAGGCCCATCACTCCGGCCGCGTTAAAGGCGTCCTGGCTCTCGGCAATAGACACGCGCACGCCAGCGGCGCGCAGCCCATTGACAAATTCAATCATGCGTTGGTCCATTGCACCCCCCTTTGGCCAAAAATTACCTATCGGCCCAAAATATTGCGGTACGTGCCCAGGTCATCGGGATCAAAGCCGCCCACCCCCCGGCGTTTGCCGCCGTTGCCGCCGCGCTGGGCCATAAAGCGTTTGGCCCGCACCAAATCCGACTCATGTTTGAGCAGGACGGTCATGGTGTTTTTAAAGGTTTCTTCATCGATCTGTTTGGCGTTGAGTTTGAGCAGCGCCTTGGCCCAGTCCAGCGTTTCGCTGATAGACGGCGATTTTTTCAGGCCGATGTCGCGCAGTTGGTGCACCAGTTCCACCGCCTGCTCAGCGAGTTTGGGGGCCAGATCGGGCACTTTGAGCCGCACAATGTTAAGTTCGGCTTCAACGGTGGGGTAATCGATGAAAATGTAGAGGCAGCGCCGTTTGAGCGCTTCGCTCAACTCGCGGGTGTTGTTGCTGGTTAAAAATAC
>CAYOXS010000315.1:0-3692 GCA_964407935.1 uncultured Caldilineaceae bacterium
GAAGCGTGAAGGTTAAGAGAGCAGATGGTTTCCCCCCAGAAAACTGCTACGCCTCGTTATATGAAGTGCCCGAAACACAAAAAAAGTTACGCCTGGTACTGAAATTTTAAGGAAACTGACGCGGGCACAGCGTCAGCAATAAAAATGAATAAAAAAGAGCATAGCAGAAACAGAACCGCCCTCAAAGAAAAAGTTAGAAAATCTAACTATTTTTAAGGAAAGATGGAGGTTTTTGATGGTTTATCTGGGCCGATTATCGACTCGGCGCTAAAAAATATCTGGCGGCGCTGCAAACTGCCACTGTTTATCTCAGCCAATTAAACCGGCTGGAAATGCGAACCGCCAGCGGCGAACTGGCGGCAACATTTGAATGGATAGCAGTGGCTAATAATTAGCCCGGGTGTTTGTTTTGGTCAGACGGTGGGCAGCAGCGTTGCCTCTGCCGGCGCGCCGGGCTGGATGGCGGCCAGGTGCGTTTTTGCCGCCAAATGATTGATGTCCAGCGCCAACACCGCCTCAAATTCACGGCGGGCGGCGGCCACATCGCCCAGTCCCAACTGGCCCAACCCCATCATAAACCGGCACTCAATCTCGTGGCGTTGTTGCAGGTCATCTTCCAGAATCAGGAAGGTGGGCAGCGACGTGGCAAAGTAATCAATGGTGGCCGTCTGTTTAAGCTGCGTTTCGCCGGCCTGCACCAGCTTTCTAAAAGTTTCCGCCGCAGCCGCCTCCCGTTTCAGCCGGGCCAGCGCCAGCCCTTTGTAGTAGGCCAGCGCCGTGCCATCGTTGCGCTCGGTTACGGCTTTTTCAAAGAATTCGCCGGCCTTGGACGGGTTGCCCATTGCCTGCTGAACCACGCCGAGGGCGTAGAACAGGTCAGCCTGTTTGGTAAAGACCTCGTGCACGCCTTCGCCCAGATTTTCCGGGTAGCTGAGCGTGGCGCTAAACTCGGCCAGCGCCGCATCGAGCTTGCCGGCGCGCAGCGCGGCCCGCCCGCGGGCCAGATGCGCCTGCACGTACTGCTCGGCCACTTTGCCCTCACCGCCTTCCCACGGGTGAAAAATGCGGTTCTCCAGCAGGGCCAGCGCGTCGTCCGGGCGGCCCGCCAGGTTGTAGAGCGCGGCCAGTTCCACGGTCAAGTCATCGCGCCGGTCAACCAGCGGGCGGTGACTTTCCAGCCGGGCCAGTCGCGCCGCCGGGTTGGCGTTGAGCCGTTTGTCAAGCTGGTCCAGCTCGTACAGCAGCCGGGCGTCGGCGGGATTGGCGGCAAAGGCGGCCTCAAACGCGGCTTTGGCGGCAGCGGCATCGCCCTGAATGTTGAAATAGGCCAGCCCCAAATTGCGGTGAACAATGGAGAATGAGGTGTCCAATTCCCGCGCTTGCTCCCACAGCTCAATGGCCGCCTGATGCCGTTTTTTGTCGTACAGCAGGTTGCCCAGGTAGTAGCGGGCGCGGGCGTCGCGCGGGTTTTGCTCAATGGCCAGCCGCAGCACGGCAATGGACTCCAGCCGGTTGGGAAAGCAGTAATCCGGCGACTGCCGGGCGGCGCGTTCAAAAAACGCGGCGGCGGCAGCGGCATCGCCCTGCCGGTGGGCAAAGTAGCCCAGGTAGTACAGCACCAGCGGGTACACGGCCTCCCCCTCAGAGACCCGGCACAGCACCGCGCTGACCTCGTCAAACAGGCCGGCCCCGGCGTAATCGATGGCCAGATCCAGGTGGCTTTGCGGGTTGCCGCGCATCAGCTCCCGCAATTCGGCCAGCCGGGCCTCGGCGGCGGGGCCGGCGGCCAGCAGCGCCAGCTCGTTGCGCGCGCCGTAATCCAGCCGGTCCATCTCAACCGTGGCCCGGGCCAGCGCCTCGGCTTCGGTCACGCGGCCCAGTTTGCGCAGCAGCGCCGTTTTCAGGTTGCGGGCCTGCAAATTGAGCGCGTTGGTCGCCAGCGATTGCTCAACGTGTTCGAGCGCCCGCGCCCAATCACCCTTGCGGCAGTCAAGCTGGGCCAGCGCAAAGTAGGCTGGCGCCTGCCAGGCGTAATTCCAGGCGGCTTTGTAAAAGGCGGCGTAGGCGGCGGCGTCATCTGCCAGAAAGCGCAGGGCCACGCCGAGGTTGTGGTACGGCTCGCCATCGGTGGGGTTGGGATTTTTGAGGGTCAGCCGGGCGATGGCCTGCCGGAAGTGCTCTGCCGCTGCCGCAAAATTGCCGCGCCGCAGGTTGAGCAAGCCGAGCGCGTTGCGACTGCGGGCATCCAGCGGGTCGCGTTGGAGCGCGGCTTCGTAGTAGGGATCGGGCCGGCGGGTGGCGTGGCGGTACTGCTCCAGGTGCAGGCCGGTGAGGTACAGCTCCTCAGTGGTAGCGATGGCCTCCGGCGGCGGCGCGGCGGTGGCCGGGTCGGCGTGGAAGCCGCTGTCGGGCCGGTAAAGGCTGAAACTGATGAGTTCACGGTCGCCGGCGGTGAGCAGGGTCACGGTCAACGTGGCCGGGTCGGCGCCGGCGGGCAATGGCACGCGCCGCAGGTAGGGGGCGTCCGGGGCGATGTCGGCGCGCTGCTCAAAGAGCAGGCGCTGGTTGTCGCGCAGCAGTACCCGCGCCGCCTCAAAACGGGCCGAAGTGTTAAAGCCGATGACCGCCGCGCCGTCATCCACGGTCAAATTAACGGCGGCATCGAGGTTGGCGTTTTTGATGGCCCCAATGTCGCGCAGCGGATACCAGTATTGCGAAAAAGTTTTGGTTTCGTAGGGGTGCAGCCAGGCGAAATCGGGCTGGTTGTCGGTGTAAACGCCGCTCATCAGCTCAATGTAGGGGCCGTCGCTGTCGGTGAGGTGGCGGTACCAGCGCGCGCCAAACTCGCCCGCGCCCCAGGTCCACATTTTTTTGCCGGGCGAAATGTGGCGGTTGGCAATGTGTACCACCCCGGCCTGCCGCCCGTGATCGTAGCCGGCCAAAAAATCGTACTCGGACTGGAGCACCATGTAGCTGGTTGGCACGGGGATATTTTTCCACCACGAAATATCCACGCCGGCGGTGTAATCGACATCGTAGTAAAAGCCGTTGGCAATGGGGAATTTGCTGGTGGCCCGCCGGGCGTGGTCGGCCACCAGCGAGACATCGGGCGGGAAGACCGACTGGTAATCGTTATTCACGTGGACGGCCAGGTTGGCCCACCACAAAAAGGTTTGCGGCAGCGCGGTGCGGTTGTACAGCCGGGCCTGCACCTCAACCAGCGATTTGCCGGGGTGCAGGGTAACGCCGTGCATCCCTTTGAGGCGGTTCATCGGCTCAATTTCGCCCAGCCACACGGTTTTGCGGCCGTCGGGGTGTTCTTCCAGCGCGGAATCCAGCGGCTCAAAGGTGGTGGGGCGGTGGTGCTGCGGCCAGTTAAATTCAACGCCGCCGGAAATCCACGCGCCATACAGCCCCACCAGCTGCGGTTTGATGACCCGGTTGTGGTAGAAAAAGTCGTAATTGTTGCTTTTGTCCAGCCCCACGTGAATCCGCCCGCCGAGTTCGGGCATGGCCATCACTTTGATGTATTCATTTTCCAGGTAAACGCCCCGGTAGCTGCGCTCAACCCGCTCGTCAGAGATGCGGTCGGTGAAGGGGTTGGGGTACACGCTGCCGCTGCTGCCCTGGTACACCCGCTTTTCCAGAAACATCGGGTTGGGATCGGGCGGGCAGGCGGGGTAGGTGGGGTA
>CAYOXS010000315.1:3792-6766 GCA_964407935.1 uncultured Caldilineaceae bacterium
GATGGGTTACGCCTCGGCGGCGATGCGGGTGCGGGCGCGTTCGGCGCGCGCCTGCCGCCACTGCGAAATGGCCACGGCGGCGATGAGCAGCAAGCCCAGCGCCACCCGCTGAATGAAGGTGTTAAAGCCCAGCAGGTTCATGCCGTTGTTCAAAATGCCAACCAGAATCACAGCCAGAAAGGTGCCAAAAATGGTGCCCCGGCCGCCATCGGTGGCCGCGCCGCCTAAAAACACGGCGGTGATGGCTTGCAGTTCCAGGCCAACGCCGTTGATGGGATTGCCCGACGTGGTCCGCGCCGCCAGCAGCACCCCGGCCAGCCCGGCAATGCCGCCCGACAGCATGTACATCTGCATCCGCACGCGAGACAGGTTGATGCCGGCCAGGCGGGCGGCTTTGTCGTTGCCGCCGATGGCGTACACGGCCCGGCCAAAATCAGAGTAGCGCATGAGCACGTGTACGCCGGCGGCTACAAAAATCAAAATCACCGTCAACACAGGGATGCCGGTCCATTTTGACCCGCCCAGCGCGGGGATGGGGGCTTCGGTTAAAAAGCGGCCCTGGGCCATCCAGGTGAAAGCCGGCTCGGTAAACACGCCCACCGGCTTGCCTTCCGGCACCAGCAAAAAGGCGACGCCGCCAAAGGCGGCCAGCGTGCCCAGCGTGGCGATAATCGGGTTTACCTTTAACACCGTTACAATAAAACCGTTAATGGCCCCGGCCATCATCCCGGCCACGATGCCGGCCAAAACGGCCACCATCACATTATTGGTGGGCAGAAACACAATCGAGCCAAAGGTGCCAACGCCAACCAAAACCGAGGCCGCCACCACCGAGCCAACGGACGCCACCGAGCCAACGGAAATATCAAGGCCGCCGCCCACAATCACCACGGTTTCGCCCACGGCCAGCAGGCCCACAATCACAATGGCCTGGGCCAGGCTGTTCATCAGGTTTTGCCACGAGAAGAATTTATCGCCGCCGCTGTAGCCAAACCAGCCGCTGACCACGGTGATGAGCAGCAGCAGGAAAAGAATGGCGAACATAAGCGACAGGTTATCGGTGCCAATGGCGCTGATGGCCCGCTTGAAGGTGTCGCCCTGTTTTTTTGGAAATACCGTTTGGTTAATTAACTCTTGATTCATTATTTATTACCCTTTTGAATTGGTGTTGCGCTCCCGGTTGGGTTGCCGATAGATTATCGACCATTGCGAGTTCAAGTATGGCTTCTTCCGTGGCTTCCGCCCCGGCCAGTTCGCCGGTAATCCGGCCATTCTGCATCACATAAATCCGGTCGGCCAGCCCCAGAATCTCCGGCAGTTCTGAGCTGATGAGCATAATCGCCAGCCCTTCGTTGGCCAGTTCATCGATGAGGCGGTAAATTTCGGCCTTGGCCCCCACGTCGATGCCGCGGGTTGGCTCATCAAGGATGAGCAGTTTGGGTTTGGCCGCCAACCAGCGGGCCAGCACCACTTTTTGCTGGTTGCCGCCGCTCAGCTTGCCCACTTCCTGATCCAGCGAGGGGGTGCGGACCTTCAGCTTTTCCACAAAGCCGCTAACCACGTCCCGTTCCAGGGCGCTGCGCACTAGGTGAAAACGGCTGATCTGGCGCAAAATCGCCATCGACGCGTTTTCCAGCACGCTGCGGATCAGGATCAGCCCCTCGCGCTTGCGGTCTTCCGGCGCAAAGCCGATGCCTTTGGCAATGGCCTGGTCCGGGCGGCGGGGCGAAATTTCCTCGCCGCTCAAAAAAATGCGCCCGCTGTTTTTGGGCAGTTCGCCAAAAATCACTTTGGCCAGCTCAGAGCGGCCCGCGCCGACCAGGCCGGAAAAGCCCACAACTTCGCCGGCGTTAACGTAGCAGCTAACGGCGTTGTGCCAGTTGCTCGATACCTCTTCCACGCGCAGCACTTCCCGGTTAGTGCCCGCCGGCTGGCGGTGGAACACGTCCGACAGGTCGCGGCCCACCATCAGGCTCACAATCTGGGCTTCGCTCAACTCAGAGGCCGGTTTCACGGCAATCAGCCGCCCATCGCGCAAAATGGCAATGCGGTCGCACAGCCGTTTGATTTCGTTGATGCGATGGGACACGTAAATGATGGCCACGCCTTCATCGCGCAGGCGGTTAACCAGGGCAAACAGGCGCTCAACCTCGTCGTCGGTCAGCGACGACGTGGGTTCGTCCAGCGCCAGCACCCGCACGCCAGATTTGAGCGCCCGCATAATTTCAACAAGCTGTCGCTGGGCAGACGACAGCTCCTCGCCCATCAGGTGGGTGGGCAAAACCTTTTCAAAGCCGTACTCCGCCAGGCGGCGTTTGGCCTTGTCGTTTAGCTGGCGGCGGTCAATAAAACCCAGCCGCTTGGGCAGCTCGCCCACCCAGATATTTTCGGCCACGTCAACCCCCGGCACAATTTCCGGCTCCTGGTAAATCACGCGGATACCGGCCTGGTGCGCCTGTTTGGGGTTAGAAAACGATAGCGGTTTGTCGTCAATTGAAATGGTGCCGGCGTCCGGCTGGTAATCGCCATTGATAATTTTGAGCAGGGTAGATTTGCCGGCGCCGTTCTCGCCCATAAACGCGAGGATTTCGCCCGGACGGATGTCAAGGGAGACATCATCCAGGGCCTGAACATTGGGAAATGCCTTGCTGATGTTGCGAACTTTGAGGGTTCCGCGCAAGTCATTGGCTTCTTTGGAGGGTGATTGGGTTGTTACGGTCATAAATTAACTCTCTCTCCTGCGGTTGGCCGCAGGTGCGGAATTGGGGGCGGAACGAAGAGTGTCCGCTCCGCCCCCATCAGCAGTTATCAACTACTGAGAACAGTTGCCCAGCGAGATGGAGTCCATTACGGATTCGTAGTTGGTGGGGTCAACAATGGTCGTTGGGGCAAAGGTGCTGGCCGGCGGCTCCACACCGTTGACCACGGCCTCGTACAGCACGGTGGCGGCGGTGGCGCCCACATCGAGCCCGGA